>CAXTOX010000058.1:7795-9557 GCA_964245885.1 uncultured Chthoniobacterales bacterium | reverse complement strand
GGCGACGCTGGGGGCGGTCGTCGAGCTGCTGGAGAACGACCGGCGGTAGGGAGCCGCGGGAGGGGGCGACCCGCCGCCCGACGCCGCCACGGCGGCTTCCGATTTCGGCACGATCACGGTTTCGCGTGGCGGCACCCTGCACTTCGCCTCGTTGACGGTGCCGCTCGTCTGGTCGGGCACGGCGGTGGCGGACACGGACTACGCGGCGATGCCGACCTCCGCAACCTTTGGTCCGAAGGTCGGCGTGGTGACGCTTTCGCTCGCCCCGTTGCCCGATGCCAGCCTGCGCACGAACGCCGTGGCCACCGTCTACGCCCCGCCCGGCGGCGCGTACACCCTCGGGGCGAACAGCAGCGCGAGCGTCGTCATCACCCCGGCGGGCAACCCGACCGGTACGGGCTTGACGGGCTATTATTTCCAAGACACCTCGTCGAGCAACATCGGCAGCTACAACGCCAACCTCTTCCTGCCCGCGAACCTCAAGCTCACGCGGCTCGATCCCGGCATCAATTTTACGACCTGGTCGGCGACCGTCAGCCCCGACCCGAAACTCAGCACGAGCTACTACACGGCGCGTTGGGCTGGTCAGGTGCAGCCCCAATACTCGGAGACCTACTACTTCGACACCAAGACAGACGACGGCGTCAAGCTGTGGGTCAACGGCCAACTCATCATCGACGGCTGGGTCTATCAATCCGCCGATCGGATTGGCTCGATCAATCTCCAGGCTGGCGTGCTCTACGACATCAAGATGGAATACTTCCAGGGGACCGGCGGGGCGGGTGCGGTGCTCTCGTGGTACAGCAACAGCCAGGTCAAGCAGGTCATCCCGGCGGCGCGCCTTTATCCCGATACCACGGCCGACGCCCCGCCGACGTTCGTCAGCAGCACCAACGCCGTCGGCTTCGTCAACCAGCCGTTCAGCTTCACCGTGGCGGCCACCAACACGCTGAGCACGGCGGCCACGTACGCCTTGGCCTCGCACGGGGGCAGCTTGCCGCCGGGATTGACGTTGAACCCGGCCACCGGCGTGATCAGCGGCACTCCGACCACCGCCGGCACGTACACCGTCGCTCTGACCGCCGCGAACACCTACGGCACCGGGGCGTCCACACTCACGGTCCAGATCCTCGCGGCGGGCACCGGTGTCACCCGTGAACTCTGGACCGGGCTCGGCGGTTCGGCCGTGTCCGACCTTCCGCTGGCGGCCACACCGGGTTCCACCGACAACGCGCTCACCACGCTGGAGGATAACACCGCGTATGCTGACAACACCGGCGAACGGCTGCGCGGATACCTGACGGTTCCCGCCACCGGCAACTACTCCTTCTGGCTGGCGGCGAACAACGCGGCCGAACTCTGGATCTCCGACGACGACCAGGCCGTCAACAAACTGCGCCGCGCCTACGTCACCGCGCCCGGCACCGCCGGCGAGGCGTGGACCGGCAATTCCGCGCAGACGCACCAGCGTTCCCCGTTGCTCGCGCTCACGGCGGGGCAGCGGTACTACTACGAGGTGCTGCGCAACGTGGGCACCGGCAGCACGTCGCAAAACGTGGCGGTCGGCTGGCTGCTCGACCCGAACAGCGTGACTTCCACGCCAGCCACGGGCGGCGCGGTCAGCACGACGGTCGTCGGCACCCTGTCAGGCTACGTGCTCGGCACCTACGATTTCCCGGTCAACGCCGCCTCGGACGGTAGCGCGCTCTACGTCACCAACCTTTCGCCACAAGGCGTGGCTTCCAGCACCGCGACCGGCTCG
>CAXTOX010000058.1:0-7785 GCA_964245885.1 uncultured Chthoniobacterales bacterium | reverse complement strand
GCAAATCTGCGGGTCGCACCGGGCAACACCCAGGCGATCCTGCACTTCAACTACAACGGTCTGTCCTCGCCGCGCACCGCCTACCATATCCACCTCGCACCCGACGCCACGGGCAGCGGCCCCATCGTCTTCGACCTCGACGACGTGGACAAGTTTCACCCGGAACTGAAAACCGCCGACGGCGGCTACATCTGGAACATCGTCGTCGCCGGAGCCTACTCCGCGTCCGACATCGTCACCGCGCTCAAACAGGGCCGGCTGTATTTCAACGCCCACACGGTCAACTATCCCAACGGCGAAATCCGCGGCTTCCTCGCCGCGATCAACGGCTCGCAGACCGCGCCGGTGCCCGTGGCCGATCCCGGCTACACCGACGACAGCGGCACCGACGCCGGGGCGGCGCGCTTCCTCAACCAGGCCGCGTTCGGTGCGTCGCCGGCCGACGTGGCGTACGTCAAGGCCAACGGCTACGCCGCCTGGATCAACGCGCAACTCGCGCTCCCCGCCAACCACCTCGTGCCGAACGTGCAGCAGCAGCTTGCCCTGACGGCCAGCGCCTTCCTCAACGCCTCGCCCGTGGACAACGCCTGGTGGCACGAGGCCATCACCGGGCAGGATCAGCTCCGGCAGCGCGTCGCCTTTGCCCTGAGCGAGATCCTGGTCGTCTCCGACACGAACGGCACCCTCGCTGGCAACCCGGTCGGGCTGGCCTCGTACTACGATCTGCTCGCCGACGATGCGTTCGGCAACTTCCGCGACACGCTCAAGGCCGCGACGCTTCATCCGATCATGGGTTACTGGCTGAACATGCAGGGCAACCAAAAGGGCAACCTCGCCACCGGCTACCATCCCAACGAGAACTATGCCCGCGAGATCATGCAGCTTTTCTCGGTCGGGTTGAACCGGCTGTGGCCCGACGGCTCCCTCGTGCTCGACTCCTCCGGCAACCCCGTGCCGACGTACACCCAGAGCACCATCACCAACGGCGTCGCGCGGGTGCTCACCGGTTGGACGTGGCACCAAGCGTCACAGTCCAGCGGGCAGTTGCCGACGAGCTTCTATCCGGCGGTCGATTGGATGAATCCGATGACGATGGTTAAAAACTACCATGAACTCGGCCCCAAGACCTTGCTGAACCATGTGGTTCTCCCCGCCGCCGTCGGGTACAGCATGACCGCGTCGGCGGTGAGCGGCTCGCAGGCCGACACGACCACCGCCGCGTACGACAGCTATTGCCTCGGTGATCTGGACGGCGCACTGGACAACATCTTCAACCATCCCAACGTCGGCCCGTACATTTGCCGCCAGTTGATCCAGCGCCTCGTCGAGAGCAACCCATCACCGGGCTACCTCCAGCGCGTGGTGACCGTTTTCGACGACGACGGCACCTCCAGCCACGTCCGCGGCAACATGACCGCGGTGGTCAAGACCATCCTCCTCGACGGCGAGGCGCGCAACGTCTCGGCGGCCCTGGCGTCCACGACGACGGGCAAGCAGCGTGAGCCTCTCCTGCGCATCACCGGGCCGGGACGGACGTTCCTCGCCTCCGATAACGCGGGGTCGTTCACCCAGTCCGGCGCGGTCGCCATGACGATCAACACCGCCAACCCGCACCACTTCAGCGCGGGCGACTACGTGTGGCTGGACTTCAGCGTGAACAACGGCGCGACGCCGGCTAACAACCCAACCACGGGCAACTACTACGTGTCGGCGGTGCCTTCGGCGACCTCGTTGACCGTCAGCGCGCAGAGCGTGGCCAGCGTCACCTACACGCAGGCCGCCGGGTCGAACACCATCACGGTCAACACCGGCGGCCCTGCGGTGAACGGCGAGGTGTACCTGAAGTTCGTCACGGCCACCGGCGGTACGGAGACGGACGGCATCTACACGGTCGCCACCGTGCCGACGACCGGTTCGTTCACGGTCACGACCACCGGCGCGGCTCCGGCGACCGCGGTCAGCGGCATCGTGATCTTGCCGAAGTTCACCGCGTTGGACACGATCACGAATCCGGGCGGCTCGACGGCCAGCACGATCACGATCGCGGCCTACACCAACGCCAACGTGAACGTCGGCGACCGGATCTGGCTGACGTGGTCGGCGGGCAGGCAGTTGACCGACTCGGAGTGGACGGTCGCGAGCGTGATCGACGAACGGCACTTCACGGTGGCGACCTCCACGAAGTACACCGCCGAGACCAGCGTCGGCACGGTCACGGCCTACCCGCTCACCGTGCCGCCGCTCACCCGCTCGGGGAACGTCGCGCTGCCGGGCAGCAAGTTCGACATGGGCAACACCAACGCGCTGACCGTGCAGTCCCCTCTGGACGCGCCGACGGTGTTCAATTTCTTCTACCCGGACTACCAGTATCCCGGCACGCTGGCGGCGAACAGCGTCACGACGCCCGAGTTCCAGTTGACGACCGACTCGAACATCATGACGCTGACGAACACGATCAACTCGACCGTGCTCTCCTCCGGCAACACCAGCGGATTGTGCAATTTCAAGAGCGGCGCGCTGAACCTCGACCTGAACGCGTACCTGGCCGCGCCGTACGTCACGGTGAACACCACGTCCACCACGAGCGGCACGAGGGTCACCGCCGTGACGACAACCACAGTGGACACGGCCGCGCTCATCAACAAGCTCGGCGACCTGCTAACCGGCGGCACGCTCACGACGGGCACGAAGAACGCCATCCTCGGCTTCGTCAACAACACGACGTACTTCCCGCCGACACAGACCGCGACCGGCACGACCACCGCGCCGCCCGCCGCGCCTAGCCTGCCGACGACGAGCGCGCGCGACCGGGTGCGGGCGGTCGTGCAGTTGATCCTCGCTTCTCCCGAGTACGCCGTGCAGCAGTGACCTGACCTATTCCCGTCCATGCGAAACGACAAATTTTCCAGCCTCGGCGCGCCGACCACGCGGCGCACGTTCATCCGTCAAGCGCTCTGCGCGGCGGTCGGCACCGCGGCGTTGACGAACACGATCCGCGACCTGCGCTTCATCAACGCCGCGATGGCTCAGTCTTCCGGCATCTCCGACTACAAGGCGCTGGTGTGCATCTTCCTCAACGGCGGCAACGACTCGAACAACCTCTTCATCCCCACCCTCGCCTCAGAATACGCGAACTACGCGACGATCCGCACGCCCGTCCTCGCCATCCCCAACGCGGACGGCAGCGGTGCGACGGCCCTTGCGTTGAACTCGCTCGGCAGTGACGGTCACACCTACGGCGTCCATCCCGCGTGTCCGGAACTGCAGGCGCTCTTCAACGCCGGGAAAATGGCCCCGGTCTTCAACGTCGGCACGCTCGTCTACCCGGTGACCAAAGCGCAGTACGCGGCAAATTCGGTCCCACTGCCGCCGCAGCTTTTCTCCCACGCCGACCAGCAGGTGCAGTGGCAGACCTCGATCCCCGACCAACCGCCGGCGACCGGCTGGGGCGGACGTTGCGCGGACCTGCTCGACACCTACAACCCGCACAACGGCAACACGTCCGTGCTCTCGATGTGCGTGACCCTCGCGGGGTCGAACACCTTCGAGGTCGGCGGCACGGTGCAGCAGTATTCCGTGTCGAGCGGCGGCGTGGTGTCGCTCAACTCCGCGCTCGGCCCGAGCGCCGCGCAGGCCGCGCGCACGGCGACGCTGAACAATATCCTCGGCATTGACGCCGTGCAGCAAAACATGCTGACCTCCAACTATTCGCTGGCTCTGGAGCACGCGCTCGCCAGCGGCAGCGGATTGACGACGGCGATTAGCAACTCCCAGGTGACCTCAACGACCTTCGACAGCCTGTTCCCGACGACGATCAACGTGCCCAACGGCGGCGGATCGTTCAACTCCAGCCTGATGTCGCAGTTGAAGATGGTCGCCAAGGTGATCGAGGCAGGCTACCGCTCGGCGGGTGCCGCGAAACCGGGCTTGGGGATGAAACGGCAAATCTTCTTCGTGCAGGTGGGCGGCTACGACCTGCACACCGGCCAGACGAGCAACGCCGGCTCGACCACGATCAACAACGCCAAGGTGATTATCGGCGCGCAGGCCAACCTCTTCGCCGAGCTGAGCCAGAGCGTCAACGCGTTCCAGAACGCGATGACGCAGATCGGCACGACGTACGGCGACGCGGCGTTCGACCAGCGCGTGACCTCTTTCACGGTGAGCGATTTCGGCCGGACGTTCCCGAGCAACAGCCTCGGCAGCGATCACGGCTGGGGTAGTCACCACATGGTCATCGGCGGTGCCGTGCAGGGCCAGCGCACTTATGGCAAGTGGCCGACGCTGACCGTGGGTGGCCCGGATGACACCAGCACGGGTCGATGGATCCCGACGACGGCGGTTGATCAATATGCCGCGACGATGGCGAAATGGTTCGGTGTGGATAGCACACACATGCCGACGGTGTTTCCCAACCTCGGACGCTTTGCAAGCCCGTACCTGGGTTTCCTCTGATCTCGTGAGATGAGTTCGCCAAGGATCGTCGCCATCGTCGGCGCGTTGTTTGTGGCGGCGTTGTTTGGCTGGCTGCTGTTGCGGCCGCACGTCCCTCCGCCGGAAGTCAAGGTACCTAGCCAAACCGTCTCGGAGCATTCGCCGTCCACGTCTGGCACGAGTGCCGAGTCATCGCCCGCCGCTTCGGCCTTAGCCGCGACCAGCGCGACGCCGCCTTCGCAAAGCGTCGCGATGACGCCGGTGGCTCCATCTGCACCTTCGTTTGCTCCCACCCAACAAACGGCGCCGCCGTTGCCTTCTCTTGATCCGACCATGGCACGTTCCGACTCCGCGTCGATCAACGCGATCAAAGTCCGGCGCATGGTGACGGATTACCATACTTTGAACGGTGAAAATCCCGTCGGCACCAACGCCGAGATCATGACCTCCATCATGGGCAAGAACGCGCGCCAGGCGGTGCTCGGCCCGCCGGAGGGTGTGAACCTGAACGCCAAGGGCGAGTTGGTCGACGAGTGGGGCACGCCATATTTCTTTCATCAGCTGAGCAGGGACGTGATGGAAATTCACTCCGCTGGTCCGGACAAAGTGATGGGAACCGCCGATGACGTTGTGGTGCGCTGACGGTTGGTGGAGCGGTGTTCTTGCGCGCAAGCCTCCGTCCGCTGGATGGGTTGGCGCGCTGCTCCTGGTTTGCACAGTCTTTCTCTCGTCACCGTCGGCAGCGCAGGCCCATGTTCCCGTCCCCGACAGTGTTCTGAATCCGGAGTCCGCGCCGGAAGCATGGAACGTTTTGCGGCTCGCGGTGGAGAACGTCGGGAGGCTCATCCACGAGGATCGTCTCGTCGAGGTGCCCGACCAGGCGTCGCTGTGCAGCCCGGCGTTGCGGACGCTCGCGCGTCTGGCGGACGGCACGCCTCGGCAGAAGGAAGTCGCCGCTGCCACGATGCGCGTGGGTTCGTCGTTTCACTCGCTCGCGCAGGCGTGCGTCGCCGGGGACCACGCCAGCATCGGCACGGCGTTGGACAAAGTGCATGCCACGCTCGACGCCCTTGCGCAGGGGACCGACCCAAAAACAGTCGGTGCAGACGTTTTCTTCTGCCCGATGCACCCTGAGACGGTCAGCCTGGACGGCAAAGCGTTTTGCCCCAAATGCGGCATGGCGCTTACGCCGAGACGAATTCCATACAGTTTTGTGTACGTTGCTCCTCCGGGTGATCCATTGCTGCGTATGACGGCGGAGTGCGATGTCCCGCCGCAGGCCGGGAGGCAAACACGCGTGAAGGTGCGGCTGACAATGCGAGACGGTTCACCCGTTGGCTCAGCCGATTTGCTGGTGGCGCACACGCAACGGATTCACCTCCTCATCGTTGATTCCGCATTGGAGGATTATCACCACGAACATCCGACCCCGACCGGCCCGCCTGGAGAGTATGAATTTACCTTCATGCCTGCAAATACCCGGCCGTACCGGGTCTATGCCGACGTGGTGCCAGCGGTGACCGGCATCCAGGAATATGTCCCGGTCGACCTGCCTGCCGCAGACGGATCACCGCGGCCGGAACGGCCGCGCGTGAGTCACCAAAGCACGTTTCACGCGGAAGCCGGCGGATTGGATTTTCAACTGACCACCGAAATGCCTGACCGGTTGCCGCCACGGGCAAAGCAGACGTGTGCATTGCAGATCCTGATTCGGAAGCCGGGCGGCGAGTTTTTCGCAGCTTTGGAGCCGGTGATGAACTCCTTTGCGCATCTGGTCGGTTTCTACGATGACGGCCAGACCGTCGTGCATCTCCACCCGACCGGGCCGGAACTTTTGGACGCAACGTTGCGCGGAGGGCCGGTCCTGAACTTTGCGTTCTTTCCGCCCAAGGGTGGTTTTTTGCGGCTGTATTGTCAGGTGCAGGTCGACGGAAAGATGATTTTTGTTCCGTTCGGCATCGACGTTGCGCCGTGATAAAGGGCCTCTCAGGTCGCCTCCGCGAGGATGCCACCTTCAGTAAAAACGTTTCGGGACAACGGGTTCTGTCAGGTTTGATTCCACCCGGATGGAAGGGTGGCAGCGAGAGCGCACGGAGCTTGTTTGGCCGCGCTCAAGCACGTTGCCAAGACCGTGAGCCTGACTGCCGAGGGCATCTCAATGTGTCCGGCCTTTGACACGGCAGAATTTCCTCTTGCGTGCCCACAACGGCGATGCAATTATCTGGAGAATTGTTGTTGAGGGTTCGGCCGCGTTGCGAAGTCGGCTCATCTCAGCTCGTCTTCCAGCGTAGCTCAGTGGTAGAGCGGGCGACTGTTAATCGCCTGGTCGTAGGTTCGAATCCTACCGCTGGAGCCATTTTTGGCATTTTGCCTATCTGTGCCAGATAGTGCCAAACTGTGCCTTGCATCCTCATTTTGAGGGGCTTCCGAATCAAAATCAACGGACATCCGTGTGCCATGCTGTGCCAGATTATGATCGCCTGAGACTGGGGTTTGTGTGCGTATTTGTGTGTCAGTGACCGCAGCTATCGGCCCCACAAGGATTTGCCCGTCTGGGGTGACGTAAGACGGCAGCTTGGCAACCGCTTCCCCCGTCAAAAGTAGACCGGCATCGGTGTACGTCTTCATCGTCAGGCGCATGTCGCTGTGACGGAGCAGTTCCATCGCTTCGCGGGGCAAAATGCCTGCTTTGGAGAGGTTCGTTGCGAAGGTGTAGCGTAATGCGTGGAAGTCAGCTTTCCTGCCCTGTGCATCAGCGTAGACAATCCCCGCCCGCTGCAAATCGGTTTTGAAAGCCCACATGCCCGGCAGACATGAACCGGCGAAAACCTTCCTGCCATCCAAACTGCCGGACGGTTTGATGGTACGAAGTTCGGCCACAACCTGTTCGTGCAAGCGAATGGTAGCCTGCCGCTTGTTTTTGGTCGTGGAAGCTCGTGCGGATAAGTATGGCTTCGGATCATCAAGGAAAACGTCGCTCCACTCCAAAGCCTTCAGTTCGTTGCGCCGCAATCCGGTGAAAAGCGCGGTCAAATAGGCCGCTTTATGGTCGCCAGCAACAGCCAAGAGACGGCTTACTTCAACGTCCGTGAAGGCGCGCCGTTTACGCACTTCTTCCCCGCGAGTATCAACCTTCCCCACCTTCCGCAACGGATTGAGCGTGATGCGCTCGATTCGTTCCATCCACTTGAAGAATGCGTTACAAGCATCAAGGTACTCGTTCAAGGTTTTGGGAGCGACTCGCTGCCTTGCTCGCCAGTTGATGAAAGTGTCGGCGGTCACATCCTTAATCTGCTGCTAGAGCATAGTTCGCTTGATTGAGCCACGACTGGCTGGCAAGCTGGCGGCATG
>CAXTOX010000057.1:0-23797 GCA_964245885.1 uncultured Chthoniobacterales bacterium | reverse complement strand
TGCCCTTACTGCCGCCTGCATCTCCTCTCTAACCAACTAACGGAGTAGTACTAGAACCGTTGCTTTCTCCTTCCACGGAGAGTGTGCGAAAGGTCCCGCCGAAGGCGGTCGTCCTGGTGTGGGCCGCCGGTCCGTCAACTCTTCGGCGGTGGCGCGGGCGGCGGGATGGCCGGAGGCGCGCCCTTCACATCGGTAATCTTTTTCGTGATCGCCGCCGCGTCCGGGTTTTGCGGGTCGAGTTCCATGGCCTTTTGCCATGAACCGAGAGCCTTGGCGGAATCGTTCAGCTTCAGGTACGTGTCGCCGAGATGCTCGTACACCACGGCATCCTCGGGCTTGAGCTTCTCGACGGCTTGCTGGAGTTGCGCCAGGGCTTCGTCGTAGCGGTTCGTCTTGTAGTAATACCAGCCGAGGCTGTCGAGGTACGCACCGTTGTCAGGCTCGATCTCGATGGCTTTTTTGATCAGGTCGCCGCCTTCCTCAATGTTTTGGTCGTGGTCCACCCACATGAAGCCCAGGTAGTTGCTCGCGTTGGCGATCTGACGCGGGTCGTCCTCCAACACGAGCGATTTCTTCAGCAGCGTCGCCGCGCGGTCGTAGAGACCCGCCTGCTCGGCCGAAACCCCGAAATTGAAGTAAAACTGGCTGTCGAGCATCGCGTCGTTGTTGGAGCGGCGGGCTTCGACTTCCGTCTGCTCGTACATCGCCAACGCCTGTTGATGCTGCTTGGCCTCCTCCAGGGAGACCGCGAGCAGGAAGGTGAATCCGGCCACTTCCGGGAAGCGTTTCCGTGCTTCGGTGAGGATGTTGGCCGCCCGATCGGGGTTTTTCAACATCAGCAGCCGCTTGGCGAGGCTCTCGTACGTTCCCGGATCGTTCGGACTGACCAGCAGGCTTTGTTCGTAGTTCTGGGCCGCCTTCTCCATCTCCCCCGCGGCCTCGTAGATCTTGGCCAAGGTCTCGTAGGCATGGGGCTGCACCGGATTGAGCTTAATCAGATCCTCCAGCGCCTCCGCGGCTTTGTCCGGCTGGTTAAGCCCCAGGTAGCAGCGGGCGAGATTCTCGCGCGCCGTGTTCTGGGCCGGGTCCACGTCGATGATGCGTTTGTACAGCGGGACGGCCTCGGCGAGCTGCTGCGTGGCGACAAAGAAATCGGCGATCTTGCCGATGATCTCGACCTCGTTGTTCCCATTGGCGAGTGCCTTTTGGAAAATCGTCGTCGTCTTCTTGAGATCGTCCGCGTTAGCCGTCGGAT
This sequence comes from uncultured Chthoniobacterales bacterium, assembly GCA_964245885.1. Taxonomy (GTDB): domain Bacteria; phylum Verrucomicrobiota; class Verrucomicrobiia; order Chthoniobacterales; family SZAS-18; genus CAHJWO01. The sequence goes on along the minus strand of CAXTOX010000057.1, from coordinate 22,542 downwards.
CATCCGCCAGATACACCTCGGCGTACAACGCGCCGAGGCGCAGCCAGAACATTGGGTCCTTGGTGTCCGCCTTGGCCGCGCGGTCCAGCAGCGCGGGGATTTTTTGCGCCTGCCCGTTCGCCTTGTACAGGTCGCGCAGGTATTCGTAGCAGGAGACGTTGGCTGGATCGAGTTCCAGAGCCTGCTGCGTGTACTTCAGCGCGAGGTCAACCTTGTTGAGGTTGTTGAAGTAGATGTTCGCCAACGCGAGACACGGCCGCGCCTGCTTCGGCGCGGCCTTGATCGTGTCCTTCAAGAGGTTCACCGCACCCGGGGTGTCCCCACGGCGCAAGTCCTCCCAGGCGACTTTGATGGAAAGCTCGACGTTGGACGGATCGAGCGCGAGCGACTTCTGGTACTCGTCCGCCGCCTTGTCGGACTCGGTCGTCTCCTCCAGGAGAATGCCGTGGATGAAGCGGGCATCCGCTTCCGCCTTGCGTTCGCTGTCCGCACCGAGGAGCAAATCTTTGGCCGGTGGCCGGTAAACGTCGTCGTACACGACGGCGAGTTCCGGTTTACCGCCTGGCGCGGGGGCCTCGGGCGTGTTGGCGACCTGCGCGGGATTGCGGCGTGGGTTTTTTCCCGGAGTCGGGGCGGGGGCGGGGGCGGAAGCGCTCACGACGGCCGTAACCACCAGCCCGACGACGCACAGGAAAGGCACCGCGAAAAAGGGGCACAAGCGTCGTCTGCATGGGCAGCCGACGAACCGTTGGCACCGTGCCAACTTTGCGCTGGGCATCTTCACGCGCATGGCCCCGAGAATGACCGGCTTAACTCTTGTAGCGCAACCGCTTCTTGTGGCGGTTTTCCTTCATGCGCTTGCGGCGCTTGTGCTTCGAGATCTTCGCTTTTCTTCTTTTCTTCAGGGAGCCCATAAACAAACGGATGCTGGATAGGAAGTTAGTAAACGACCTTGTTCAGCGGGTATTCAATGATGCCTTCGGCACCGAGCAGCTTTAGTTGTGGAATGAGGTCGCGCACCACCGTTTCGTCGATGATCGTCTCGACGGCCACCCAGTCGGGTTGCGCCAGGGGGGAGACGGTCGGTTCGCGCAAGGACGGTAGGGCGGTCAGGAGCTTTTGCAAATCGTTTTTCGGGAAGTTCATTTTCAGCCCGACTTTGTCGCGCGCGGCGAGCGCCCCTTGCAGGAGGATCAGCAGCCGCGCGAGCTTGTCCTGCTTCCACGGATCGGACCACGCGGCGCGGTTGGCGATCAACTGGGGGTAGGATTCCATCAGCGTAGCGAGCACGCGCAGGTTGTTGGCGCGCAGCGACGACCCCGTCTCGGTGATGTCGACGATGGCGTCCACCAGATCCGGGACCTTCACCTCCGTCGCGCCCCAGCTAAACTCGACATGGGCTTGGACCCCCTGGCGTTCAAGGTAACGGCGGGTCAATCCCACCGCCTCCGTGGCGATGCGCTTGCCGGCGAGGTCTTGCACCGTGCGAAAGGGGGAGGCTTCGGGCACCGCCAGCACCCAGCGCGTCGGCGCGGAGGTCGCCTTGCTGAAACGCAGGTCGCCGAGCACCTCGACCGACGAGCCGTTTTCCTCGATCCAATCCTGGCCGGTGAGACCGGCGTCGAGGAAACCTTCCTCCACGTAGCGGCTGATCTCCTGCGCCCGTAGGAGCCGCAGCCGCAGCTCGGGGTCATCGATCTCGGGCTTGTACGAGCGGCTGGCCCCGGAAATGTGGTAACCCGCCTTCGCGAACAAGGCGAGGGTCGGTTCCTGCAAGCTGCCGCTGGGCAGACCGATGCTCAGCGGCGCGGAGGGATGAAGGGCGGCGGTCACGGGCGGGGCAGGAAGGTTGGACGCGGGCCGCGCGATGTAAAGTGACTTTTCTCCCACACCCGCAGGCGGCGGCGGCGTGCGATTCCTTCTGTACCGTTTATCTGTCATCCTCTGTTTCTCTTATGTCTACGCTCAACCACGAACTGCTCGCCAAAGCCGCCACCGTCTCCCGTGGCTTGACCATTGACGCCGTCGAAGCCAGTCAGAGCGGTCACCTCGGGCTACCGCTCGGCTGCGCGGAGATCGGCGCGGTGCTCTTTGGACACGCGCTCAACTACTGCCCGGACCATCCCGAGTGGCTCAACCGCGACCGTTTCGTGCTCTCGGCCGGACACGGCAGCATGTTCCTTTATAGTTGGTTGTTCCTGAGCGGTTATCCCGACATGACGCTGGACGAGATCAAGCAGTTCCGCCAACTCGGCAGCAAGACGCCGGGTCACCCGGAGTTGACCCATGCGCCCAGCGGCGTCGAGACGACCACCGGTCCGCTCGGGCAAGGGGTGGCGAACGCCGTCGGCATGGCCCTCGCCGCCAAGATGGCCGAGGCACGCTTCAACACCAAGGAACACGCGATTTTTGATCATCACATCGTGGTCCTCGCGGGCGACGGCTGCATGCAGGAAGGCGTCGCGATGGAGGCCCTGGAGTTCTGCGGACACCAGCAGCTCGACAACCTGATCCTGATTTACGATTCCAACGCCGTCACGCTCGACGCGATGGCCAAGGTGTCGCAGAGCGAGAACACGGGTGAACGCCTCGACGCGATGGGGTTCGACGTGATGACGGTTGATGGCAACGACATGGACGCGTTCCTCGACGCGTACAACCGCGCCAAGGAAGCCGGCAGCGGCAAGCCGCAGGCCATCATCGCCAAGACGCTCATCGGCAAGGGAATCCCCGAAGTCGCGGGCACGCAGAAGGCGCACGGCGAGGGCGGTATGAAGTTCGGAGACGCGGCCCGCAAGGGTCTCGGCCTGCCTGAGGAGCACTACTACGTGTTCCCGGAGGTGACGGAGTATTTCACCAGCCTCAAGAAATCGCACGGCGAGAAGTTCGACGCCTGGGTGAAGAAATTCGACGCCTGGAAAGCTGCCAACCCAAAGCTGGCCGACGAACTCGCCGTGACGAGCGCCTTCAGCCACACGATGGGTGAGGACACCAAGCAGAAAACGCCCGATCTCGGCGAACTCTTCGCGGTCATCCCCGAGTTCCCGGCGGACAGCAAGGTTTCCACGCGGGTGGCCGGACAAACCGTGCTCCAACCGCTCGCCAAACTGAACCCGCTCTTGATCGGCGGCAGCGCGGACCTGTACGGGTCCACGCTGAACTACATTGGCGACCTGAAGGCGCGAGACGACGATTTCTCCCCTGCGAACCGGACGGGACGCAACATTCCCTTCGGCATTCGTGAGCACGGGATGTGTTCGATCCTCAACGGCATCGCGGCGCACGGAGTCTTCCGGCCGAGTGGGGCGACGTTCCTCGTGTTCGCGGATTATTGCCGTGCGGCGATCCGGTTGGCGGCGTTGTCGCACCTGCCGACGATCTTCGTTTTCACCCACGACAGCGTCGGCGTCGGCGAGGACGGCCCGACGCACCAGCCCGTCGAAACGGTGCCCGGCCTGCGCGTGATCCCAAACCTCGACGTGATCCGCCCCGCCGACCCGGAGGAAACCGCCGGTGCGTTCGTCGCCGCTTTGGACCGCACGGATGGTCCGACGCTCCTCGCCCTGAGCCGTCAGTCAGTGCCGCTGCTCACCGACCTCCCGGTGAAGACCCGCCGCGAGGGCGTGCTCAAGGGCGGCTACATCGCCAAGAAAGAATCCGGTAAACTCGAACGCATTCTTTTGGGGGCCGGCAGCGAACTCCAGCACGCGATGAAAGCCGCCGAGACCCTCGGCGCGGGCACGCGGGTCGTGAGCATGCCGTGCTTCGAGCGGTTCGACCGTCAGGACCAGGCGTACAAGGACGAGGTTTTGCCGAAATCCTGTCGGGCCCGCGTGGCCATTGAGGCAAGCGTCTCGGTGACCTGGGCGGAGTATGTCGGCCTCGACGGCGTAGCCATCGGCATCAATCGCTTCGGACTCAGCGCGCCGGGCGGAACGGTGATGAAGGAACTGGGCATCACCGCCGACCATGTCGTGGAAGCGGCGAAGTCGCTGAAAGTCTCTTGATCTAGCTGACGTGGCCAGCCGAAAACCCGTTCGCTCCAGGACACCGGAAATTTGTCCGGTGTGCGGTGAGGACGTGCCGCGTGACGCGCTCGCGTGTCCCGAGTGTGGTGCGGACGAACGTTCCGGCTGGCGCAAGGACGCCGAGATGTACGGCGAAGACCCGTCGCCGGATGATTTCGACTACGAGGGGTTTGTGAAGGACGAATTTGGTTCCAGGGTTAAACCGAAAGGATTATCCGTCTTCTGGTGGCTCGCTGCCATCGCCGTGATCGGGGCGCTTTGTTTCGTTTACGCTCGGCAAGGTGGCTTGTAACTGGAATTATCGTGATGTTCTCTCTCGTCTCTGGCTTTCTCGGAATCGGCTTTTTCCTGTCGGAAGCGGGTCTGGCGCTCCGGCGGCGCGCGTCTGCAAAGGGAACCGCCGTGGACCGCGACGCCGGATCGTTGCGAATCCTGTGGATCGTCATTTCGGCGTCGATCACCGCTGGATGGTTCCTCGCTGCACGTGGCGTGGGACCGTGGCTGCCGGCCGGGCTGCCGTGGCCGCTGGTCGGGGTGGGGGTCTTCGTGACCGGCGCGGCGTTGCGCTGGTGGTCCATCTGGCACCTGGGACGTTTTTTCACCGTGGACGTGGCGGTGGCGGAAGACCATCGCGTGGTGGATACCGGACCGTATCGTTTCGTCCGGCACCCCTCCTACACCGGGCTGCTTTTGCAGTTCGCTGGTCTCGGGCTTTCTTTGGGAACGCTGCCGGCGCTGCTCGTCATTCTGATCCCGCCAACGATGGCGATTCTTCATCGCATCCGGATCGAAGAGGCCGCGCTCCATGCGCATCTCGCCAACGCCTACGCCGACTACTCTCTGCGTACGAAGAAGATTGTGCCGCTGATCTTCTGAGAGAGCGTGCAAGAAGGCCGCCGCAGGCGTCATCACAATAGGTCCTGATGGCTCTCCGAGCCGCTCCCTATTTGGATTGGATGACCATGCCTGTCCTTTGACGTTGCCCTTCCAGAGAATCTAGGGAGCGGCTCGGAGAGCCATCAGGACCTATTGTGATGACGCCTGCGGCGGGCTGCCCAGACGTTTCTCACCCGTTTTTTGAGAAGAAGCACGCTCCGGTGACGACGTTCAGCCGCCTGCTCGTTTGCGCAATTTGTCGTGACGAGAAGAAGGCGACGCATCGACGACCGGCACCGCGTCTAGCGTGGGCCGCCCACGTTCACACCGGGCACCTGGCGCAATACGTCGCTGACCGTATTCGAGTTCTTGAAGCGGATATCGTTCTGGTCGTAAATATTTGTGCTCGGATCACGGTCCGATGTGTAGCCTTTGCGCTGGTACGTCTTCGGCAGGTGAGTGCCGGTCGGAACGCGGGTCTCCTGTCCGCCGGGCGCACCACCAACGGCATTGCTCTTGGCGCTGGTCGAATTGCGCCCGTCGATGGACGGCTTGTTCTTCCCCGAACGCGCGTCTTTCGCTGGAGTGAAGTTGCTGTTGTCATGCGATTCGGTGATGTTCTGCCGCTTGGGCTTCGGATCGTCGGCATGAGCCGGATTGGCGATCAGGAGTGAAGCAGCACCGACGCTGAGAACCACGAACGGCTTGAGAAAACGGTGTTTAATCATGGAATGTAGTTGCGTTCCGACAATGTAACACGGTCTGACCCGGAAGACAGGTCAAAACCCGATTAGCGGTTCGATGTCGCCGCAGGTGTTTCGCTCCTGGTAAAAATGATCCCGGTACCGTCCCGTCATGGCATCGACTGGGTCTAAAACCCCATTCCGGGCAGACCCATGCCGCCGAGGCCGGCCGTCAGCTTGCCCATCTCGCCTTCGGCCATCTTCTTGCCTTCGTCGATGGCCTGCTTGACGCCGCTGAGAACGAGGTCTTCGAGCATTTCCACGTCCTCGGGGTCGACGACCTCCTTGGAAATTTTGATGCTCACCACATCGCCAGCCCCGGTGGCCACGACCGTCACCTTGCCGCCGCCCACCGACGCGCTAACGGTCTTTTGGGCGAGATCGGTCTGCATCTTCGCAGCGTCGGCCTGCATCTTCTGAGCCTGCTTGAGCATTTTATTGAAGTTCATATTCGGAGTCGGTGCGGATGCGGAATGGAAGCAGTGGGTGTGAGATCAGGACGGACCCTGTACGGAGCGAATCTCGCCCTCGAAGATTTTCAGCGCCTTCTGGATGAGAGGATCGTTTTTAAACATCTCCGAGGTGTCGTCGGTGGAAGCCTCGGGGTCCAGCGCCGGGGCGGGCGCGGCACCGGGTTCGTGCCTGCCGTTGGAACTTCCACCCGTTGCCGGCGGTTGCTCGTTTGCCGGTGGCGTTGCGACGGCGGACGCGGCCTCGGTAGCTTCGCCGAGTTCGAGTTTCAGGCCAACCGGCTGACCGGCCAGCTTCGAGAGGAGTCCTTCGAGGAATTTGCGCGTGTTCGCCTTGTTCAGGGATTCGACGCTCATCTTCTGTTCACTCGGGAACCCGACGCGCAACGTGTTGCCTTCCACCGCCAGCGGACGGCCCATCTGCACCCAGGCCGTGATCAATGGGCGCTGCGAACGGATTTCCTGGATCATGTCGCGCCAGAGCCGCGGTCCATCGAGGTCGGCGGCGGGGGCGACGACTTCGACCGGGGGCGGGGTGGGAGGCTTGACTGCCGGTACGTCCGGCGCGGCGACAGATGCCACCGTCAAAACAGGCTTCGGCTTTTCCGGCGGGGGCGGCGTGACGTTCGCCGGTTGTCCCACCGACCGCTTCAAGCTCGCCCAATCCATGCCGCGCGCGGGCGACTCAGCGACCTTGGAAGTCGACGGGGGAGGTGTTTGCGAACGGGCTTCCGCGCGTGCTTCCAACGGACGGACCGCCGCTTTGCCGTCGGAGGCCGGTTCGGCCTCGCGGATGTTGGCCAGAGCGTCGATGACTTCCGTGAGCGTGCTCTGGCCAAGTCCCTGGATGGCTTTGATAATGGCGATCTCGAAATGCAGCTTCTTGTTCGGAGCCCATTTCATCCGGCCTTCCGCGGCCCCGAAGCCGTCGATCAGTTCCAGCACCCGCTCGCTGGAAACCAGCGGGGCTTGCTCCCTGAACGCTTCGAGTTGGGCCGCCGGCCTCTCCGCGACGGCACCTTCGGGGTTTACCTGGAAGACGAGCAGGTCGCGCAGGTGGGCGATCAGTTCCGAGAGCAGCCGCAAGAGGTCCTTGCCGCCCTCGGACTGCGCGTCGAGCACCGCCAGCGCCTCACCGGTCTGCCGACTCACGATGTGCCCAGCGAGGTTGGAGACCGTCTCGGGCGCGGTGAACCCGAAGATGCCGAGCACGTCGTCCAGGCCGATGGTCTCGCCGCAAAACGCCACGAGCTGGTCGAGCATGGACTCCGCGTCGCGCAGGCCGCCTTCCGCTCCTCGCGCGATGGTGTCGGCGGCGTTGTCGGCGAGGTCGATGGTTTCGTTGGCGGCAATCTTCTGGAGGTGCGCGGCGATGAGCGGCGCGGGGATGCGCCGGAGGTCGAACCGCTGGCAGCGGCTCAGGATGGTGGGCAACACCTTCTGCGGCTCGGTTGTAGCGAAGACGAATTTGACGTGCTCGGGCGGTTCTTCGAGCGTCTTGAGCAGCGCGTTGAACGCCGCCGAGGTCAGCATGTGGACCTCGTCGATGATGTAGATTTTGTACTTCCCGTGCGTGGGAGCGTAGCGCACGTTGTCGCGCAATTCGCGCACCTGCTCGACGCCGTTGTTGCTCGCGCCGTCGATCTCCAGCACGTCGAGGCTGGTGCCGGCCGCGATTTCCTTGCACGCGTCGCACACGCCGCAGGGTTCGGTCGTCGGCGCTTTGACGCAGCAGAGGGACTTGGAAAGGATGCGTGCGGTCGAGGTCTTGCCCGTGCCGCGCGGACCAACGAAAAGATACGCGTGAGCCAGCCGGTTTTGCGCGATGGCGTTCTTGAGTGTGCGGGTGATGTGGTCCTGACCCACCACGTCGTCAAACGTCTGTGGTCGGTACTTGCGCGCGAAAACCTGATAACTCACAGCCCGGAGTGTACGGCTTTTTTTGGCGGCGGAAACGAAGTTTTCGGCGTTCGGCAGGAAAAACAAAACGTCCTGGATCGTTCCGGGACGTTTGCAGGAAATTTGGCTGTCAACCGTCCACCGGTGCGGACGCGGACACCGGCTCAATAGCCACCACGGTCGTCGTAGCCGCCGCCACCGCCGCGGTCACCGCCGCCGCGTTCGCGCCGGTCGCTGTAACCTCCGCGCCGGTCGCCGCCGCCTTGGCCGCTATCCCGGCCCAGCGCTGCGCCTGCGCGCCGCCGCTGTAGCCGCCACGGCTACCGCCGCCGCCGCCGCTGTAACCGCCGCCGCCGCCGCCGCTGTAACCGCCGCCGCCGCCGCCGCTGTAGCCGCCACGGCTACCGCCGCCGCCGCCGCCGGTCCGCTCCTCGCGGGGCCGCGCTTCGTTGACGCTGATGGTGCGTCCTTCGATGTTCTTACCGTTGAGCGTGCTGATGGCCGTGGCCGCTTCCTCATCGGTCGTCATCGTGACAAAAGCAAAGCCGCGGCTTTTGCCGGTGACCCGGTCTTGGATCAGGGCCACGTCTTTGACCTGGCCGGCCTGCCCGAAGAGATCCATCAGGTCGGTTTCAGTCGCGTTGAAGGACAGGTTTCCTACGTAGAGTCGATTACCCATGGGAGTCTGGTGCGGAACTTAAACTAAACTGCGTTTGTGCTGTGTGGTCCGTCCGCCGCCAAGAAAAACGCCGAGCGCGACTGTTCCTGCGTATCAGGTTTCAAACTGTCACTGAAGCCGACTCCAACTGACAATCCACCAATCTCTTCGAGGGCTGCTTTTCTCCGACAAACACGGACGGGCGCGATGCTTTGTCAGTTTTCGTCCGAATGCAAGCGCAAAATTGCAGGGGCGCGTTGCGGTGCTCCCTGCGGGCGCGTTGCGGGTTGCGGTGGCACCTGCGGTGCCGTTGCGGTGTGCGCCACTGACGTTTGGAGAAAGGGTATGGGGCAAATCTTTTCCCGCAACGTCGCCGCAGGCGACGCCGCAACGTGGCGAAGCCACACCGCAACGCGCCGCAGGCGCGCGCCTCACACCCCGATGTCCTCGTTCCAAAGCTCCGGCCGCTCCGTCACGAAGCGTCCCATGATCTCCACGCATTCGGGCAAGTTCAGGTCGATCACCTCGATCCCGTGGCTGCGCATGAACTCCGGCGCGCCGGGAAAGTTGCGGCTCTCGGCGACGACCACTTTCTTGATGCCGAACTGCACCGCCGCCCCCGAACACAGGTAACACGGCATCAGCGTCGAGTAGAGCGTCGCGCGGTGGAGGTTGCCCGCGCCGACGCGTCCGGCGTTGCGCAGGCAGTCGATCTCCGCGTGCGTGATCGGGTCGCCGTCCTGCACGCGTTTGTTGTGGCCGGCGGCCACGATCTCCCCATCGATGACCAGCGACGAACCGATGGGAATGCCTCCTTCGGCGAGTCCCTTTTTCATCTCGTCAATGGCGGCTTGCATCCCGGCGTCGATTTCCATGGGCGAAGACGTTAGCGGCACCGGCGCGGAAGGCGAGGCAAAAACGCTTCACTTTTGAACGGACTGCGTTTTGAGCCGGTGGCGCTTGAACATCTCCAGCGTGCGGTCGCGCTCGGTGGAGTGATCGACCATCGGCGGCGGGTAATCCTTCGCCAGCCGCATCCCAGGGGCAGGTGGGGCGTGCAGGCGTTCGGCGGGCACGTCGCGCAATTCGGGGACCCATTCCTTGATGAAGTCGCCGTGGGCGTCGTACCGCTCGCTCTGCGTCCACGGGTTCTGGATGCGGAAATACGGCGCGGCGTCGGCCCCGGTCCCGGCGCTCCACTGCCAGTTGCCGTTGTTGTTGGAAATTTCCCCGTCCACGAGCTTGCGCATGAAGAACGCCTCGCCCTCGCGCCAGTGGAAGCGCAAGTCCTTCGTCAGGAACATCGACGTGATGATCCGCAGCCGATTGTGCATGAAGCCGAGGCCGGACAACTGCCGCATCCCGGCGTCCACGATGGGAAACCCTGTCCGCCCCTCGCACCAGCGCGCGAACGCCTCCGGGTCATCTCGTTCCCAGCGCCAGGGCAAGCCGCGCGTGCCGGGGTTGAAATCGTCCTTCAGCACATCGGGGAAGTGGAAGAGGATCTGCATGTAGAAGTCTCGCCACGCCACTTCGGCCATGAACTTTTCCGCGTGCCCGCGTGCCTCCTCCGCCGCTTCGTCGGCCACCTTGCGCGCGGCGTGGTAGATTTCCCGCACCGACAGCAACCCCCAGCGGAGGTCCTGTGAGAAACGGCTGCTCGTGTCGTCGCCGAGCACGTTGCGGCGTGTGGCGTAGTCGGTGATGACGCCGCGCTTTGCCGCGAAACGTCCCAGGCGTTGCCGGGCGGCGTGTTCGCCGGGTTCGATGATGCGTGTGCCCTCGCTTTGCAGCTTCCAGTGCGAGAGGTCCGGCAGCGGCAGGCTGCTGATCTTCGCGGGGGGGGTGAGCTGGCGCACCTTGGGGCCGACCGGCGATTTTTCATGCTTCGACCAGGCGCGCAGGTACGGCGAATAAACGCGGTACGATTTCCCCGAACCGGAGAGGAGTTCGTCGTGTTCGTGGAGGGCCACGTCCTTCTCGGCGTGGAAGGTCGCGTCGTGCCGCCGCGCCATGGCCTCGACATCGCCCTCGACCATCCGGCCGAATGGGTCAGGGTCGCGGTTGCAGTAGATCGCCCCGGCCTTGGTTTCGACGAGAAGCCGCTCCAGTTCCTTCACCGCGTCGCCGCGGCGGATGATGAGCCGTCCGCCAACCGTTTCGAGGTTTTTGGCGAGGGATGCGAGGCTGGCGCAGAGAAATTCCTGGCGGTTCGGCCCCGCCCAGTGATGCGGCTTTTTCCATTCGCTCAGGATGTACACGGTCACCACGCACCCATCGGCCGCGGCGGTGGCGGCGTTCAGGGCCATGTTGTCCGTCAACCGCAGATCGCGCCGGAACCAGTGGATCACCGTTTTCATTTCACTTCTGAATACGCGAGCGGCACCGGCGCGGGCGTGTCCCACGCGAATAAATGCTTGGACTTTCCGGTCCGACGGTTGTTCAGGTTTTAGCCTTTCGTGTCCGTCCTGACTCTCGCCGCCGATCGCCAGCTTCCCGCCGCCACCGCGCGGTCGGCCGTGGACCTGTCCAACACGGCGCTGATCCGTCGGCTGCTCGGCGTCGCCTGGACCTACCGGCGCGGGTGTCTGAAGGTGCTGTTCCTCCAGTTGCTGCTGCTCTCCAGCAACCTTGGCGGTCTGGGCCTCGCCGGAGTCGGCATCGACTTCATCGCGCACCGGGTCGACGCCTCCCGGCCTGCGCCGTACTGGCCCTTCCACCTGGCACCGCCTGACGCCTGGTCACCCATGACGGTCGTGGCGATCCTCGCCGGCGGCGTGTTGGCGGTGGCGCTGCTGCGCGCGTGGCTCGACTTCTTCTACCAGCTTTCGCTTGCCCGGCTCGTGCAGGGGGAGATCGTCGTGGACCTGCGCGCGGCGGTCTACGACAAACTCCAGCGGCTGAGTTTCCGCTTCTTCGACGCCCACGCGAGCGGGTCGATCATCAACCGCGTGACGGGCGACGTGCAGAGCCTGCGTTCGTTCGTGGACCTAGTGCTCATCCAGGTGTTCATCCTCCTGTTGCAGTTCGCGCTGGCCTTTGTCTACATGGCCAGCCTGCACCTGCCGTTGACCCTGGCCTGCCTTGTGACCACCCCACTGCTGGGCATCGGCGCGGCGTGGTTTTCGTGGTTGGTGCGGCCGGCGTACGTCCGCAACCGCGAACTTGTCGACAAGCTCATCGGCATCCTCAGCGAGAACGTCCAGGGCGCGCAGGTGATCAAGGGGCTGGGACGCGAACCGGAGGAAATCGCGAAGTTTGCCGCTGCCAACGACGAGGTGCGTGACCAACAAAACTGGATCTTCGGGCGGCTGAGCACGTTCATCCCGGCGCTGGGTTTCCTGAGTCAGGTCAACCTGATTGTGCTCCTCGCCTACGGTGGCGCGCTGGTGATCCATGGCCAGCTCGCCCTCGGCTCGGGGCTGGTGGTTTTCGCCGGGCTGCTCCAGCAGTTCTCCAACCAGGTGCTCAAGATCTCCGACATCGCCAACAGCGTGCAGACGAGCCTGACCGGCGCGCGGCGGGTGTTCGAGGTGCTCGACACGCCGGTGGAGATCACCAACGCCGGGGCCAACCGCCTCGTGCGGCTGCCCCGGGCGCGCGGCGAAGTCTGCTTCGAGAACGTCCAGTTCGACTACGTCAGCGAACATAGCGTGCTGCGCGGGGTGGACTTCAAGGTCGCGCCCGGCACCTGCGTGGCCATCCTCGGGCCGACCGGCTCGGGAAAAAGTGCGCTGTTGAGCCTCATCCCGCGCTTTTACGATCCGAGTGAAGGCCGGGTCCTCATCGACGGCCACGACGTGCGGTGCATCGAGTTGGATGACTTGCGGCGCAACGTCGGGCTCGTGTTCCAGGACAGTTTTCTCTTCTCGAACACCGTCGCCGCCAACATCGCGTTCGGCCAACCGACCGCGAGCGCCGGGCAGATCGAGCGGGCGGCGAAACTCGCGCAGGCGCACGGGTTCATCACCAGCCTGCCCGACGGCTACCAGACCATGCTCGGCGAGGGCGCGAGCAATCTCTCCGGCGGGCAGCGCCAGCGCCTGGCCATCGCGCGGGCGCTGCTGCTGGAACCGGCCATCCTCCTACTCGACGACCCGACCGCCGCCGTCGATCCCGGCACGGAACACGAAATTCTCTCCGCGTTGGACGGCGTGATGGCGGGGCGGACCACGTTTCTCGTTGCCCATCGCGCCAGCACGCTGCGGCGCGCCGACCTCGTGATGGTCCTCGACCAGGGCCGCATCGTGGAGTTCGGACCGCCCGCGGAACTGTTGCAGCGGACGGATGGGCATTATCGGCGGGTGGCGGAACTCCAGGTCGCCGACGCCGAGAGCCTCCGGCTGCTGGGCCGCAGGTGAGGTTCCTTGCCTTCCGGCGCGCTGCCCCTATCATTGCAGGCGTTCCCTGATTCCATCACTTCGGACATCCATGAAACCTCCCGTTTTCCTCACGCTGCTGGCCGGCGGCGTTCTGCTCGCGGCGACCGCCCAGGCCCGACCCGCCGCGAAGCCAGCCGCCACGCCGAAGCCCACCGGACCGCAACCATCGCGTGACGACGTGGTGCGGCTCCAGATCTATCTGGACGAGCAAAACTTCGGTCCGGGGCGGATCGACGGTGGGTACGGCGGGTTCACCAAGAAGAGCTGGATGCGCTACCAGGAATCGCAGGGCACGACGCCGACCGAGGAGTTCGACGCGAAGACGTTCACCTCCGTGGACCCGATCTACACGACCTACACCGTCACGAAGGATGATCTCGCGGCGCTTGGCAGCATCCCGTCCGCGCTAGCCGAGCAAGCCAAGACGAAAACGCTGCCTTACACGAGCATGCCCGAACTCATCGGCGAGCGCTACCATGTCGGCGTCGATTTCCTGAAGAAGCTCAACGCGCCCAAGAACCTCGACGGGTTGAAGGAGGGCGATCAGGTCAGGGTGCCCAACGTGGTGCCGCCGTTCAACCTCGCGCAGGTGTTCGCGATGCGGCAGTACAACGCCGAACGTGAAAAGGCCATCAAGGCCAACACCGAGAGCAAGCCGAAGCCGGCGGACAAACCGAAGAGCACGCCGACGCCCGCCTCCGGCGAAACCCCGACCGTGTCGGCCATCCCGGAAGCCATGCCCGGCCCGACGGTGGCGCTGTCGGCGTCGCCGCCGCCCGAATCCGCAGTGCCCTCGCCGTCGCCGACCGCCGTTCCCGCGGCGGATGCCTCTCCCAGCCCCGCATCCGCGACGAGCGCGCCCGACAACAAGCCGGTGCTCACCGCCGTTCCCGCCAACTCCAGCCGCCTGGTGTTCCACGTCAACACCAAGGAGAGCTACCTCGAAGTCCGCGACGGCGAACGGCTCGTGGCCTGTTTCCCGATCACCCCCGGCTCCAGCGCGATCCCGACGCCCAAGGGCAATTGGAAGGTGGTCGCCAAGACTCTGCTGCCTTCCTTCCGGTGGGACAAGTCGGTGCTCCTCTACGGCAAGCGCAGCGCCAACGCGTTCGAGTTGCCGCCCGGCCCGAACAACCCCGTGGGCATCACCTGGATCGCGCTCGACCGTCCCGGCATCGGCATGCACGGCACCAGCGACCCGGACTCCATCGGCCGCTCGGCCAGCCACGGCTGCATCCGGTTGTCGAACTGGGACGCGTTCAAGGTCTACGGCATGGTGGCCCGAGGGACGCAGGTGGTCATCGAATAGTGTTGGTGGCGGTACTCTCCGAAGATGAACTCCGCCTGGCTGATCGATCTCGTTGTCGTCCTCGCTTATTTTACGGTGATCATCGGCATCGGCCTCTACATGGGCCGGAGCGAGGATAGCCTGCACGATTTTGCCCTCGGGGGCCGCCGGATTCCTTGGTGGGCGGTGTTTGCCTCGATCATCGCTGCCGAGACCAGTGCCGGGACGTTTTTTGGCACGCCGGGGGAGGGGTTCAAAATGCGGAACTTCACCTACCTCCAACTCGCCATCGGGACAATCATCGCGCGAGTCCTCGTCAGCTACATTTTCCTCAAGCCCTACTACCAGCACAATGTGTATTCGATCTACGAGTACCTCGCCACGCGGTTCGGCACGAGGACGAAGAACGCCGCGTCCGCCGTTTTCTTGGTGACACGCACCCTGGCTTCGGGTTCGCGCATCTACGTGGCCGCGATCATCCTTGTGCTCGCGGTCGAGATGTTCCGCGGCGTGCCGCTGGACGCGAACCACAAATTGCTCGTCTACTTGCTGGCCAGCGTAGCGATCACGGTGCTGACGGCGATCTACACGACGCTCGGCGGAATCAAGGCGGTGATCTGGACGGATTTCATCCAGGCGACGATCATGATGAGCAGCGCGCTGGCGGCCGGTGCGATCCTCTTTTTTTCGATCCCCAACGGCTTGGCCGGAGTGAAGGAGATCCTGCCCGCAGGCGGTCCCCTGAGCCTGTTTTTCGCCACCGGCCTTGATCCGGCACGACATGGCTGGGATCAACTCAAGGGAATGTTCGAGACCGAGTACACGGTGTTCGCCATCGTGGGGGTGACCTTCCTGAACATGGCGACGTTCGGCACCGATCAGGACATGGTCCAGCGCATGCTGACAGCGCCCGACGTGCGCCGCGCCCGCCGTTCGCTGATTCTGTCCGGGCTGGCCGACATTCCCATCGCCCTCACCTTTTTGGGAATCGGCGTGCTGCTGTACGCCTATTTCCACGCGCTCCCGGACCCGGGCCAGCCGAAGGCAGAGAATGAGACCTTTGCATATTACATTCTGCACCGGCTCCCGGTCGGAATGCGCGGATTGTTGCTGGCGGGAATTTTTGCCACGGCCATGGGATCGTTGAGTACCGCGCTCAACGCTCTGGCGACGAGCTTTGTGCGCGATTGGTACCAGCCATTCATCAACCGGCAGGCGGACGAGCGGCAATCCCTCCGCGCAGTGCGCGGCGCGACGGTGTGCTTCGCCGTGCTGCTGGTCACGGTGTCCGCGGCGACCTCGTACGTCGTGATTAAAAATCCCGGACTGCGCATCATCCCGATCATCCTGGGCATCTTCGGCTATACGTACGGTTCGTTGCTAGGCGTCTTCTTCGCCGGGATGCTGACCAGCCAACGCGGCCACGACACCGGCAACCTCTTCGCGATGTTGGCTGGTTTCCTGACCGTGGCGGTGGTCAGCGGACTGCCGAACCAGGTTTGGCAGATTTTTTCCGGGACAAACTTCTATGCGCAACCCGCTTGGCTACCGGTGATGGAGTGGCCCTGGTGGGTGATGTCCAGTTCACTGGCGACGTTCTTCGTGGCAATCTGTTTCCGTACGCCCGGCAAAGCGTCGGTCACAGAGGTGCCCGGCGCGGGCGCGGTGGAGGCTTGAGGCCGACGCGAAAATCGCGCGAAAAGTTGTTGAATCCGTGACAGGCCGCCTGTATGGATGCATTCCCGTCGCGGCCCAGCCGCTAGTGGGAAAAGGAGTCATAGCTCAATTGGTTAGAGCGCCGCCCTGTCACGGCGGAGGTTGCGGGTTCGAGCCCCGTTGACTCCGGTTCATCCCTATAGACGTAGAATCGCTGTGTCGCCCGTTCCATCTTTGACTGCACGGCAGTGGGCAACGTGAATGCCGTCTCAGCGAAGCCTGTTGTCATCTGCCGTTCGATGACGGTAGCCGCGGGGTCAAGCGTTTACGCGGCGTGGTCGAGGTCGAGAAAGCATGGCCGGCGCGTTCTCGCCCGCAGCTTGTTGAGCTGGACGGTAGCCACCAGTTCAGTTTAGCATTGCCCTCTTGGGCAAGTTACTCTAGCACATAGGAGGCACCCGACACTTCCTCTTCGCATGAAACGACGCCTGCTCCTGCTTGTCTTTGGTCTATTTTGCCTCCCTTGGTTGCTGCCCGCGCAGGACGCTTCCAAGCCGGCCACCCCGACGTGGGTGATCAAAGCCGCGCACCTCTTGGACCCGGCGGCGGGCACGGTGCGCGACGACGTGGCGGTGGTCATCGAAGGCGACAAGATCAAGAGCGTCGGCCCGGCGGCGCAGGTCACCGCCGCGCTGCCCCCGGACGCCCGGATCATCGACCTGGGCCAGGCCACGCTGTTGCCGGGGCTGATCGACTGCCACGTCCATCTCTCCAGCAACCCGGGCAAATACTACGAGAGACTCTTTCGCCAATCGTCGGTCGATGTCGCGACGGTCATGCATTTGTACGCCCGGCGCACGCTCTTGGCCGGATTTACCACCGTGCGTAACGTGGGTGCCGCCGACTACCTGGATTTCTCGTTGCGCCGGGCCATCAACGCCGGGGACGTGGCCGGCCCTCGGATGCTGTGCTGCGGGGTGCCGCTCAGTGCGACCGGTGGCCATGGTGATTTGAACGGCATGGCTCTCGGGGTGCACGTCGACACGGTCGCCTCCGACATCGCCGACGGGCCGGAGGCCATCCGCAAGACCGTGCGCAATAACGTGAAGTACGGCGCGGACTGGATCAAGATTTTGGCCAGCGCGGGCGTGTTGTCGGAGGAAGAGTCGGTGGGCCGCCCCCAGTACAGCGAAGCGGAGATGAAGGCGGCCGTGGACGAGGCAGCGTTGTGGGGCCGGCTCGTGGCCGCCCACGCCCACGGCACGGAAGCCATCAAGATGGCGGTGCGCGCCGGGGTCAAATCCATCGAGCATTGCAGCCTGATCGATGACGAGGGCATCGCGCTGATGAAGCAGAAGGACGCGTGGCTGGTGCCCACGATTTACTGCGTGGACTACGTCACCGCGGAATACACCAAGCTGGGCTTCCCGCAGCACATCCTCGACAAGGCTGCGCTGGTGGACAAGCAGCGCATCGAGACCTTCCGCAAAGCCGTGCAGGCGGGCGTGCACATCGCCTTCGGCACCGACGCGGGCGTGTACCCGCACGGCCAGAACGCGCGGGAGTTCCACTACCTGGTCGAACGCGGCATGACGCCGATGGCCGCCATCCAAGCGGCTACCACGGGTGCGGCGGAGTTGATCGGCTGGAAGGATAAGGTGGGCCAGCTTGCGCCGGGGTACTTTGCCGATCTGATCGCGGTCGGCGACGATCCGGTGGCGAACATCCGCACCTTGGAGAACGTGCCCTTCGTGGTCAAAGGCGGCGTGCTCTACAAGAACAAGCTGACAACGGACCCGGTCTTTCAGTCGGAGTGATCGGACGTTTGATCTAAACGCCTCCAGGCTTGGCGCACGGAGGCTGGCCAAGTTAGGGCTGGAACTCGGAAGAAGCACGACGGCTAGTCTCCGTTCGCTGGAGCGCGTGGTGATTGATCTTCGGTTAGAGGGTGTCTGAAAAAGGGGTGTTGTGGGCGTCATTTTGCCGGGCAACAGAGTCGCCGCAGCATCAGCCAGCTCCTGGCTAGATCGAGAAGATTTTCTTCCGTCGCAGGTAAGAACTGGTCGTCTTTGGAGAGTCGGCGGTCGTTGCCCAGCCAAGCAAAGGTGTGCTCGCCGACATCGCGATCCAGAGCGCGGATTCCGCCGCGAAGTTCGGCGTCCCGCCACGCGTGGCCATGATCTCCTATTCCACCGGGGAAAGCGGCTCCGGCGCGGACGTGGAAAAGGTGCGCGAGGCGACGCGGCTCGCGCAACAGCTGCGTCCCGACTTGCTGATCGACGGTCCGCTCCAGTACGACGCCGCCATCGCCGACGTGGCGGAAAAGAAAGCGCCGGGCAGCCTCGTGGCCGGACGCGCCACCGTTTACATCTTTCCCTATCTCAACACCGGCAACACAACCTACAAAGCCGTGCAGCGCAGCGCCAACGTCATTTCCATCGGCCCGATGCTGCAAGGCCTGCGGCGGCCGGTCAACGATCTTTCCCGCGGGGCGCTGGTCGAGGACATTGTCTACACCATCGCTTTGACGGCGGTGCAGGCGGCGGATGGGTAGTCTCGTATGAAGCAGCTTTCGGTTGGTTGTAGGGGCACAGGTCTGCTGCCGCGCCCACGATGCAATCTTGTCATAAAGACTTACTTGACGGCACCCATCGTCAGGCCGGAAGCCAGACGGCGGGACACCAGGGCGGCGAAAATCACTACCGGCAGCACGATGAGGGTTCCCGTGGCCATCATTTCGCCCCAGCGCACCCCGAAGCCAGTCATGAAATTGGCGGCTTCGACCGGTGCCGTTTTCGCGTGTTGCCGGCCCAGAATGAGCGCGAAGAGAAGCTCGTTCCAACTGAAGATGAAACAAAGGATGGCGGAAACCACCACGCCAGGCATCGCCAGAGGTAAGTTGACGTGAAAGAAGGTTTGCCAGAGGGTGCAACCGTCGAGCGTCGCTGCTTCGTCCATATCTCTGGGAATGCTCTGGAACTGGTCTAAACAAAGCCAGACAACCAAGGGTACGTTGAACGTGAGGTAAATCAAGATCAACGCCAGGTGCGTGTCCAAGAGCTTGAGATTCTTCGCGATCAGGAAGAACGGTAAAGCAACGACGACGGGCGAGATGAACCGGTTCGAGATGAACCAGAACAACAGGTCTTCACGCCCGCGAAACCGGAACCGGGCAAGGATGTAAGCTGCGGGCGTACCGAGGACCAGGGCGATCAGGGTGCTGCTCACCGTCACAATCAGACTGTTGAACAAACCCCGTGGCACGTTGCCGTCATTGATGACGCCACGGTAATGATCCAACGTGGGTTGGAACGCGAACACCGGGGGCATCGCGAAGGTCAGCGTGGTCTCCTTGAGGGAAGTTGCGACCATCCAATAGAAGGGTCCCAGCAAGACAAGCAGGAGAAAGATCAACCCGAGGAGTTGCAAAGCAGACGTTAGAAATACGCGCTTCCGGGGAGGATTCCACTCGGGTGTCTTTGACGGCACGGACAGAGTGACCGCTTCCTGGGCCAGAGGGTCGCTGGACGATTCAACCGACCGGTTCGAGGGAACCGGCGACGCTTGATCGGGAACAGAAATCGGCTCGGTGGGCATGGCGTTGAGAAAACAGTTCGTCAAGATCCCTGCGCCTCGGCCTGGCGATAAACAAAACGCAAGTAAAGGCGAGAAAGCCCGATGCACAGGAGGAGCAAGAGAATCGCCTGCGCGGAGGCCAAGCCCATGTTGAAAACGCGAAATCCCACCCGCTGCACGTAAATACTGGCGAATTCCGTGGCAGCCCCCGGACCGCCACGCGTGAGGATGTATGGCATGTCAAACAACTTGAGGATATCAGCCGTCCGAATGATCAAGATCGCGGTGATGCCTGGCAGCAAGTAAGGAAGTTTGACGTGGCGCAGCACTGGCCACCAACCGGAGGTGTCTAGCTTGGCCGCCTCCAGCGTCTCGGGTGGAACCGTCGTCAAGCTCGAGATCATCACCAGCGCCGCAAACGGGGTCCACTGCCACACGTCCGTGGCGATCACCGCCGCCATGGCCAACGATGGTTCACCCAGCCATGAACGGGGGGCAAATCCAACCAACCCGATCAGGTAGTTGAGCAGGCCGAAATCCCGGTTGTAAACAAGGCGCGCGAGCAGGCCTACGACCGCCGGGGTCATCGCGATCGGCACGACCAAGGCAACCTGAACCACGCTCCGCAGGCGACGCCATGGGTTCCCATCCAGGAACAACGCAATCGCCATCCCGAAAACCACTTGCATCGTTAAGGATACCACCAGCAAGAACCCCGAACGTCCTAAAGCGTTCCAGAAATCTCCGTCACGCAGAACAGCGAGGAAATTGCCAAACCCGACGAAAGTTCCGTTCCCCGCGGTTTGCGTCAGCTGATACTTCTGCACGCTCAGAGTCAACGCATAGACCAATGGAAATGTCCCGATTAGCAGGAGCACAACCACTGCCGGGACAACCATCAACACCTCCTGCCGAAGAAAAGGTCGGGCCTCGTCAGAGGAAGAAGGCCGCATAGGAAGAATAGCGAAAGGAAGAATGTGGAAAGCCCAAGGGTCCGCCCACCGACGTGGTGGGCGGACCCTCAAGAGATCATTCCATCACAGGTCTCGTTGAGATCAGATCCAGCGACACTGTTTTACTGAAGCTTGGGCTTCTTGCCGCTAGCGTAATCCTTGAGCAGAGGTTCAATCTGCTGATCGATGGTCTTTGCGCCCTGCTCGGGGGTAGACTTCCCGAGCATGATCTCGCAGCCGGTCTGCCCGATCACCTCGGAGATCGCCGGCCACTCCGGGAACCTCGGACGGAAGACCGGGTTGCCGTATTTCTCCCACGACTCCACGGCCGGGCCGAAGAAGATATACTTTTTCTTCAACGCTTCATCCTGGTAAGCAGCGACTCGGGCGGGCACGCCCCCGGCGTTGATATAATCCTTCGCCTTCGCTTCCGAGGTGATCCACTGGATGAACAACCACGCGGCAGCTTGTTTCTTCTCGTCGCTTTGGGCGTTGACCGCCAAGGAGAAACCTCCCAAGGCCGGGTGCGGCTTGCCGTCCGTGCCAGCCGGCTCGATCGCGACACCGAGATGGTCCACCACGGTGGAAGTCGCTTTGTTCGCCAGAGTGGCGTAGAACGCAGACCACTCGGTGATCATTGCGACCCTACCTTGGGCAAAAGCCTGCACCGCTTCGTCATGGTCCCATTCCACCACGTCGGGCGGCATGTATTTCATGAGGTCTTGGCGAAACTTGATCCCGGCCTGCGAGCCGGCGGAAACCAGGTTGGGCTTGAAGGTAGTCGGGTCGAGCAACGAGCCGCCGAAGGCCCAGATCACGCGCATGAAGGAATCGCAGGACTGCGTCTCGCCACGACGGGACTGTAGGGCGTACGCGTATTTGCCGTCCTTGGACAAGGCCGGCCCGTACTTCTCCAGCACGTCCTTCCAGGTCTTCGGCGGCTCGTTGAAGCCAGCCTTGGCGAGCATCTCCTTATTGTAGTAGAGGACACCGGAGTAACAGTCGAAGGGCAGACCACAAACCTTACCGTCCCACGTGCTCAAGGCATCGAGCACCACGGGAAAAAACCCCTTCAAGTTCAGGGATGGATCGGCCAGCTTGGGGTTAGACGTGAACTTCTCGATGGGCGCCAGCCAGTTGTTGGAAGCGTACTCGCCGATCCAAATTCCATCGACCAGCGATACGTCGTACTGGCCGGTCTGCCCGGTGAAGTCGAGCACCTGCTTCTCGCGGCAGTTCTCGTACGGCATCGTCTCCCAGGTGACCTTGATGCCGGTCGTCTTCTCGAACTCGGGGATCAGCTTCTGGGCGGCCTTGTAGCCGGGCCGGTCTAGGAAGACGGCATTGATCTGCGTGCCTTTGTAGGGAGCGGCAGCGGTGGCGAGGTCCCATTTCTGGGCCATGGCGGGGGAGCAAAGGGCCGTCACTCCAAGGAGGACGCCCGTGAGCAAGCTAAGGGGACGAAGCGAGGTATTCATGGGGGTTAAGGATGCTGTCTACAGCGATTCGCCTCTTTCCTGACTGACCCACCATATTGAAAGGGACGCCGGGAATGAAGTGTCACGTGGTGGAAGTCAGCGTGCGTGGAGTTGGGGAGATGTTCGGCCGCAGGACTCGTGAGAGGCCAAGCTTGACTCTGGGGGAGAGCCGATCCGGGACATCGTTAGTAAAACGCGAATAGATGTAAACAACAAAATACAAGATTTTGGCCAGCACCGAACCCGGCCCCTCCAAGAAGAGATGCGCTCTGCTCTCCAACTCGATTTCATCATCTGCCCGGCCTGGGCACCGGCGGGCAGGCGCGCCTCCGGAGCGTCCACGAACTTGCCATCCGGACCTGGGGGTTGGCTCCACGATGGGCTGGCCGACACTCAAAGAGGGGCTGATGCCCATTGCGGGTGCGGTGCGGCCGATTGACCCCGGCAGAGGCTGACGCACAGCAGTGTGCCGACGGCAGCCAGGGAGACAAGGGTAGGAAACGGACGCGCAAATCGCGAGACCCAACGGTTCGTG
>CAXTOX010000056.1:0-23926 GCA_964245885.1 uncultured Chthoniobacterales bacterium | reverse complement strand
GCATGACCATGCTGCGTCCCGGCACGGCCACGGTGCTCGGGACCTTCTTCGGCGCGTTGTTCATCGGCGTGGTGGACAACGGGCTCAACCTCATCGGCCTGGACACCGCCGTGCAACAAATTTTTAAGGGTGCCATCATCATCGGGTCCATTTCGATCATCTCCCGACAGACCACTCTGCGCTTGGTCTGAGCGGCAGACAACTTACGACGCGCCTTTGGCGCTCCAGAAGCGGCGCAGCGCGTGCAGACAAGCTACCGTCTGGTTACTCCTTTGGCTCTCGACACGGAACAGAGATTGCCTTGTGAGAAGCATCTGGATCTTGAGAGAAGAACGGCTGCTCCGTGGCCTGCCTGGCAGGATGACTTCGCTGCAAGCCGCTCTCTAGAGCAGTTTCAGTAGAGGTGTGGCCCTTTTCCGATGTGGTCGCGGCGCTGGGTCGCCGCGTCCGCGCCGGTGGAGACGTTCCTTCCAGAACCAGACGCGGCGACCCAGCGCCGCGACCACATCTCAGATGAAACCGCTCTAGCCACCCCCACTGCCCAGCGTGTCCGCTAGGGAACGCAAGATGAGCGAGCAGGAGGTTGCCCCGGCGTCCAGCGTGCCGCGCGAGCGTTCGCCCAAGCGGCTTGCCCGGCCCAGCTTCGCCACGAGGTTGCGCGTGGATTCTTTGCCCTCCTCGGCTGCCTTGGCCATGCTGTGCAGGGCCGTGGCGAAATCCGCCTCTCCGGATAGAGCCGCCTCGTAGGCCTCGTGGGCGGGCAAAAGGGCATCCATCATCGTCTTGTCGCCGACCTTCGCACCGCCGAGGTCTTGCATAACTTCCACCGCCGCCCCGAGCATCTTGCCGAAGACGGCTTTGTCAATCGAGTCCGCCCCTTGGCATGCGCCTCCCATCTCGTTGAAGAACGACCCATAAAGCGGACCCATCGCGCCGCCGATTTCGGTCAACAGCACGTTGCCCAGCATCTCCAAACCCTGGCCGACGGTCACCTCCTGGCCGCCGAGAACCTTGCGGGTGCGGCGCGCGCCTTTGCTCATGTTGATGCCGTGATCGCCGTCGCCGGTCGCGCCGTCGATCTCGGAGAGCATCGCGCCGTTGGACTCGATGGTGTCGATCACACCAACCAACACGGAGCGGCCCTGGGAACTGGGATAGGTGTCAGCCATAAAGAGGGGGACAGGAAGCGGAGGACTTCAGGCGATCTTGAACTTCGTCAGCCCCATCGACTCGGCTTCGGCCAGGACGAGCGGCTTGAGTTCGTCGTCCACCTTCATCAGGGTGACGGTCACGCCCATCATTTCCAGCGAGGTGAAATAGTTGCCCACATAGGCATGGGCGATGTTCAAGCCCGCTTCCTTGAGCAGGTCGTGGACTTTGGAATACGTGATGTACAATTCCATCACCGGAGTCGCGCCCAGGCCGGAGACCAAGGCGACCACCTCGTCGCCCGAATTGAAGGGCAAGTCGGGCAGGATGCGCTCCAGGCACAGCCGCGCGATCTCGTCGGCGGGCTTGAGGTCCGTCACGGCCACGCCCGGTTCGCCGTGGTGGCCGATGCCCACCTCCATCTTGCCCGCTTCGATGTGGAAGTTGGGCTTACCCGCCGCCGGGATGGTGCAGCTCGTCAGGCCCACGCCGATGCTGCGGGTGTTGTCGATGGCCTTTTGCGCCACGCGGATCACTTCCTCCAGCGGTGCGCCCTGCGCCGCCTTCGCGCCCGCGACCTTCCACATGAGCACCTCACCCGCGACGCCGCGGCGTTTTTCGCGCTCGTGGGACGGGGCGGAGGCCACGTCGTCGTTGGCGATGACCGTTTCCACGCGGATGCCCGCCTTCTCGGCCATGCGGCGGGCCAGCTTCACGTTCATGTTGTCGCCCGCGTAGTTGCCGTAGAGCACCGCCACGCCCGCGCCACCGTCCGCCGCCTTGATGGCGTCGAAGAAAATCTGCGCCGAGGGCGAGGCGAACACCTCGCCCACCGCCACGGCGTCGCACAGGTTCCTGCCCACGTAGCCGACGAACGCCGGTTTGTGGCCGCTGCCGCCGCCGGTGACCACGCCGACCTTGCCCTGCCTGGGGGCGCCGACGGCCTTAAGCACGCGGGGGTTCCCCGTTTTCTCCAGGAGGTGGGGGTATGTTTTCACGAAACCTTCGAGCATGTCTTCGACGACACGCGTGGGATCATTAATGATGCGTTGCATGAGTGTTGGGGGACGGGGAAACCGGGCGTTATCTTTTCGCGGTACTGTAGCGCTGCTCGATGGCTGTCATGCGTTCCACTTTGGCGGTGGAACCTCCGCCCGCGAAATCGGCGTCCAGCCACGTGTCGACGAGCGACTTGGCCAGTTCCTCGCCGACCACCCGCGCCCCGAGCGCCATGATCTGCGCGTCGTTGCTCTTGCGGGCGCGCTCGGCGGAATACTGGTCGTGGCAGACGGCGGCGCGCACGCCGGGAATCTTGTTCGCGGTGATGCACATGCCGATTCCCGTGCCGCACATCAGGATCGCGCGTTCGTGGCGGCCGGCGGCCACCGCTTCGGCGACTTCGGCGGCCTTGTCGGGATACAAGGAAGGAGAGGTGTCGTGGACGCCGTAGTCCTGGACGGGCAAGCCGCGTTTTTCCAGGTGGGCGCGGATCGCCTCTTTGAGATGATAGGCGGCTTCGTCGCAGCCGAGGGCGATGGGTTTCTCTGAAGGATTGTTCATGACGGCAAGTGGATCGACGACAAAGCTTTTACCTGAGACGGGGTCAAAAAAATCCTGCCGGCGTCAAGCGCGGCGGGGCGAGGGGAACACAGTCGGCTTGACCTAACAAAACATTGATCACTGCTCCCGCGCCAGAATTTTTTGAGAAAAAGTTCTGGCGTTGAACGAATGTTGCACTCATAATTTTTGCCACAAGCGAGACTGCTCGGCTTGTTTCTCCCTGGCAGCTAGTTCGGACCTATCCGGTGCGCCCGACCGCGCGCCGTTGGCAGCCGACCCGGGCGAGAAACGACCGCTGCCTGTCACGTTCCCCTACCAGCCCCCGCCGGAATGAACTCTGTGAGTTTCCTGCACTCTCGTGTCCCCATGAACGGAGCTTACCCAAGCCTGTGTCTTCCAGCCGTCGTGCACGGCGAGCCGGGTGCGTTTGGAGTGGGTTCGATGCTCGCTACTTTGACCGCTTTGGCGTCACACTTGGTTGATCGGCGATTCGCGCCGGTCCACCGGAGCGCGACTTCAAGTAAGACAACACCAACATAAACAAGGGCACGTCCCCCCATGACACCAAACGCTAGATCCAAACAATTCATTCAGGGCGCCGTAGGACTTTTGTCCTCGGCTCTGTTCCTGACCCACTCGCCCGACGCCCGGGCGCAAGGCTTCGACTGGAAGCAAGCCTCGGGAACCACGGTCCACGTGTCCCTCAACCAACATCCTTACGCGGAGGCGATCATCAAGCATCTGCCCGAGTTCAAGGAGATGACGGGCATCGACGTGCAGTACGAAATCACCCCGGAAGAGAACTACTTCGACAAGGTCACGACGGCCCTCTCCGCCAGCAGCGGTAACCCGGATGTGTTCATGACGGGCATCTACCAAATGTGGGATTACGCCAGCGCCAAGCGGATGGAGCCGCTCGACCAGTTCTTGAACAACCCGTCGATGACCAACCCGGGTTACGACACCAACGACATCTTCGAAGGGGTGTTCAACGGTGGCAAATGGGACCTGAAGCCCGGTTCACCTTCCGGCACGGGCACGCTGTACTCCTTGCCGCTGGGCTTTGAGATGTATTCGCTCGGGTACAACAAGAAGTACTTTGAAAGCAAAGGCCTCGCGGTGCCGAAGACGTTCGGCGAGCTCGTGGAACTATCCAAGAAGCTCAAGGGCTGGAACGGGCCTGGCTCGTACGGCATCGCGGTGCGCGGCACGCGCAACTGGGCGACCATCCACCCCGGCTACATGTCGGTGTTCACCAACGCGGGCGCGAAGGACTTCTCCATCAAAGACGGCAAGCTGATGTCTGACCTGGATCAATCCGTCGCCATCGACATTACCAAGCAGTACGCGGCGATGATCCGTGACGGCGGCCCTCCCGGCTGGTCCAACTACACGTGGTACCAGTGCGGCGCGGACTTCGGCGCGGGCAAGGCGGCGATGCTGCTCGACGCGGACAGCCTCGGCTACTTCACCGCCGCCCCCGGCGCGGCCGCGGAGTCCAGCAACCTGGCGTTCGCACCCATCCCGGTGCTGAAGGAAGGTACGGACCCGACGCCCAACCAGTGGGTGTGGCAGCTCGGCATGAACAGCTCCTCGAAGAACAAGAAAGCTGCCTGGATTTTCATGCAGTACTTCACCGGTCCTGACCACGTGAAGTGGGCGTCGCTCAACGCCAAGCTCGTTGATCCTCCCCGCAAGTCCGCCTGGGACCAGCCGGAATTCAAGCAGAAGCTTTCGGCCATCCCCGGCTTCTACGAGACCTTCCAGGCCCAGATCAAGAACACGAGCGTGAAGTTCACCCCGCAGCCCTTCTTCATCCAATCCACGACGGAGTGGGCGGCGGCGCTCCAGAAGATCGTGCTCTCAGGCGCGGACCCTGACAAGACGATGAAAGACCTGGCCAAGCGGATCGACAAGGACACCTCCAAGTTGAAGCTGAACTAACTGGCCGATTGTTGATAAGGCAAAGGACGAGATCCGGGCGGGAGAGCATCCTCCCGCCCGGATTTTCTGACACCCAAACCTCCGCTGGATTAACATTCAACAAACCGGCCTGATGGCTGATCAAGGCCACTCGTCACGCGAAAGCAGCCCCATGAGCATTGCATTGCCGAACGCGGAGAAAACGCCCATCCGTACGACGAGCGCCGCGGGTTCCCCGTCGCCGTTCGCTCCTTCCAACTCGGAACTGTCGGAGGCAGCCCGCCGCTACGCTCGCCGCAAAGCTCTGCGCCCCTACTTGGTGTTGGCACCGGCCTTCCTGCTGACCATCGGCATCCTGTTTCCGTTTTTCGTCGCCATCTATTACGCGTTCACGGATTACTCCCTGCGGAGTTCGGAATACGCGATGGTCGGGTTCAGCAACTTCAAGGACACGCTGACCAGCGATGACTTCTGGCATTCGGTGATCGTGACCCTGAAGTACGCGCTCTACGCCACGGGCACCGAGATGCTGTTGGGCCTGGGCGTCGCCCTGCTGCTCAACAAGGACAGCCTCCTTGCAAAGTTTCTGCGGCTGGTGCTGATTTTCCCTTTGATGATCGCCCCGGTGATCGGTGCCCTCATCTGGCAGTTGCTGACCAACCCGTCGGTGGGCCTGCTGAGGCTGCCTCTCGCCTGGATTGGGCTGGGGGGTTTTCGTTGGAGCGCGGACCCTGACTACGCCCTCTTTAGCATCGTGCTGGTGGATATCTGGATTTACACTCCATTCGTCATCATCCTGGTGTCGGCGGGACTTCGCTCCCTGCCGAAGTCTCCCTACGAGGCCGCGCTGATCGACGGAGGTTCGGCGTGGTTCGTGTTCAAGAACCTTACTTTGCCGATGCTCCTGCCGGTGATCCTGATTGCCCTGGTGTTCCGCTTCATGACCTCGTTGCAGGAATTCGGCATCATCTTCGCGCTGACCAAGGGCGGTCCGGGCGACATCACGATGAACCTGGCGGTACAGTCGTACAACGAAGCCTTCCCGTTCTACAATCTCAGCGGCGCGATTCCCACTCTGCTCCTGCTCTGGGCGTTGATCTACGCGGTCTGTTTCGTCCTGATTGGCTTCTGGCGCAAAGCCCAGAAGACGGCTTCGGGCGCGGCCTAGGAACCATCCTCTTCCTTCCCCGATGAACGATACCAAATCCGGCTTTCCCAAAATCCTGGAGGCCGTCGGCCGCAACGGACTGCTGTTCTGCTACGCTTTGTTCGCGCTGTTTCCGCTCCTCTGGATGCTGATTCTGTCCTTCAAGCCGGACAGCGAAATGTTCGGTAGCCCGTTCGTGTTTCATCCGACCCTGGATAACTTTCGGGCGGTTCTGGGGCAAAGCGATTTTCTGGGAGCCTTGGTGCATAACCTGGTGATCAGCGTGTTGGCGGTTTGCCTGTCGCTGATCGTCGGCGTGCCGGCGGCCTACGCGCTGGCGCGGTTCCAGTTCAAAGGCCGGGAAGACATCGCCTTCACGTTTTTGTCCTTCCGGTTCGCTCCGGAAATCCTCGTCATCATCCCGCTCTATCTGATCTACCAGAAGTTCGGGTTGATTGACTCCTACACCGGCTTGATCTGGGTGTATCAATTGATCAGTCTGCCGCTGCTGATCTGGATTTTGCGCGGGTTCTTCGAGGACATCTCGCCCGACATTGAATCCGCCGCGCAGCTCGACGGTTACACCTGGTGGCAGGTGTTCTTCAAAGTATTGCTGCCGCTCATCCGCCCGGGGTTGGTGGCGGCTGCCTTGCTCTGCTTCATCTTTTGTTGGAACTCCTTCACCTTCGCGCTGCAGCTCGGCGGCGGACGGACACAAACCTCCACCGTCGCCATGATGCGCTTCCTCGCCTCGGACACGGTGCATTACGGCTGGGTGGCCGCGGCCGCGTTGATCTCCGCTCTGCCGGAGGTCATCCTCGCGGTCCTCATCCAGAAACACCTCGTGCGCGGATTGTCGTTCGGCGCGGTGAAAGGCTGATTTCCCTCTTCCCCATGGCAAACATTGAGTTATCCGGCCTGACCAAGCACTACGGGAAGCGAGTGGGGGTGAAAAACCTCTCGCTGCAGGTTGCCGACAAGGAATTCGTCGCCATCTTCGGCCCGGCGGGCGCCGGCAAGACCACCACGCTGAATCTGATCGCCGGGATCGTCACCCCCGAGAGCGGCAACGTGCGCATCGCGGACCGGGACATCGGCGGGTTGGAGCCGGCCGAGCGCAACGTGGCGATGGTGTTCGAGAGCTACGCGCTCTACCCTCAACTCACCGTGTACGAGAACATGGCGTTCCCGTTGCGCAGCCCGAAGTTCAAGCTGCCCGAGAATGAGGTGAACGAACGGGTGACCCATTATGCCAAGGTGCTGAAGATCGATCATCTCGTCGACCGGCCCATCCAGGCTTTGAGCAACGGCCAGCGTCAACGCACCGCCCTGGGCCGGGCGTTGGTGCGCAAGCCGAACGTGTTCTTGATGGACGAACCGCTCAGCCACCTCGATGCCAAGCTGCGCCACTCCATGCGCGCGGAGTTGAAGGAGATGCGCCAGCAACTCGGGACCACCACGATCTATGTGACCCATGACTACCTGGAGGCCATGAGTCTGGGCGACCGGATCGTCATTTTGGACGGCGGCAGTATCTTGCAGGTGGGCATCCCCGACGAGGTTTACTTCCGGCCGGCGAGCACCCGCGTGGCCAGCCTTTTCGGCGACCCGGAGATCAACCTGGTGGAAGGGCGCGTGGTGGCTGACCGGGCGGGCGGATTGACCGCGGAATTGTTCGGCGGCGCTTTCAAGCTCCCGCTGCTGAGCGTGGAACTGTCTCGCGCCCTGCCGCGCGACGGAGGTTCCCCGGGCAGGGAACGGCGTTTCACGGTCGGCTTCCGGCCGGCCGATGTCACCGTCGAGCACCGGTACGGCGACGATGCGAGTGGTTCCGGCGCCACCGGCGTTGTCTACAGCTTCGAACCCTTGGGGACGAAGTGCGTGGTGACCATGACCGCGCCCGATGGCAGCCGCGTCCGCGCGTTGGTGCCCGGCCGCAAACAATTCCGACCGGACGAACAAATCCGCTTCAACGTCCAATCTCAGGATCTCATCTTTTTCGATGTGGGCACGGGTGAATACATCACGCGCTCCAGCCCCATGATGGAGGACTCAATCCGTGGCTGAACTTACCCTGCGCAACGTCGTCAAACAGTACGGTCCCACCACGCCGCGCGCGGTGGACAACGTGAATCTCGAAGTCCAAGACGGCGAGTTCACGGCGCTGCTCGGTCCGTCGGGCTGCGGGAAATCCACCTCGCTCCGGATGATCGCCGGGCTGGAGGGAATCACCGAGGGCGAGATCATCATCGGCGGCCGGGTCGTCAACGATGTTCACCCGAAGGACCGGGGCGTCGGGCTGGCGTTCGAGAACTACGCGCTCTATCCCCCGCTCAAGATCCGCGACAACTTGGCCTTCAACCTGCGGGCGCACGGCGTCGCCGAGCCGGAGGTGCAGAGCCGGGTCACGGAAATTTCCAAGTACCTGCACATTTCCGAGCTGCTCGACCTCAAGCCGGCGGCGTTGAGCAGCGGCCAGAAGCAGCGCGTCAACATCGCCCGCGCGTTGGTGCGGAGGCCGGCGGTGCTGCTGCTGGACGAACCGCTCAGCCATCTGGACGCCGCCTTGCGGGTGCAGATGCGCACCGAGATCAAACGTCTCCACATCGAGCAGCGTTTCACCACCGTGATCGTCACCCACGACCAGTTGGAAGCGATGGCGCTGGCCGACCGGATCGCCGTGCTCAACGACGGCAAACTCCAGCAGTTCGACACGCCGCTGGAGGTGTTCAACCATCCGGCCAACGAGTTTGTCGCCGGGTTTTTGGGCGAGCCGCCGATGAACATTTTCGCGGTCGAGCGCGACGCGCAGGACCGCTGGCACCTGCCCGGAACCACGTTCGCCTTGCCGATGAGCGGCCACGTCAGGAAGCTGAGCGGCAACCGCGACCGGGTGAAGCTGGGCGTGCGTCCCTGGGGCATCGAGGTGTCGCGCAACGCCCGCCCGGGTTCAGTGCCCGGCACGGTGTCGGTCGTTGAAGACCTAGGCGACGAAACCCGCGTCGGCGTGCGCTTCGGCGAGGTGCTCGTCATGGCGAGCGTCCCGCTGACGAAGCAGTACAAGCCTGGGTCGCTCGTCCAACTTTCCTTCAGCGACGAAGACCTGAACCTGTTCGACATTGAAACGACCAACCGTTTGACCCTTTGAAGAATTTCGCGCCTCCGAAAGCGTCCCTCCAACCCCATCTCAACGAATCTTAAATATGAGCACTGCCATTGAAATTCCCACGCGCAGTTCGGCCTCCGTCCCGGCGGTCGAACTGGCCCCGCATGATTCCACCACGCCGGCCGCTGCCACCAATGGCAGCCAGGGCAGCCTGCCCAAGACCATGCGGGCGGTGATGGCCTACGCCCCCGGCGACTACCGTTTGGAAACCGTCCCCGTGCCGGAGTGTGGGCCGGACGACATCATCGTCAAGGTGGAGGCCTGCGGCATCTGCGCCGGCGACATCAAGGCGAACGACGGCGCCGTGTCGTTCTGGGGGGGGCAGGGCCAGCCCAAGTACATCAAAAGCCCGATGATCCCGGGACACGAGTTCCTCGGCCACGCGGTGGCCATCGGCGACAACGTGGCGAAGAAGGGCAAATTCAAGCTCGGCGACCGCATCATCTCCGAGCAGATTGTGCCGTGCTGGGACTGCCGGTTCTGTCTGCGCGGGGAATACTGGATGTGCGAAAAGCACGACGTGTACGGCTTCCAGAACAACGTCAACGGCGGGTTTGCCGAGTACATGCGTTATCCGAAGGAATCCATCAATTTCCTGGTGCCGCACGACGTTCCGATGGAGAAGGCGATCCTCATTGAGCCGTACGCCTGTTCCGTGTTCGCCGTGAAGCGTGCCAAGATCACCTTGGAAGATGTGGTGGTGCTGGCTGGTGCCGGTCCGCTGGGACTCGGCATGGTCGGAGCCATGCGGCTGCACAATCCTTCCAAGCTCATCGTGCTCGACGTGAAACAAGATCGGCTGGACCTCGCCAAGAAGTTTGGCGCGGACATCGTGATGAACCCGCTCAAGGAGGATGTGGTGGCGCGGGTCAAGGAGATGACGGGCGGCTACGGCTGCGACGTTTACGTCGAGGCGACCGGCCACCCGGATTCGGTGAAGCAGGGTTTGGCGATGATCCGCAAACTGGGCCGCTTCGTGGAGTTCAGCGTGTTCTCGCACGAAGTCACCGTGGATTGGAGCATCATTTCCGACCGCAAGATGCTCGACATCCTCGGCGCGCACCTCGGTCCGTACTGCTATCCCTTCGCCATCGAGGCCATCAGTGATGGGCGACTCCCCACCGAAGGGGTGGTCACCCACAAGCTGCCGCTGGAAGAATTCAAGCAGGGCATGGAGTTGATGAAGAAGGGTGACAAATCCATCAAGGTGTTGCTCATTCCCTGATCCGGGTTGCGGGAAGTCAGAGGAGGGAAAAACCTTGCGGATTTCACCGCAGGGTTTTTTGCGATGAACATAGAACGTCGTTGGTACATCGCGCGAAAAGCCTCCCGCAACGATGCTCGTCGGGCTAAATGGGCGATGGATTTAACCAGGAGGTGAGTCGGTCGGCGAGGATGCTCAAGGGGCCGTGACCGTCTGCAATGCGGATGAAGCGTCAAGGCAAAACGACCCCCGAGACCCCCGGCCGCATCAAGGCCAAAAACGCCAAAGCCGCCGGGTTTCCCGTCGGGGGCAGTGACCCGGACGAACTGGTGCGGGCGTCCTGGCTCTATTACATGGCCGGTCACACGCAGGAGGACACAGCAACGATCCTCCGGGTTTCCCGGCCGAAGGCGGCGCGTCTGCTGGCCGAGGCGCGCGAGGCAGGCATCGTCAAAATCTCCATCGAGCACCGTCTCAGCGCCATGATGGAGGTGGAGGAGCGTCTGCGCCGCCGCTTCAACCTGGCGCTGTGCCTGGTCACGCCGCCTCTCTACACGGCGGCGAGTTTCTCGGGGAAGGCGGGTTCCTCGGCCGGCAGCGCGGCGGTGGAAGACGAGATGGCTCGCCGCGCGGTGGGCATGGTCGCCGCGCGTTACCTGCGCGAGCGCCTGCAACTCAGTGACCACCCGGTGGTCGGCCTGGCGTGGGGACGCACGACGGCGATGATGGTCGACCAGTTGGCCGGCGTGCGGAAGCCCGACGCCTGTTTTGTTTCCACGATGGGTTCGTTGACCATGAATTCCGCCGCCAACCTGTTTGACGTGGTGCACCGTGCCGCCGAGAAAACCGGCGGGGAGGGACATTTTTTGCCCGTGCCTTACATCGCCAACAGCGTGGCCGACCGGAACGTCCTGATGGCCCAGCGGGTTGTGAGGGAAACGTTGGCGCTGGCGGCCCGCGCGGACGTTTTTTTCATGAGCCTGGGAGAATGCGACCGGAGCGGGTTCCTGTTCGAGAAGAGTTTTTTGTCCAAGTCGGAACTCGATGACCTGCACCGCGCGGGAGCGGTGGGCGACGCGATGGGCACGTTCTTTGATCGGAACGGCCAACCGGTGAAGTCCGAACTCAACCAGCGTTCCCTCGCCTTGGACCTGAAACATCTCCACGGACGCGACGTGATCTTGCTGTGCGGCGGCCGCACCAAGGCGAAAGGTGCGCGAGGCATCCTGCGGGCAGGCTTCGTGAGCGGTCTGATCGTCGATGGCGACACCGCCTTTGAGATGTGCGCGCAGGAAGACGCCCAAGCATCCTGAGCCGCAGCCCGGATGTCCGCGTGGGTTTTCTTCCGCCCCTGCCGGGGGGCTGTGGGAGAGGGCCGGTTTCCCCGGGGCTCACGCCCCGGGCTAAACTCTTCCGCCCCTGCCGGGGCTAAAGACCTCTCTGCACCACCCTGTTTTCTTCCGCCCCTACCGGGGCTAAAGACCTCTCTGCATCTCCCTGTTTTCTGCTGCTCCTACCGGGGCTAAAGACCTCTCTGTATCTCCCTGTCTTCAGCCCCGGCAGGGGCGCAAGAGTTTAGCCCGGGGCGTGAGCCCCGGGGAAACCGGCCTCAAGGCCAGCCCCGGCAGGGGCGGCAGAAAATGCGCTTGGAATACGCGGATAGGCTCTTACCAAAACTCACGCCGCCGCGCGGGTGCGCAGCTTGTCGACGGTGACGGCGACGACGATCACGAGGCCCTTGACCACCAACTGCCAGAAGAACGAGACGTTCATGAGCGTGAGGCCGTTGTTGAGAGTGGCGATCACCAAGGCACCCAGGAGCGTGCCGCTGATCGTGCCGATGCCACCGGTGAAACTGGTTCCCCCGAGGATCACCGCCGCGATGGCGTCCAACTCATACCCTTCGCCCAGTTTGCCGTTCGCGCTGTAGAGACGGCTGGCGCTCATCAGCCCCGCCAAGGCGGCCAGCAGGCCGCTGACGGCGTACACGAACACCAGCACCCGCTCCACCCGGATGCCCGTCAGCCGGGCGGCTTGGGCGTTGCCGCCCACGGCGTAGATGCGTACCCCCAGCACCGTGCGCCGCAGGATGAACCCGCTGACCAGGATCGTGGCCAGCGCGATGATGATTAACCAGGGGATCGGGCCGAGGCGGCCGTTGCCGATCCACTCGAAGGACAAATCGTTGTTGATGATGGTCGTGCCGTTGGCCAGCAGGTAGGCCACGCCCCGCAACGCCGTGTACGTGCCGAGCGTCACGATGAAGGGAGGCAGGCCCACGTAAGCCACCGTGGCACCCGTGAGAGTGCCCAGCAACAAACCCGACAGCAGGGTCAGCGGCAAAACAGCCCAGACCAGGGAAGGCAGCAGGGAAATCTGCAACGCGACCACGGCCGAGACCCCGAGGATGGAGCCGACCGAGAGGTCGATTCCGCCCGTGAGGATGACGAAGGTCATGCCTGCGGCCAGCACGGTGTTGATCGACGCCTGGCGCGCGACGTTGATCAGGTTGCTGGAGGTCAGAAAGTTGGGCGTCAGCAGGGAAAACAGGACGCCGATCAGCAGCAGCACCGGCAGGATGCCCACGACCTGCCAGAAGTTGCCGCGGGAGCGGGCGGATTCCGCCGCCCGGGTGGTCGGCGACCCGGTCAGGCCGCCGGGCGTGGGCGTGGTGGACGTGGTCAGGTCGGAAGCCATAGGGAGGAAGAGAAAAAGAGGAGGTTCAAGCCGGGGAGGAGGCAGCGGTGCCGGTGGCCAAGGCCATGATGTTCTCCTGGGTGATGGCGTCCCGGCCCTCGCCGCCGCGAAGTTCTCCCGTAAGGTGGCCTTCGCGCATGACGAGCACCCGGTCACTGACGCCGATGACCTCCGGCAATTCACTGGAAATAAAGAGCACCGCCAGGCCCTTGGCAGCCAGTTCGCCCACCAGCCGATAAATCTCGCTCTTGGCACCGATGTCCACGCCGCGCGTGGGTTCGTCGAGCAGCAGCACCTTGGGACCGATCTCCACCCAGCGGGCCACCAGAAGCTTTTGCTGGTTGCCGCCCGACAAACCCAGCGCCTTCGCGGCCGGACTGGCGACCCGGACGGCGAAATCCTTGATGGCTTGCAGCGTGAGTTGCCGCAGGCGCTTGGGCCGCAGCACGCTCGCCCCCACGGACTCACGGTCGAGCACGTTCATGGTGATGTTCTCGCTGGCGCTCATCTCCAGGAACAGCCCGAGCTGCTTGCGGTCCTCGGGGACGTAGCCGATGCCCGCCCGGATGGCTCCGAGCGGCGACCGGGCGCGCAGTTCCTTTCCTTCGATCAGGACCGACCCGCCGACGAGCCGGTCGGCCCCGAAGATCAGCCGGGCCAATTCGGTGCGCCCCGCGCCCACCAATCCCGCCAGACCGACGATCTCTCCCGCGCGCAATGTCAGCGAGACGCCGCGGACCTTGCCGCGCGCATCGCTGACGTTCTTCACTTCGAGCACTTCGGCCCCGGCGGTGTGGCGCGCGTGACGGTAGAATTCTCCTAGGGGCCGGCCCACCATCATCTGGATCAAACGCTCGGCGGAAAGTTCTGAGCGTTCCAACGTGCCGACGTAACCCCCGTCCCGCAGCACGCTCACCCGGTCCGCCAGCGCGTAAACCTCCGCCATCCGGTGGCTGATGTAGACGATGGCCAGCCCTTCCTCGCGCAGCTTGCGGATCAGGCCGAAGAGCCGTTCCGTCTCGCGGTCCGAGAGGGCCGCGGTAGGCTCGTCCATGACGAGCACCCGGCTCTGGCGGTGCAGGGCGCGGGCGATCTCGACCTGCTGCTGCTCGGCGATGGAGAGCCGGCCGACTCGCGCCTCGGGTCCGAAGCTCGTGCCCAGCGTGCGCAAGACCTCGGTGGCCCGCGCGCGCATCGCCGCACGGTTCACCATGCCGCCACGGCTGATTTCCTCGCCCAGGAAGATGTTCTCGGCGACGGAGAGGTTGGGCGCGAGGCTGATTTCCTGGTAGATCAGCGTGACGCCGGACTTCCGGGAGGCCGCCGGATCGCCCAGCGTCAGCGGTTGGCCGTTGATGCGCACCTCGCCTTTATCGGCGCGGTAGGCTCCCGCGAGCACCTTCATCAGAGTGCTCTTGCCCGCGCCGTTTTCACCCATCAGGGCGTGGATCTCGCCCGCCCTGACGCTGAGATCGACCCCCCGGAGCGCCTTGACTCCGGGGAACGATTTCTCGATGCCACGCATCTCCAGCGCGGGCGCATCCACCGGCGGGGCGGCGTTACCGGCGAGGGCAACCACGGGAGGAGATGGTGGCGAACCTCTGGCGCGAGGGGCGGTGAGACGGCGCGAACGCGGCTCTCAGCGGGCGTTCCAGCCCTTGTACTCACCCACGTTGTCACGTGTGATGAGCTTGACCGGAACGAGGATCAGCGCGTTCTCGGGCTTCTTGCCCTGCAGGACGTTGTAGCCGATCTCCACGGCCTTTTCGGTCATGGCGTAGGGGTCCTGCGCCGCCGTGGCGGTGAAGAGGCTGTTCTTGGCTTTGAGCGCCGCTTCGCCGTCGGGAGAGCCGTCCACGCCGAGGATGAAGAATTCCTTGCGGTCGGCCTGCCGCGCGGCGAGGTCCGCCCCGATGGCGGTGGGATCGTTGATGCCGAAGATCGCGTCGATCTTGGGGTTGGCGGAGAGCAGGTCGGTCATCACCCGCAAGCCACCGTCACGGCTGCCGCCGGCGTTCTGATCCTGCGAGAGCACCTTGATGTCGCTGCTCTGCTTAAAGACGCTCAGCGCACCGTTGGCGCGGTCCTGCACGGAACTCACGGGTGGGCCGTTGACGATCACGACGTTCCCCTTGCCCTTGAGCCGGTCCACGATGTACTGCGCCGCTTCCTCGCCCGCCTGCTTGTTGTCGGACATCACCGTGGCGTCCACGCCGCCCTCCGCCGCCACGTCCACGGCGACCACCACGATCCCCGCTTCCTTGGCCCGTCGTACGGCCGGAGCGATGCCCTTGCTGTCCGCCGCGCCGAGGATGATGAGCTGCACGCCCGAGGAGATGAAATTATCGATCTGGGTGGCCTGCGTGTTGATGTCGTACCCGGAGGACACGAGCGTCACCTTGACGCTGTCGCCGCCAAGTTCCTTGGCTTTGGCCTGCGCGGCCTTGCCGATCAGCACGAAGAAAGGATTGCCCAGGTCGCCGACCGTCACGCCGACGGAGGTCAGCTTTTTGGACTGTGCCGACGCGCCGGAAAACGGCAGGGCCGTTATGGCGAGGGCACCGAGGATGGCCAGCGAGGAACGGAGTGGAGGGAAGAGAGAGATCATTGTTTGGGGGGTTGAAGGGTCTAGCTTACGGCATGGCCATGGTGAACAGCAAGCGGCGTGACGCGCAGTCGTACAAGTAATCTACTGCGGGTAGGCAAATCAAAACGGAGAATCCGGGAAGTAGAACTCTTTCGCATTTTCCTTCGTGATCAGCACCGAGGGAATGATTTCGGTCGCGGGCAGTTTCTCGCCTTTCAGGCGGGCTTCGGCGGTCAGTTTGATCGCGTCGTAGATGAAGTGGGGCGAGTACGAAACGTTGGCCTGGATCAGCGGGTTGCTGCCGTCGAGGAGGGTCTTGATCATGCCCTTGGCACCCGCGCCGCCGAAGACGATCTTGATGTCCTTGCGCTTGGCTTGGTCGATGGCCTTGAGGACGCCCACGGCCATGTCGTCGTCCGCCGCCCACACGGCGTCGATGTGCTTGAAGCGGGTGAGGTAATCCTGCATCACCTTAAAGGCGTCGTCGCGGTTCCAGTTGCCGTACTTGGCGTCTAAAACCTTGATGTCCGGGTGGTCCTTCAGCACCGCGTTGAAGGCGTCTACGCGCTCGTTGTCCAGGGTGGTGGCGATGCCGCGCAGGACGACGATCTCTCCTTTGCCGTCCAGGGTTTTCGCCAGGTACTCGGCGGGAATCTTGCCGAAGGCGGTGTTGTCGCCGGAGATGTAGGCGTCCTGTGCGCTGGTGTCCGTCAGGCCGCGGTCCACCACGGTCACGTACACGCCCTTGCCGTGTACCTGCGCGACGGGCTTCGTCAGGGAAGCCGACTCAAAGGGGAAGATGACCAGCGAATTGATCTTCGTGACGGTCGCCAGATCCTGGAGCTGGTTGGCCTGCTCGGAAGCGTTGGCGGCCGTTTTGATCGTGATTTTGAGTCCAGGATGCGCTTGCTCCAAGTCTTTCTTGGCTTGGTTGGCCCAGTAAACGATCCCGCCGGTGAAGCCGTGGGTGGCGGTCGGGATGGAAACCCCGAGGTTGACGGTTTCTTCCGCCCCCGCCGTCGAGGCCACGCCGACGGCCAGGAAGGCTGCCGCCACGCCGGCCAGTCGGCGGACGGTTTGTTTCAACCGGAAGGGAAGTTTGGTGGAAAGTGGGATGAATGGATGCATGGAGGGAGGAACGGGAGGGTTGATACTGTGGTGGGAAACGCTTTTATCTACGGCGGCGTTGCAAGAAGGCAACGACGATGATGACAAAGCCTTGCACCGCCGCGTTGAGGTAAACGCTGATCAGGTTGGTGAGATTGAGGATGTTGCCGATCACGGAGAGCAAAATCGCACCCACCACCGTGCCGAAGATGCTGCCCGCCCCGCCCCGCAGCACCGTGCCGCCCACGATGACGGAGGCGATGGCCTCCAGCTCCCACAGCAGACCCGTGGTCGGCGAGGCGGAACCCAGCCGGGGGACGTACAACAGCGTGGCGATCCCCACGCAGACCCCCAGCAGCACATAGGTGAGCACCTTGACCCGGTCCACGTTGACCGCCGCATAGCGCGCCACCTGTTCGTTGGAACCGATGGCCTGCACGTAGCGCCCGTAGGCCGTGCGGTTGAGGATGATCCCGCCGACGGCCGCCACGGCCAGGAACACCCACACGGGGATCGGGACCCGCAGCAGGCTCGCGTAGTAGACGGGGCTGTAGGTGTCGGAAAGCGTGTCGTCCAAGGTCAGCGCGCCCCCGTCGGCGAAGTAGGTCAGGTAGGCGCGGTAGATCCCCAGCGTGCCCAGCGTGACGATGAACGGTTCGATCTGCCCTTTGGTGATGCACAGGCCGTGCAGCCATCCACAGGAGCCGCCGATCAGCACGGCGCACAACATGCCGCACCCCACAGCCGCCACGGGCGAAAACCCGGCGTGGCCCAGTTTGTTCATCAGGAGGATGACGCACCCGGCGATCAACGCGGCCATCGACCCGACGGAGAGGTCGATGCCGCCCGAGATGATGACAAAACACATGCCGACGGCGATGATCCCGATGAACGCCGTGCGGGTCAGCACGTTCATCGCGTTGTCGAACGTGGCGAAATCGTGGTTGAGCAGCGTGCCCAGGACGCAGAGCACCACCAGGCCGAGGACCGGCCCCGCTCCGTGCAGCCGCCGCCACCAGGAAGCCGCGCCGCCGGTGAGGGTCCGCCGCGCGTTCTCAGTGGGTTCCGGTGGCATGGGCAATCAATTCTTCCTCGGTCAGGCGGGACGCGTCCAGGATTGTTTGCAGACGGCCCGCGCGCATCACCGCCACGCGATGGCACAGGCCGATCAACTCGATCAACTCGGAGGAGATGACCACGATACCGCGCCCTTCGCCGGCCAGGGTCTGGATCAGGAAATAGATGTCGCGCTTCGCCCCGACATCCACCCCGCGCGTGGGCTCGTCCAGCACGAGGACCCGCGGGTCGGGCTGCAACACCTTGGCCAGGGCCAGCTTCTGCTGGTTGCCGCCGGACAAAGCCGAGGCGCGCAGGCGCAGCGACCCCGTGCGGATGCCGAACAATCCCACGGCGGCCTGTAGCGCGGACTCCTCGGCCGCCGGCCGCAGCCAGGGCGCGGCGTAGCGCTTCAGCGCCATCAGGGTCAGGTTCTCGCGCAGGCCGAAGTCCACGTGCAGCCCCTTGCCCTTGCGGTCCTCGCTGAGGTACGTCAGACCCGCGTCGGCCGCGTCCCGCGGATTGCGCCAACGCACGGGACGGCCGTCGAGTTCGATCCGCCCGGCCCGGTGCTCGCGCAGACCCAGCAAGCCCTCGAACAACTCGGTGCGCCCCGCGCCGACCAACCCGGCGAACCCGAGGATCTCGCCCGGCCGCACCTCGAAGCTCGCCTCGCTGACCCAACCGGGCACCCGGAGCTTTTCCACCCTTAGCGCGGAGGGTTCCGCTTCTGGAGGCGCGGGCTGCTTGGCAGGGAACAAATCCGACAGTTCACGGCCCACCATCAGGTTCGCCATCTGCCGCCGGGTGACGCGGCGCGTCTCCTCCCGGGCCACCAGCCGGCCGTCGCGCAGGACGACGATCTCGTGCGTGAGGCGTTCCACCTCGTCGAGCCGGTGCGAGATGTAGATGATCGTCACGCCCTGGGCGTTGAGCCGTCCGATCAACTGGAAGAGCCGCTCCGTTTCTCCGGGGGTCAGCGTGGCGGTCGGCTCGTCCATGACCAGCAACCGCGCCTTGCGCGCCAGGGCTTTGGCGATTTCGACCAACTGCTTCTCGGCCACGATCAGGTGCTTGATCCTGGTGTCGGGGTGGGCGGCCAACCCGACCTGTTTGAGCATCGCGGCCGTCTCGGCACGCATCGTTCGGTCGTCAAGCAGGCCGCGCCGCCGCACCTCGTGTCCCAGGAAGACGTTTTGCGCGACCGTCAGGTCCTCGGCCAGGTTGAATTCCTGGTGGATCATCACGATGCCGGCGGCCTCGGCCTGCCGCGGTCCCCGGAAAGACGCGGCCCGTCCGTCGATGCGCAGTTCCCCGCTGGTGGGAGCCTCGTACCCGGCCAGAATTTTCATCAGCGTGGATTTGCCGGCCCCGTTCTCGCCCAGCAATCCGTAGACGCGTCCGGGAACGAGCGCCAAGTCCACCCCGTGGAGAACGCGCACCGGTCCGAAGGACTTGGTGATGCTGCTAAACTCAACCGCGACGCTCATGGAACCTTGGCGAAGACAAACGCAAAAAGGGTGGCGGAATAGATACCGCCACCCTGCCGCAAAAGACTTTCTGGTCAATGCAGAAGAAGGTCAGAGCGAGCAGACCAGACTGGTCGGCACCTTTCGCCCTGACCGCAGACCCGCGTGGTTAGCGTTGACCCGCTGTGCCTTGGGTGTTCGCCCCGGTCGCGCGCGAGCCTGGGACGCCTTGGCCACCCGAGCTTGTGTTCGGGTTCACCGGCTTGCCGCTGCTGTGCTGGAATTGATCCGGCGGGTTACTGCCGTCGCTGTTGGTGCAGGCACTGAGGAGATTGAAGCCGCAGAAAGCGACGGCCAGGAGGAAGCAGGAACGGAGCGAGGTTTTCATTGGTGCTGTTTCGTCATCATGCGGCGAATCGGCTGTATGCAAACAACTTTGATGAAGCTGCGCTGGCAAGGCGCAACGAAGACCCGGTGCTGGTTTCCGCGTGGGGAGTCGAGAAACGGGCGAACCGCTTTCCCTGTCCGGCAACCCGAACGCGGCCTATTCCATGACGATGCACACCTTGCCGCACCGGCCTTCGTCGGCTGTGCGGTAAGCGGCTTCCGCCTGGTCCAGGGTGAAACGGTGGGTGACGGTCACCTCCGGGTGCAGGTTCCAGCGGACGAGCAGGCCGACGAGGTCTTCCATGTGTTTGGTGCTGGTCACCCAGGAACCGTGGAGCGTCACCTGTTTGTGGATCAAGGTATGGCTCACGTCGAAATCCTCCAACTGGCTGCCTTCCCCCACGAAGGCCACGCGGCCCCAGCGGCGGGCGGCGCTCAGGGCCAGGGCACGCGCCGCGCCGTTGCCGGAACAATCCATGCACGTCTCGCATCCGAGGCTGTCGGTCAGCGCGTGGACTCTTTCCAGGGCGTCGTCCCCGAAGGGCAAAGCGTGCTGGACCGCGCCGAGCTGCCGGGCCGTTTCCAGGCGCTCCGGCGTCACGTCCAGGCCGATGACGGTCTGGACGCCCATCGCCCGCGCGACCAGGCCCGCCGCCAGCCCCACCGGACCCAACCCGGTGATGAGCAAGCGGTCCTGCCCGGAGACTTCGAGCCGCAGCAGCGCCTCGTACACCGTGCCGAACCCGCACGCCACCAGCGCGCCGTCCACGTAGGTCAGCGGCTCGGGCAAGGGGATGCAGGTGTTCTCCTCCGCCAGCATGAAGTCCGCGTGTCCGCCGTCCCGCTGCCAACCGTGCGCGGCGCGCTGCGGCGAGGTGCAGGAGATCATGTAGCCCTCGTGGCAATCGTTGCAGCAGCCGCAGCCACTGATGTGATAGACGACGACCCGGTCGCCCACGCCAAACCGGCGGCAGCCCGGCCCCGTCTGCACGATCTCGCCGCACGGTTCGTGGCCGCCGATCACCCCTTGGTAGCCCTCCGGTCCGTGGCCCAGGTGCTCGCGGTATATCGCGCGGATGTCGCTCCCGCAAATCGACGAGGCGCGCATCCGGATCAGCACTTGACCCGGTCCCGGCGACGGCACGGGAAAGTCGCGGAATTCGACCCGGGACTGGCCCGGCAGCAGGACGCCCCGCATCGTGGCGGGCAGGGAGGAAATCGTGAGGGAGGGAGACATGGTTTGGGAACTGGTAAGGCAAGTCGGCGATCTCTTCACGCGAACATTTACTGCGCAGGGAAAGGAAATACGCAGATTCTCATTGACGGATTCATGGAATGCGATTCACCTAGGGGAACTCTCCCCAGAGCATACGTCGAGTGGCCGCATCCCCGAGTGGTGGTGCGGCGACAGGTTTGACGTGCCCTTGGGGAGCCTTCTACCCCATGATCAAGTATCTGTTACCCGCCGTGTTGCTCACCGGCTGTTTGCTTTCCGCATCCAGCGCCCTGGCCCAACAAAAAACCGTCACCATCGCGGCGGTAAATAACCCGCAGATGATCGA
The DNA here is from genome assembly GCA_964245885.1 of uncultured Chthoniobacterales bacterium. Classification (GTDB taxonomy): domain Bacteria; phylum Verrucomicrobiota; class Verrucomicrobiia; order Chthoniobacterales; family SZAS-18; genus CAHJWO01. The sequence goes on along the minus strand of CAXTOX010000056.1, from coordinate 2,912 downwards.
ACTGAAGAAGTTGTCTTCCAAGTTCGAGACCGATAACCCCGACATCAAGCTCAACTGGGTCATTGTGGAAGAAAACGTCCTGCGCCAGCGCGTGACGACGGACCTCACCACGGGCAGCGGCCAGTTCGACCTCGTGTTCATCGGCATCTACGAGGCCCCGATCTTCGCCAAGCGCGGGTTCCTCAAGGAAATGAGTAACCTGCCGTCCTCGTTCGACGTGGACGACGTTTTCAAGTCGCTGCGCGACGGCGCGTCCTACGAGGGCAAGCTCTACGCGCTGCCCTTCTACGGCGAGAGCTGCATGACCATGTACCGCAAGGACCTCTTCGACGCCAAGGGGATCACCTTGTCCGACCCGCCGACCTACGACGAAATCAAGAAGGCTGCCGACACCCTCACCGACAAGAGCAAAGGCATCTACGGCATCACTCTGCGCGGCAAGCCGGGTTGGGGCGAGAACATGGCCTTCATCGACGCACTGGCGATCTCGATGGGTGCCGTTTGGTATGACATGAACTGGCACGCTCAGCTTGACTCTCCGGAGTGGAAGAAGACGGCGAACTTTTACGTGGACCTGATGAAGAAGAACGGCCCTCCTGGAGCGTCGGCCAACGGCTTCAACGAGAACCTGACGCTGTTCGCCAGTGGCAAGGCGGCGATCTGGATCGACGCCACGTCGGGTGCCGGCACCCTCTTCGACAAGGCGCAGTCGCAGGTCGCCGACAAGGTGGCCTTCGCCCAAGCTCCCGTTGGCGTGGCCAAGAACGGCGGCAACTGGCTCTGGTCCTGGGATTTCGCCATCCCCAAGGCTTCCAAGAATGCGGATGGCGCGCAGAAGTTCGCCACCTGGGCTTGCTCGAAGGAGTACATCAAGATGGTGGCGGACGACACCGGCTGGGCCACCGTGCCCCCGGGCACCCGCAAGTCGCTCTACGACAACGAAGATTACACGAAGGTTTCTCCCTTCGCGAAGGTGACCCTCGCTGCCATGTCGGCGGCGGACCCGGCGAATCCGGCCGTCAAGCCGGTGCCTTACACGGGCTTGCAGTACGTCGGCATCCCCGAATTCCAGTCCATCGGCACCGTCGTGGGCCAGAACTTCGCGGGCGCGCTGTCGGGCAACACCAGCGTGGACCAGGCGCTGAAAGCCTCGCAGACGGCGGCGGATCGCGCCGTCAAGCAGGCGGGCTACCAGAAGTAAGGCGTCCCGCGCCAACTCCCCCACAAGAATCCCCCGGCCAAGCCGATTTTCCGGCCGGGGGATTCTTTTTTGCGGTCCTTCCTCCTTTTCTCTCTCGATGGCCGTCGAAACCGAGTTGAAAACTCCTGCGGGCATTGTCAAGAGCACCCACTCCGCGGACGATCTGCCTCCGATGGAGGAGGAGGCCGAATCCACGATGCCGTTCCTGCAGTGGCCGGCGGTCGGCTCGCTGTTCCTGTGGATGATCGTCCCGCTGGGGATGACGATTTATTTTTCGCTCATCCGCTACAACCTCATGAATCCTGAGGTGAGCGGCTTCGCCGGGGGCGAGAACTACAAGTTCCTCTGGGAGGACCCGGCGTTCTTTCCGGCGATCATCAACACGATCGTCCTACTCGGCTCCGTCTTGGTGATCACGGTCGGTCTGGGCATCTTGCTGGCGGTGCTCTACGACACCAAGTTCTTCGGCCGCAACGTGGCGACTTTGCTGGTCATCGCTCCCTTCTTCGTCATGCCCACGGTCAGCGCGCTCGTGTGGAAGAACATGATCCTCCATCCCGTCTACGGGTTGTTCGCGAAGCTGATGGAAGCCTTGGGGTTGCCGACCGTGGATTGGTTCGGCAACTATCCGATGGTTTCGGTCGTCCTCATCGTTTCCTGGGAATGGATGCCGTTCGCGTTCCTGATCCTCTTTACTTCCATCAAGTCGCTGGACTTCGAACAGCAGGAAGCCGCCGCCATCGACGGGGCCAGCGGCATGCAGAAGTTTTTCAGCATCACCTTGCCGCACCTGTACCGGGCCATCGGCGTGGTCGTCATGATCGAGACGATCTTCCTGCTGTCGATCTTCGCGGAAATCTATACCACGACTTCCGGCGGCCCCGGCACGGCGACGACGAACCTCGCCTACCTGGTGTACTCGCTGGGCTTGCAGCAGTTCGACATCGGCATCGCCTCCGCCGGCGGTTTGTTGGCGGTCGTCCTGGCGAACATCGTCGCTTTTTTCCTGGTTCGACTCCTTTCTAACAACCTCAAAGCCGCTCGCTAACGTGGAAGACTCTCGCCTCAAGACCTGGATCGTCGGCACTCTCGGCTGGATCGTCGCGCTCGTCGTCTTCTTTCCGATCCTCTTGATAGCGATCACCGCCTTCAAGACCGAGCAGGACGCCTATGGGTTGTCGTTCATCTTCAAGCCGACGTTGGACTCATTCAAAGAGGTTTTTGCCCGCAGCAACTACACGGCCTTCCTGCTCAACTCGGTCTACATTTCGTTGGGTTCGACTTTGTGCTGCTTCCTCATCGCCGTTCCCTGTGCGTACCGCATGGCGTTTTTCCCGACGCCCAAGACGGCTGGCACGCTGGTGTGGATGATGTCCACCAAGATGATGCCGGCCGTCGGCGTGCTCCTGCCGATCTATCTGCTCTTCCGTACGGCGCACCTGCTGGATTCCGTGGTGGGACTCATCATGATCTACACGCTGCTGAACCTGCCCATCGCGGTGTGGATGACGTTCACCTATTTCTGCGAGGTGCCGGGTGCGATCCTGGAAGCGGCGCGGGTGGACGGTGCCAGCCTCGGCAGCGAATTGCGCCATGTGCTCGCGCCCATGTCGCTGCCCGGGATCTCCTCGACGGCGTTGCTGTTGATCATTTTGTCTTGGAACGAGGCGTTCTGGAGCTTGAATCTCACCAGTGCCAACGCTGCGCCGCT
>CAXTOX010000055.1:20703-24514 GCA_964245885.1 uncultured Chthoniobacterales bacterium | reverse complement strand
CAATGTTCTGCAACTGGCGGATGCGCTCACGCGTCACGCCGAACTTCTTGCCGACCTCTTCGAGCGTCTTGGGCTTGCCGCCGTCCAGGCCGAAACGGGAGAAGATGATCTTCTTCTCGCGTTCGTCGAGCACGTCCAGTAGGCCATCGACCTCGTCGCGCAGGTTCTTGTCGCGCAACAGCTCGAACGGCGTGAACGCGTCCTCGTCGCCGACGATCTCGCCGAACTCGGTCGAATCCTCGTCGGAGATCGGCGCGTCCAGGCTCGCCGGGCGGATGGACACGGTCTTGAGCTGCGACACCTTGCCCGAGGCGATGCCGATTTCCTCGGCCAACTCGTCGTCGGTCGGTTCGCGGCCCAATTCCTCGCTCATCTGCAAGGACACCCGGCGCATCTTGCTGATTTTGTCCACGAGATGGACCGGCAGTCGGATCGTCTTGCTCTGGTTGGCCAGCGCCCGCTTGATGGACTGCTTGATCCACCACGCAGCGTAGGTCGAGAGCTTGCCACCCTTGGCCGGATCGAACCGCTCGACGGCCTTCATCAGGCCAATGTTGCCCTCGGAAATCAGGTCCAGCAGCGGCAGGCCGAGGTTCGCGTAATCGTGCGCGATCTTGACGACCAGGCGCAGGTTGGAGCGGATCATCAACGAACGGGCTTCTTTGTCGCCCTTTTTGATCTTGGCTGCCAGCGTGATCTCGTCCTGCGGAGTCAAGAGCGGGATTTGCCCAATCTCACGCAGGTAGATTTTGATTCCAGTATCGCTGTCTTCGACACCCATAGGATTAAATTTAGAGTTCTTCGGTTGCGTTTCGCCAGCGCACCGGCGAAAGTTGTTCTAATCTTACGAATACGTACCGGGCATGCGCCCCGGACGGTCACAATGTTTCCCGCAGCGGGAAAAAGCCGGCTAAACGGATTCCGGTGTACCTAGGATCAGACAGCCGGCCGTATTCGGTGTTCAATGTTTTCGGCCTGTCAGCATCCTGGTCACCACTGTGACACGAGCAATAATCGTGCAACATCCTCTAAATGGACGTTTTTCGATGAGAACAGACTTCACGCGGTTGGTAAAGCAAAAGGTTGAGAAATCCTTGATTTTCTCACCGCCACTGATGATCGCCCAAAGGGATCAGTGATTTCACCTAGGTTTTGGCCGGGAAGGTTCCTCAAATGATAAACGTCCGCTGGTTACGCCAGCCCCGAAATGCGTAGTCTACGATTCAACTGTACAGGTTCCCGACCTGCAAAATGGGCATTGCCTCACTCAAGCGTTTATCTACATGGCCAGCCTCCCTCTCACCCACGACGAGTCGCTCGAAATTGAGCTTCTAGAAAGCATCGGCCGTGGCGACCGCGCCAGCTTCCGTCAACTCCACGAGAAATATTCGGGGGTCCTGTTTTCCACCGCCTACCAAGTGCTGAACGACCCGGCGGAGGCCGAAGATGTGCTCCAGGATGTGTTCGTCCAGATCTGGGACAAAGCCAAGCTGTACGACCGCGGTCGCGGCAAGCCGCTGACTTGGGCTTTGACTTTGACCCGCAACAAGTCAATCGACCGGCTGCGCAGCGCCCAGCGCCGCCACCGCCTCAAGGATGAGGTGGAAAAAGAAACCGCCGTCAGCGAGCAGCGGGGGGCCGGAGCGGTACACAACGGCGACGATTCCGTCGAGCGCGTTTGCTCACGGGAGAAGAACCAGATCATTCGTAAAGCCGTCCTCCAGTTGTCGAACGAGCAGCGTCAGGCCATCGAGATGGCTTTCTTCGGTGGACTCACCCAGAACGAAATCGCCCAGGAACTTGACGAACCGCTCGGCACCGTCAAAGCCCGCATCCGTCGTGGGATGATCCGCCTCAAGGATTTGATCGAGCCGCGGCTCTGATCCATCCTTCAACAGGCTTGAGAGGGCGAGTTTCGCTAGGCGGTGCCTCGCGGACTCGCTGCGACCCGGCGGTGTTCACCGCCCGATCACTTTCACGTCGATGAACACTCCATCCCCTTCGCGGTAGACAACGACGTGGATCAGCGGTGTACCGTCGACGATTGCTCTGTACGCGTGGCGGTCGGTACGACCACGTTCTAGCATCTGCTCCAGGCGTTCACGGTGTTCTGCCGTGTCGAAGTAGCGATCCGCTTCGTCCTCCGGGTCCGCCCGGTGGAACTTGTAAAAATTCGCCCGATCCTGGCGGATGATTGCCGCCGGCGAGGTCAACCGCACCCCGTCGCTGCTGAAATGGTCCTGCTCGCTCAAACGCGCGGTGTACTCGTTGAGCACGCGATCCTGGGCGTGGAGCGTCGGACCAACGCCCACAAGGAGCAGGGAAGCGAACAACCAGGATTTGAGTTTATTCATGCCGAGGGAACGGGACAAACCGCGCGCTTTGCAAACACGGGACCCGCGGCGGACCGTGGAACCCAGAAATTCGGCGGACCAGGACACGCGGTTGGTGTAAGTTGGTGGCCGCTTGCGCCCTCCGATGATCCCCGTGCCTATCCGCTATCCTGCTGACCTGCCCGTCAGCACCCGGCGCGAGGAAATCCTCACCGCCCTGCGCGCGCACCCGGTCGTCATCGTCGCGGGTGAGACCGGTTCGGGCAAAACGACGCAACTCCCCAAACTCTGCCTCGAAGCCGCGCCGCCGGACGAACGCGACCGCCGACCGCGCCTGATCGGCTGCACCCAGCCGCGCCGCGTCGCGGCCCTGAGCGTGTCGCGCCGCGTGGCGGAGGAACTCGGCGTGACCTGGGGCCGCGAGGTGGGCTGCAAAATCCGCTTCGACGACCAAACCGGCCGCGACACGCGGGTCAAGTTCATGACCGACGGCATCCTGCTGGCCGAAGTCCAGTCAGACCCGCTGCTGCGCGCCTACGGCACCCTCATCATCGACGAGGCGCACGAACGCTCGCTCAACATCGACTTCCTGCTCGGCTACCTGAAGGAACTCCTGCGCCGCCGCCCGCCCGGCGACCTGCGGCTGGTCATCACGTCGGCGACCATCGACACGGCGGCGTTCTCGGCGGCGTTCGGCGGCGCGCCGGTGGTCGAGGTGTCGGGACGGCTGTTCCCGGTGGAGGTGCGCTACCAGCCGGTCGGCGGTTCGGTGGAGGAAGAACTGGAAGACGAGACGTTCGTGGAAGCCGCCGTGCGCGCGACGGAGGACGCGCTCACCGAATCCGACTTGGGCGACGTGCTCGTCTTCATGCCGACGGAACGCGACATCCGCGAGACGCGCGATCTCCTTGAAGCCCGCCTCGGGCGCGGCACGGAAGTCGTCGGGCTGTACGGCCGGATGCCGGCGGCCGAGCAGACGCGGGTGTTCTCCCCCGGCCTGGCGCGGCGGGTGATCGTGGCCACGAACATCGCCGAAACGTCGCTGACGATCCCACGCATCCGCTACGTGATCGACACGGGGCTGGCGCGCGTGAGCCGCTACAATCCGCGCACGCGCACCAAACGGCTGCCCGTCGAGGAGATCAGCCAGAGCAGCGCCAACCAGCGCGCCGGCCGTGCGGGCCGCTTGCAGGACGGCATTTGCATCCGGCTCTACGACCAGGAGGACTACGACAAGCGTCCGCGCTTCACCCAGCCCGAAATCCAGCGCGCCAACCTCGCGGAAGTCATCCTGCGCATGAAGGCGTTCCGGCTGGGCGAGATCGAGACGTTCCCTTTCCTCGAACCGCCCCTGGCCGCTTCCGTGCGCGCCGGGTACGCGCTCCTGCACGAACTCGGCGCGCTCGACGAGGCCCACGCCCTGACCCCGCTCGGCCGCGAACTGGCCCGGCTGCCGCTCGACCCGACGCTCGGCCGGA
>CAXTOX010000055.1:20453-20693 GCA_964245885.1 uncultured Chthoniobacterales bacterium | reverse complement strand
ATGCTCCTCCAGGCGCGCGAGGAAAAAGCGTTGCCCGAAGTGCTCGTCATCGCCGCCGGCCTGAGCGTGCCCGACCCGCGCGAACGCCCCGAGGACGACAAGGAAGCCGCCGCCAACGCGCACCGTGCCTTCGCCGACACGGCGTCCGACTTCCTCTCGCTGCTGCACCTCTGGCAGGCCATCCCCGAGAATCCCAGCCGCAACACCCTGCGGCGTTTCGCCAAGACGAACTTCCTTTCC
>CAXTOX010000055.1:17738-20443 GCA_964245885.1 uncultured Chthoniobacterales bacterium | reverse complement strand
AGTGGCGCGACATCCACGGGCAGCTCGCCGACGCCATGCGCGACGGGGACGGCCGCCCCGCGTCCACCGGGCTGATGACGGATTTCTCGGACCCGGTGAACTACGCCCGGGTTCACCGCTCGGTCCTCACCGGCCTGCTCGGCCAGGTCGCCCAGCGTAAGGAACGCAACACCTACACCGCCACCGGTAACCGGCTGGTGACGTTGTTTCCCGGTTCCGGCCTCTACGCGCGCCAGGAAAAACGCCGCAAGGGGGAACCGCCTCCTGGCAGCCCCGCCGCCGCGCCCGAGAAGACCAACCAGCCGCCCTGGCTCGTCGCGGGCGAGATCGTGCAGACCTCGCAGCTCTTCGCGCGCACGGTCGCGCACATCGCCCCCGAGTGGGTGGCCGAACTCGGCGCGCACCTCTGCCGGTTCAGCTATGCGGACCCGCACTGGAATGAAAAGTCCGAACGGGTGCTCGCTTGGGAGCGCGTGCTGTTGTCCGGCCTGGAGATCCTCCGCCGCCGGGTGGACTACGGCCGGATCGACGCCGCCAAGGCGAAGGAACTCTTCATCCGCGGCGCGCTCGTGGCGGGCGAAGCACACGTCGAACACCGCTTCGTCAAGCACAACGCCGCCTTGCGCGAGCGCATCGAGGCCGTCCTCACTCGCGTGCGCGACCGGCGCGTGGACAGTCTGGACGAGGCGTTTCACCGCTTCTACGCGGCGCGCATCGAAGGAGTTTCCTCCCTGCACGACCTCAACAAGCTGGTGCGAGCCCGCATCACGAAGGAACCGGACTTCCTCTGCGCCAAGGAAGAAGACCTCCTGCCCGCCGGCGAAGCGGACGGCTTCGACCGCGCGCTGTTCCCCGAGCAGGTCGCGCTCAACAACACCGCGCTGCCGCTCGCCTACGCCTACGCCCCCGGCGAGGAACGCGATGGCGTGACCGTCCGCGTTCCCCTCCCTGCCATCGACGGCCTGACCGCCGGACAGGTGCAGTGGATGGTGCCCGGCCTGCGCGCCGAACAGGCCGCGACGCTCCTGCGCGCGTTGCCCAAGGCGATCCGCGTCGCGCTACAGCCGCTCGAACCCAAGGTGCGCGAGGTCGCGGAAAACTTCGCGCCGGGCCGCGCGGATTTTCTGACGGCACTGGCCGCGTTCCTCAGCAAACGCTACGGCGTGGACGTGCGGGCGACCGACTGGCCGCCGGACAGCCTGCCCGCGCACCTGCGGCCCCGCGTCGAGGTGGTGGACCGCGACAACAAGCCGCTCGCGGCCGGACGCGACCTGCCCTTCCTCCAGGCGGCGTTGGAAAAGACCGACCACCGGTCCGACGCCTGGGAGCAGGCGGCGCGGCGTTGGGAAAAATCGGCGGTGAAAACGTGGAGCTTCGGGGACCTGCCCGCGTCGGTGGTCGTCGAGGAAATGGGTGGCACGCCGCTGTTGGCGTTCCCCGGCTTGGCGGTGCACGAAGGCGAGGTGGACGTGCGGCTTTTCCGCAAGCGCGAGGAAGCTGAAACGGCTTCACGCGCGGGCGTGCGACGGCTCGCCGAACGCACCCTGGAATGCGACCTCGCCTGGGTCCGCAAGGAACTCGGCAGCCTGATCGCCAAGGCGGGTTCGGGCAGCGCGGCGGGCGGCGGCAAAGCTCCCGACTTCCGGGCCGCGCTCAACGCCTGGACGGTCCAGGCCAAACCGGCCGCGGCGAACAAAACAGCTCCCGCCGTGCGCTCGCCGCTGGAGGTGCTCCAGGAAGCCTCCTACCGCCATGTCGTCGGCGCGGCGTTGACGTTGGAACCGGTGTTCCCGCTCGCGCAAGCGCGTTTCCAAGCCCTGACCGAACACGCGCGGCGGGAGTTGCCCCTGCTGGCGCGGCACACTGGCGAGACCGTGGGCAAGGTGCTCGGAACCCGCCGTCAGATCCTGGCGTCGTCCAAGAAGTACGCCGGCATGGAGGCCGACGTGGAACGTCTCGCCGGGAACGACTTCCCCGTCCGCACCCCACCGGCTCAGATGGCGCATCTGCCGCGTTTTCTGCGGGCCGTGGCGGTGCGGGCCGAACGCGCTGCCCTCAGCCCCGCCAAGGATGCGGAAAAGGCGGGCGCGCTCGCTCCGTTCACGAGTTGGGAAACGCGCGTGCCGGCCGCGCAAAGGGAGGCGTTCCACTGGCTGCTGGAGGAGTTCCGCGTGTCGATCTTCGCCCAGGAACTCGGCACCGCCCAGTCCGTCTCCGCGCAACGGCTCCGGAGCATCGGCGGGTTGTAGGGCAGTCGCACCGCCCGTTGCGCCAGCGGTGCGGAACGCTCCGCCCGTTCGGTACATCCCACGCCAAAAGGGGGGATTTCACCTGATGGCCCCGCGTCGTCCACCAGGCCAGGATGTGCTTTCAACCATGCGTTCCGTTCTCCGCTCCCTCTCACTCGTCGGTGCAGCCATGTTCCTCGGGGCCGGCGCGGCGCACGCGGACACCTTGAGCTGGGGCAGCCTGATCCCGGCCTACGCACCCACCGGCGCGCAGGCGATCCAGCGAACCAACCTCGCCGCGATCAACGGCAACACGGCCAGCATCCAGTTCGGCAACAACACGTTCTTCTCCACCGTCTCGCCCAGCCCGGCGGTCGGCACCAACGGCACCAACCCCGCGGCTTACACCAACGGCGGCGTCACCGGGAAACAGGCCCTGCAAATCCTCGGGGATTTTGACAACTCCGCCGGCAACGT
>CAXTOX010000055.1:5815-17728 GCA_964245885.1 uncultured Chthoniobacterales bacterium | reverse complement strand
GCCGACCGTTCGATCCCGGTGACGGTCTTCTTCAGCCAGCCGGTTTCCAACTTGCTGTTCTCCTTCGATGACGTGGACAACAGGTTAACCGGCAGCGGGGGACACCACAATTCCATCACCAACCTCTTCGGCCTCGGCACCGGGGGCGCGGCGACGCCGCCGATCAGTCTGGCTCCCGGCACGGCCAACAGCGGCACCCTCGGCGCGGACTCGGCCAGCTTCACCGCCACCGGCAACCGCGCGCGGACCTCCGGTGCCGGCAACACCGGCGTGACGTTCGGCCGCACGCCGATCACGCAGCTCACCTTCCCCCACACGGACGCCGCCTCCGCCGGCGGCGGAACAGCCCGTTCGACGATCCAGGTCCTCGGCTTGTCGGACCTGACGTTCGGCACCGTGCCCGGGCCTTCCACGCTGGCGCTGCTCAGTCTGGTCGGCGCGACGGGTATTTTCGCCGCCCGCGCTCTCCGGGCGGCGCGGCGAAACCGCCTGGACGCCATCAACCGTCTGAGATCCCTAGAACTGGCTGATCTGCCGAAACTCCCCGTGGCGCGCGTCAAGGTCCGCGTTGCTCAGGGTGCGCAGTCGCTCCAGACTGAATGCCTCCACGTTGAAGCTCGCGACCACGCTGCCGCTGACCACCGCTTTCTTCAACGCCTCGAAAGTAATTTTCTCCTCGTTCGCCCGCGCCAGTTCCCCAATCGCACCGCCCGCGAAGCAGTCGCCGGCGCCGGTCGGGTCGTGTAGGTTCGCCAGCGGGTAAGCCGGACAGGAAAAGAACTCCTTCTTCCCGGCGTCGCCGAAGAGCAGGCAGCCGTGTTCGCCCTTCTTGATCGCCACGTAGCCGGGGCCGTAGCTGCGGATGGTTTCCGCCGCACGGATAAGGTTCGTCTCCCCGGTGAGCATCTTGGCCTCGGAATCGTTGAGGATTAGCAGGTCCACGCGTGCGAGGAGGTCCAGGAGGTCCTGCTTGGCAATCGTGATCCACAGGTCCATCGTGTCAGCCACCACGAAGCGCGGCCGGGCCATCTGGTCGAGGACGTGGCTCTGGAGCGAGGGCGCGATGTTGGCCAGCAGGACGTACGGCGTCTGGCGGTAGGAGTCCGGCAGGTGCGGGGTGAAATGCTCGAAGACGTTGAGCGCCACCAAACGCGTCTCGCGCACGTTCATGTCGGTCATGTATTCGCCCGACCAGCGGAAGGATTCACCCTCGACCTGCTGGAGACCTTCCAGATCGATCCGGCGCGATTGGAAATACTCCACGTGCGCCTGGGGAAAGTCATTGCCGACGATGCCGACGAGCTGCGCTTCGGTGAAGAAACTCGCGCTGACGGCGGCGTACGAGGCCGAGCCGCCGAGCAGGTCGGCGTGTTCCTCGACGGGGGTTTTGACGGTGTCCAGGGCGATGGAGCCAACGATGAGAACGGGCATAGACGCCCACCGATACAGGAAAGCGTCTCAAAAAGGAAAGCCGAAGATGCGGCGATCTGCGCGCAACGCGGTTTCACGAGATTTACCCCGTTTTTTGGGCTTTTTGACCTACTGGCATCAGACGTGCTTCCATCGATCCCGGCCGGGAGAAGCTTCCGCATTCTTCCGTGCCGCACAACCATACCAATCTTCACTCCGCCTGTCGATCCATGCACAAGCTATCTCCGTCTCTCACCGCTGCCCTGCTCCTGATTGTCGCCAGCGTCCCGGCTGGCGCCGCCAGCTCGGTGAATGTTTATCTCTCTTCCCCCTTCACCCAGACCGCGCAAACCAGCGGCGCGCCCAACGCGGCCGGCACTTACACGGCCGGCTACACCAGCGCGGTGAGCGAGACCTTCGACGGCAGCAACGCCACCGCGGGGACCACCTACACCTCCCTCACTTCCACGGCGCTCAGCTACAACACGAATACCTCCCCGGCGACGGCGATCCCCGCGCCCAACCAGGCGAAATTCTCCGTCGCGGCGGGTAACTTCAGCGTCATCGCCAACGGCCAGTACGGCGGCGGCGGCCAGGGCAACTACCTCGGCGTTTCCGGCACCGGCACCACCACGCTCCAGCTTTCCGCGCCGGTCGGCTATCTCGGGTTGGAATGGTGCGCCGTCGACAGCGGCAACAGCCTCTCCCTGTACGACCAGAACAACGGCCTGATCGGGACGTTCAACGCGTCGACGTTCACCAACTTCCTGGGAGCCAACACCAACATTACCGCGATCAACGGTTCCAGCTACGCGACCGCCAACTACCTGGGGCAGCCGACGGGCACGTCCACCACCACCGGCCGCCTGAACAACGGGCAATACTACGCGTACCTGGATTTCATCGCCGCCTCCGGCACCAAGATCAGCAAAATCGTCATCTCGGAGACCGGAGCGACCTTCGAGAGCGACAACTACGCAATTCTGACCACCGCGCCGACCGCCCTGGGTTCTTTTGTCCCGCTCGGCGCGGTGCCGGAGCCTTCGACGTGGGCGTTTTTCGCTGCCGCGAGCGGCGCGATGGTCCTCACCGTGGTTCGCCGCCGCCGGGTCTGCTGACCGGCTGGCGTTCCGGCGCAAGGCTCAATGCGTAGTCCCCCCGCCGGCCCCGCCGCAGGCGCAGCGGCGCGTCGAACGTCTCCGCCAGGCGCGCCGTCGTGAGCACGCGGGATTTTTCGCCGGAGGCGAGCACCGCGCCGCGCCGCAGCAGGAGCGCATGGGTGAACACCGGCGCGATCTCCTCGACGTGGTGCGTCACCAGCACGAGCGCCGGTCCGCCGCGCCGGCGGCCGAGACGGTCCAGGAAACGCACGAACCGCTCGCGCGCCACCGGGTCCAGCCCGGCGCAGGGTTCATCGAGGATCAGCAGCGGCGGCGCGGCCAGCAGCGTGCGGCCGATGAGCACGCGCTGGCGTTCGCCCTGCGAGAGCACGCCCCACGCGCGATTCGCCAGCGCGCGGGCTTCGACCTGGCGCAACACGTCCCCGGCGCGGCGGCAGTCGGCGGGTTTGAAGCCCCCCGCCGCGTTCAGCACGGCGTCCCGGCCGCTGGCGACGACCTCCAGCGCCGTCGCGTCGTCGCCGATCATCTGGCGGATCGACGAACTGACCAGCCCGACGCTCCGGCGGAGTTCACGCCAGTCGGTCCGGCCGTACATGGCGCCGAGCACTTCCACGGTGCCAGCGGAGGGAGTCAGGTAAGCCGTCAATGCGCTGAGCAGCGAGGTTTTGCCCGAACCGTTCGCGCCGAGGATGACCCAGTGTTGTCCACGCTCGACGCGCCAGTCGATGCCGTCGAGGATCGTGTCCTTGCCGCGCACGATGCGCAGCCCTTCCACGCGCAACACGTCCCGGGGAATCTTCGCGGCCATCGGCATCAGGCAACGGCGCGTAACAACTCGGACGCACACCGCGCGTAGCCGGCCACGTCCTTCGCCAGCAGCAGCCCCGAGACGATCACGACCCGACGCGCGCCGGCTGCGAGCACGCGCGGCAGGTTTTCCAGTTTGATCCCCCCGATGCAGAAGACCGGCCGGTCGGTGACCACCGCGTGGACCCGCGCGATGTCGTCGAGGCCGACCGGTACGTAGTCCGGCTTGGTCGGCGTGGCGAACAACGGTCCGAACCCGAGGTAATCAGCGCCTTCGTCGCGCGCGGCGAGCGCCTGTTCGACGCTGTGGGTGGAACGGCCGATGATCCGGTTTTCACCGGCTTTTACCCGCGCGGCGGCGAGCGGGCCGTCGTCCTGGCCGATGTGCGCGCCGTCCGCCCCGACGCGCGGGACGAGCCAGGGATGGTCGTTGATGATGAGCGGCACGCCGGCGGATTCGGTCAGCGGCCGGATCTCCGTCGCGAGCGCGAGGATGTCGGGAGCGAGAAATCCCTTGGCGCGGATTTGCAGAATGTCGACGCCACCGGCGATCATTTGCCGGGCAGTGTCGACGGCAGAGGCGGGAGCGACGTAGCCGAGGTCGAGGATGCCGTAGAGCCGGCAGTCGGAGAGAGGTTTCATGGGGAAAATGCAGAATGCAAAATGCAAAAGGCAGAAGTTCGAAATAGGTTCGTGGAACTTACCGCCGATCCGAATGACCCACGTTGGTTTTCTTCCGCCCCTGCCGGGGCTATGGGGGAGGACCGTTTTCCCCGGGGCTGCCGCCCCGGGCTAAATTCTGCCGCCCCTGCCGGGGCTGAAAACGAGGTGAATCGGACAGGCACTTATCTCCTGCTTCTGGACTTTTGCATTTTGCATTCTGCATTTTGACTTCTCTGCTCCGCCTCCTTTTTGTTTGCAGCCGCAACCAGTGGCGCAGCCCCACGGCCGAAAAACTCTGCGCCGGCCGCCCCGGCATCGAGGCGCGTTCGGCGGGCACCGAACCTTCCGCCTGCGTGCGGGTCAACGCCGGCCACCTCGCCTGGGCCGACCTCGTCTTCTGCATGGAACGCCGCCACGTCCAACGCCTGCGCGAACGGTTACCCGACGCGTTCGCGGGCAAGCCGGTGATCTGCCTGGACATTTCCGACGATTACGGCTTCATGGACCCGGAACTCGTCGCGCTCCTCGACGCCGCCCTCGTCGAACATCTTCCCTCCCCCGCCGCCATGCCCGACGACCTCGAACGCGACCTCGGCGAACAACCGGTCGCCCGCCTCCTCGCCGAACTGAACCTCAAACATTCCGACCTCGTGACAACCTCGACCGAGCAACTAACCCACAAGATGGTCGCCCGCGCGTGCAAGGGTCGCCGGTTAACGCCGAACGTGCAGGCAAAGGTGTTGCGCGCGTTGAACGCAGCGAGCGGGAGGCAGTATGCGCTGGCGGAGTTGTTCAACTACTGACAGCAAGGTCTGCTGAGCAGGCCGCGAAGCGGCCAGTCGTCCACAAAGGTCCTGCTGGCTCTCCGAGCCGCTCCCCACGGCGTTTTCCATTTGCCTGTGAGAGTTCCCAGCCCCGGCAGGGGCGCAAGAGTTTAGCCCGGGGCGTGAGCCCCGGGAAAGGTTGTCCAGTGGGTCCAAGCCCCGGCAGAAGCGCAAGCAAAGATGCGGGACCACCGGGCGAGTTTTCTCGCGCCCCTGCCGGGGCTTGGACGGAAGGGGGCCGTTTTCCCGGGGCGCTGCCCCGGGCTAAGCTCTTGCGCCCCTCCGCCGGGGCAGGGAACTCTCAGAAAGTGTGAGAAGTGTCTGGGCAGCCCGCCGCAGGCGTCGTCCCATAAGGTAGGGATGGCTCTCCGAGTCGCTCCCTAGATTCTTCTGGCAGGGAACGTCGCAGGACGGGCACGGTCACCAATCCAAAACAGGGAGTGGCTCCGGAGAGCCATCCCTATCAGGGTTGACGACACCTGCGGCGATCCGGTCACACTCCCGCCTGTGCCTCCATCCGCGCGTGCGTGCGCTTCTCGGCGTGGAGCCGGCCCAGGTCGTAGTCGGCAGGATCGATGTACTTCATCGCGCCCGCCAAGAGACGGTGTTCGGCCTTGTCGCGGATCAACTCGTACATGCAGTTGCACACGCGGCGGTATTCGGCGTGTCCCTGTTCCTGCGTGCGCAGCTCCAGCAGGTGCATCGCCTCGCGTGCGTTCATCTGCATCGTGAACCGGATTTTGTACGCGAACGGCACGCCGTACTGCGCGACGAGCGACCCGTGTTGGTCCCGGACGCGTTCCGCCAACGCGGCGGCGCGGTCCATGTGGCGGGTCCATTCCACGTCGGAGCCCGGCATGAGCGCGAGGTCTGCGGGCACCTTGCAGCCAAGCGACGTGCCGAGCGGCTGCCAGTCGATGGTCAGCATCCGGTGGCGCTGCAAATCGCGGAAGCAGCCGTAATCGGTCACGCAGTCGAACTTGTAATCCGTCCGCTCGAACGCCCGGCCAGGCCGGTGGCGGCGGTTCGTGCGCTCGCCCACGCATGCGGCGAGCAGGGCTTCCTTCGCGTCGGCGCTCATGGCGCGCACGGCGGTTTCGAGGGTGGCGGTCGGCAGGTCCGTATGTTCGAAGAGCGCCGCAGCCAGCACTTTCTCCTCGCCCTCCGCGTCCCATTCCACGAGGTCCACGTCGGCGGTTTCGCGGTCGGGGGAGAGGTGCAACGACGCGGCGGTTTCGCTCATCCGCGCGTGGATGTCCGCGAAATACGCCGACCAGCGTCCGCCGCGCTCGGGCATGTCCACACGGCGCAAAAACGCCGGGATGATCCGGCGCAGTTCGGTGAGCATCGACGCCGCGCACTCGCGGGCTTCCTGGAGCGGGTGCGCGAACATTCGCAGCAACATCATCTCGTACGCCTGGCCCGAACCGTAGACGCCGACGTTCGAGAGCACCGCCGCCGGCAAAAGCCCGCGCGCCACGTCGCACGCCCGGGCGCGGATGCTCGCCTGCCACGGGGCGAGTGGCGTTTTCGTGTCGCGCGGGTACACCTCCTCGTAGCGCGCCTGGAGTGCGCGCACGATCCGCGCGTAGAAGGTGAACAGCCCGTCCATCACCGCGTCGAACTCCGCGCGCAACGTCGGATCGGCGATCTCGGCGGGCGCGGCGAACTTCCAGTGGCCGTCGCTCGCGCGCCGCTGGTCGTACACGATGTAGCGCGTGCTCTGTTCGAGGTAGGACGCGAGCCGCGGACGCTCGACGATCTTGGTCAGGACGTTGGTGATGTCCTCGCAGGCGAGGTGCGCGCCGCCGAGCTGCGCCACGGAGTCGTCGCCGTACTCGGTGAACACCTTTTCGTAGAGCTTTTCGGCGCGGCTCTGGCCCATCGCCTCGCGGGGGGCGACCTCCGCCTCGGCCAGCGCGGCGATCCCCTGCGCGGAATCCTTGTAGAATTCGTCGAGGAACAGCCGTCGCAGCGACTTGGGCGAACGGCTGTAGCGGGCGAACAGCGCCCCTTTGACGACCTCCGGCAGGTTGATGAGCCCGAACACCGGCTGGTCGCTGTTGGTGAAGTAGCGTTCGAGGATGAGTTGTTCGTCGCGGGTGAATGGGTCCATGCCTTCGGAGTGGGTCTAGAATGCTACACGCGGGAAGCGGCCACGAGCCAGCATTTGTTCAGGGGTTTTGCGCTGGGCAAACCAACGATCGGTCGGAATATTTCCTGTTCTTTAACAATCTCCTTTCCAGGATTCTGCGCTGGCGTTACACACGGAGGACAAAGTCTATGGATGAAATCACGCCGCCCCCCTACCTGCCTTCTCAACCGCCACAACGCCACGGCTGCCTGACCACCTGGCTGATCCTGATCATCGTCGGCAGCGCATTCACGGTTCTCGCGACGCCCTTCAGCATGGCGGCGCAGCAACGGGCCGGCCTGCATTCATCCCTGCTGACCACCGCCGTACTAGTCGTCTGCGGCGTGGTGAACATCGGCTGTGCCATCGCGTTGTTCCGATGGATGAAGGTGGGTTTCTACGGCCTCGCTGCCACCAGCATCGTCGCCTCGATCATCAACCTCATCATTGGAGTGCCCATCTTCACGTGCATCCTCGGCCTCGTGGGTCTGGCGATCCTGTACGCGGTCCTGAACATTGGCGGGCCGAACAAGGCGTGGCCGCAGTTGCACTGACTACTGCTGTGGACGCGTGACGAAACCGTCACATTCCACCGCTGGCACAGCCGACCGCTAAACTTTACTACCGGTGGTAGATGGACGCATCCACCCGCTACCGTACCGCGTGGATTTCCGACCTGCACCTCGGCACGCGCGGCTGCAACGCCGACGCCGTCCTGCGCTTCTTGCGCGAGGTGGAGTGCGAGACGCTCTACGTCGTCGGCGACCTGATCGACGTGTGGAGCCTGCGCCGCAGCCGCTACTGGCCGCAGACCCACAACGACGTGATCCAGAAGATCCTGCGCAAAGGCCGCAAGGGCACGCGCCTCGTCTACATCCCCGGCAACCACGACGAACTCCTGCGCGGGTTCTTCGGCGAGTACGGCAATCTCTCCATTGTGCGGCAGGCCGTCCACCTGACCGCCGACGGTCGCCGGGTGCTCGTCATCCACGGCGACGAACTCGACACCGTCATCCAGAACGTCAAGTGGCTCGCCTACGTCGGCGACGTGGGCTACCAGTTTTTGCTCAAGCTCAACCGTCCGGTCAATTTCCTGCGCCGGATTTTCGGTTTCGGCCACTGGTCGCTGAGCGCGTACGTCAAGGCGCGCGTGAAGAACGCGGTGGCGTTCATCGGCGAGTTTGAAAATGCCGTCGTGCGTCTCGCCGACCGCGACGCGGCGGACGGCGTGCTCTGCGGTCACATCCACAGCGCCGCCGTGCACGAGACG
The DNA here is from genome assembly GCA_964245885.1 of uncultured Chthoniobacterales bacterium. Lineage (GTDB taxonomy): Bacteria > Verrucomicrobiota > Verrucomicrobiia > Chthoniobacterales > SZAS-18 > CAHJWO01. Next base: position 9,499 of record CAXTOX010000055.1, on the reverse strand, counting down.
CCAGGAACGGTGAGCTACTATAACTGCGGCGATTTCGTGGAAAGCTGCACGGCGCTCGTGGAGCACTTCGACGGCCGGATCGAACTGCTCACCGGCTTCGAGCATCCATCGGACAGGGAGGTTTCACCGGCTGGCGACGACGAGGACGAACCCGCGTTTGCCGCGCCCCTGCCTCCCTTGCAAAAAAGGGACGGGGCTCACGAAGAAAGCCGTCCCCCGGTGGATCGTCTGCGCGGTTGAACTGGAAAAATCCTTATTCCGCCGTGGCCGAGGACCCCTTGTCCTTGTCCCAGTGGAGGGTGATCTTCTCGATCTCGGTCAGTTTGACCGCGCCCCATTCCGCGGTCTCACCGTCGGTGTAGATGGCCTTGAGGTCCCACTTCTCGGAGGTCGCCTTTTCACTGAAGGTCAGTTCCAGCGTCAGGCCGTCCTTGAGCACGGCCTTGAGCACGTTGGGTCCCCACTCCTTCTCGCCGCTCGGGGAGATGTAGATTTCCTTGATGTCGTAGCCGGTGGCGTTGACGAGCTTGAAGTTGAGGTCCAATTCCGCACGCGCCTTGGCCGTCAGGCCAAGCACGAGCGCGAAGGTGAGGACCAGGATGGTTCGGAACAGGGAGGTTTTCATCGTGCGAAACAGACTATCGTCACGGCGACTACAGACACGCAAGACAAACGTTACAATCCACTTCGGCTCCCCCGGACCTGGTTCATTCGTCGCGGAGCGCGGTCATGGGGTCGAGCCGGGTGGCGCGGCGCGCCGGCAGCCAGCACGCCAGCAGCGCCGACGCGGCCAAAAGCCCGCACACCGCGCTCAGAGTGAGCACGTCGCCGCTGACCCCGTCGAGTAAGTTGGCCAGCAGTCGACCGAGGATCAGGGTGGTCACCAACCCGACGCCGAGGCCAACGGCCACCAGCTTCACACCTTGGCGCAGCACGAGCGCCAGCACGGCCGAGCGTTGCGCGCCCAAGGCCATGCGGATGCCCAACTCGCGCGTGCGCTGGGTCACGCTCAGGGCCATCACCCCGTACAATCCCACCGTCGCCAGCCCGAGCGCCACCACCGCGAACGCGCCCAGCAGGATCATCGTCACGCGGCGCGAAGCCAGACTGTCGGCGATGCTCCGCTCCATCGTCGACACGTCGGAAACCGGCAGTTCGGGTTCGATCCCGGCCACGAGGTGGCGCAACGTCTCGGTCAACCCCAGCGGATCGCCGCCCTTTGCCTGCACCATCAACTCCACGTTTTGCCTCGGGAATTGCTCCAGGCTCGCGTACATCTGCGGCATGGTTTCAATCACCGGGTTTTCCCCCGGCGCGTCGTGGCGGACGTGCGGCACCACGCCGATGATGGTAAACGGCGGCGCGTTTTTGTCGTCCGTCGTCGCCATGTTGTCGAGGTGCTGGCCGATGGGGTCGCGGTCCGGGAAATACTCCCGTGCCAAGTTCTCGTCGATGATCGCCACCGGCGGCTGGTCCGCCGTGTCCTGCGGCCCGAAGTCGCGTCCGCGCAGGATCGGCATCCCCATGAGCTTGAAGTAATCCGTCAAGGCAAAGCTCATCTGCGCGGACGGCTCCTGGCCGGGTGGGTAGGGCGGCGTGCCTGTGAGATGGATGGGGCTCTCCCAGTCCATGCCGCCGAAGGGGGCGTTGACGACCAGCGACGCGGATTTTACTTTCGGCAGCGCACGCACCCGGTCGAGCAGGCCGTGGTCGAACTGCCGCGTCTTCTCCAGCGTGTAGCGAACCTCGGGCAACGAGAGCGACGCGGTCAACAACCCCGGGGCCCGGAAGCCCAGCGGCCGGGTCAAGGCCGCATAGAAACCGCGCAACACTAGGCCCGCGCCCGCGAGCAGCACGACGGCCAGCGCCACCTGGATCACGACGAGCGCCGCCCGCGTGCGGCCCTGACTTGCGCCGCCGCTCGCCCCGCGGGCGTTGGTCTCACGCAACGCCGCCGCCATCGCGTCGATCCGCGACAGGCGCCACGCCGGCCACACCCCGGCCAAAATCCCGGTGCCGACCGACACGGTGAAGGCAAACGCCAACACCACCGGATCCAGCCGCGCCTCCTGGAGACGCGGCAGCGACGCGCTCGAAGCCACGATGGCGTCCACCAGCCACAAGGCCAGCAGTACACCCAGCACACCGCCGAGGATGCCTAGGAGGATGCTTTCGATCAAGAGTTGGCGCACCAGCCTCGCCCGGCTGGCACCCAGGGCCGCGCGCACGGCCAGCTCCTTCGTGCGCCCTGTGGCGCGGGCCAGTTGCAGGTTGGCCACGTTGGCGCAGGCGATCAGGAGCACGCTGCCCACCGCGCCCAGCAGCAGGTAGAGATTCTTGCGGTAGTTCTCGACGGTGTAGTCTGTGAGCGAGCGCATGTTGATGGTCACGCCGGTGTTCGATTCCGGGTATTGCCGGGCCAACTGCGCGGCGATGGCATCCAGGTCCTGGCGTCCCTGGGCCACGCTCACCCCGGAGCGGAGCCGTCCGAACGCGGCGAGCCCGGGATGATTGCCGCGTTTGATGACGTTTTCGTTCTTGCGTTCATCGCCCAGCGGCACGACGACATCCAACTTGCGCGGGAAGCCCGCCTGCGGCGGCAGCACGCCGATGATCTCGCGCGACACGCCGTCGAGGGTGAGCGGCCGGCCGACCACGGCCGGGTCCGCGCCGAAGTGCTGCCGCCAGAAGCTGTCACTCAGCAGCACCACCGTTGGACCGCCGGGAGTGTCCTCGGTCTCCGTAATGTCACGACCCTGCTGCGGGTGCAAACCCAGGACGGACAGGTAATTCGCGGAGACCCGCGCTCCTCTGACACTTTCGGGCGTCTGGCCGCTGCCAGGAGCAAAGGAAACATTGAAGTAGCCGCGGTCGAAGATCACCAGATCGGTGAACGATCGTTGCGCCGAGCGCCAATCCAGATAATCGGGGTAACTAATGGAAGCGTCGTTGAAGTTTGGCTCATTCTCGCGGATGACGCAAAGCTGTTCCGGGTGTGGGTAAGGCAGCGGACGCAGGAGCATGGCGTTGATAACGCTGAAGACTGCCGTGTTCGCCCCGATGCCGAGTGCGAGCACGACGATGGCAACGGTGGTAAAACCCGGCGAGCGGAACAGGCTGCGGAACGCTTGGCGAAAGTCCGAAAGCATAGATAGAAGGGTGGCCTCCGGTGGTGGATTTATTCCTCGCGCAAGGCGCGCAACGGGTCGATCCGCGCGGCTTTTCTCGCAGGCAGCCAGCTCGCCAGCATCGACACGCCGCCGAGCAGCAGCGCGACCGCCGCGAGCGTCGCCGGGTCCGTCGGCTTGACGCCGTAGAGCAGGCTCGTCAGCAGGTGCGAAAGCGCCAGCGCCGTGCCCAGGCCGAGCACCAACCCGACCGCGACCAACCGCACCCCTTGGCCGAGCACCAGCCGCAGCACGTCCCCCTGCTGTGCGCCGAGCGCCATGCGAATGCCGATCTCCCGCGTGCGCAGGCCCACGCTGTAGGCAATCGTGCCGTAGATGCCCAGCGCCGCGAGCGCCAGCGTCAACGCGGCGAAGGTCGCGAACAGCGTCGCGTACAACCGCGGGTAAGCCACGCTGCCGCGCGCGGCCTGTTCGAGCGTGGTCACCCGGCCGATGGGCTGGTCGGCATCGAGCTGCCAGATCGCTTTTTCCACCGGCAGCGTCAGGCTGTCGGCCG
>CAXTOX010000055.1:0-5805 GCA_964245885.1 uncultured Chthoniobacterales bacterium | reverse complement strand
GTGGCCAAGGTCCGCGACGGCGAGGCGCTGGCGGCCGTGATCATCCCGGCCGCGTGGACGTAGAGCGTGGCAAACGCGTCCGGGGTCCGCAGGTAGGAAAAATAAATCTGCGCGGGCGCTTCCTGGTCGAGTCCGCCCCGCCGGACGTTGCCCACGATCCCGATGATCTCGTACGCCGTCCCGCGCTGCGACAAGACGCGGCTGCCCACGGCGTCGCCGGCCGGGAAGAAGCGGCGCGCGAACTCCTCGTTGACGACGACGCACGGCGGCGAGCCGGCCCCGTCGTGCGCGTCGAACACCCGCCCCTGCCGCAGCGGGATGCCCAGCGTGGCAAAGCACTCCGGGTTGATTGTGTCGAGAGCGGCCGATTGCTGGAACGCCTCGGGCGCATCCGCCGACTGGCCGGGCCGCAGGAAACTGAAACTCTCGTACCACGAGAAAGGCGCGGTGGTGGTCAGGGCCGTGCCCGCGACTCCCGGCACGGCGTGGACGGTTTCCAGGAGACGGCGGTAATACTCCACCGCCTGCGCATCGTCGGCGGCGCGGGCGGGCGAGAGCGAGAGGTTGATCATCAAGGTGCGGTCCAGACGCAGCCCGGCATCGGTGAGCAGGGCGGCCAGCAGGCTGCGGCCCATCAAGCCCGCGCCCACCAGCAGCACGAGCGCGAGGGCCACCTCGGCGATGACGAGCGCCGCACGCAGCCGGCCCGCCCCCGGTCCCTCGGAGGCTCCGCGTCCGGCGGAAGCCCCCAGCGATCCCGCCGGGTCCTGCCGGGACGCCGACCACGCGGGCCAGAGGCCGGTCAGAATTCCGGCCAGTCCGGCGGTCGCGACGGCAAACGCCAGGACCGGACCGTTGAGCGCGATGCCGTCCTGCAAGGGCGAATAACCCGCGGGCAGCAGAGCTGCGATAGCGTCCACGCCCCACGCCGCCGCCAGGATGCCCAGACCCGCTCCTACCGCCGCCAGCACGAGACTTTCGGTCAGCGCGTAGCGGATGATCCGTCCCCGGCCGGCACCCAGCGCGAGGCGCACGCCCGTTTCCCGGCGGCGCGCGGCGGCGCGGACGAGCTGGAGGTTGGCCACGTTGGCGCAGGTGACCAGCACCACGCAGCCCACCGCGCCGAGCAGCAGCCAGAGCGCGTGTTCGGCCGTGCGTCCGATGAGCATGCCGCCGGCCAGCGGGTGCATGTCCAGATGCCTGTCTTTGTAGTGCGCCGGGTCGCTCTGCGCGAGTTGGCCGGAGAGCGTCGCCAAGAAGGCACGCAACACCGCCCGGCCATGCTCGCTGCCGTCGGCGAGCCGGGCGGTGGTGATGTAGCGGCGCGCCGCGCCGGGAGCCAGTTCCGGGCTGCCCTCGACGAGCGGCAGCCAGACCTCGCAGCCGTCGTTCAGGTCCTTGAAGTCCGGTCCCATCACGCCGATCACGGTGCGCGCCTGGTCGCCGAGGGTGATCGTGCAGCCGACGAGGCTCTCGTCGGCGTGGAACTGCGTACGCCAGAAATGATCGCTCAGGACGACGGTCGGCGCGGCGGTGGCGGCCCCGTCCGGCGCGGCGAAAAAGCGGCCCCGGGCGGGCGGCAGGCCGTAGACGCGGAAATAGTCGGTCGTAACGAGTCCGACCGTGAGTTGGGTCGGGTTCGGTACGCCCGTGAGGTTGGCGTAGTTGTAGCCGAATCCCGCGGCGGCCACGACGCCCGACCGGGAATCATGGCTCAGGGCTTGCAATGCTTCCGGGGTCAGCCCCCCGAACGCCTCTCCGTCGGAGAGCGCGGGATTTCCCATGCCGACCTGGACGAGCTGGTCCGGATGCGGGTAAGGCAGCGGACGCAGAAGGAGCGCGTAGACGACGCTGAAGATCACCGTGCTTGCCCCGATGCCGAGCGCCAGCGAGGCGGCGGCCATCCCGGTAAACAGCGGTTGGCGAACGAGCGCGCGAATACTCTGGCGGAGGTCTTGGAGGAGCGTGGTCATTTTTTAGGAAGGCGTGTGCGAAAGATTCTGGTCAGGCTGCCGGTCGTTCTGGCAATAGGTAGGGATGGCTCTCCGAGCCGTCCCAAATATTTCCGGCGAGACGAACCGTGCGCACGTTGGTCATCCAAGCCAATTTTGGGACGGCTCGGAGAGCCATCCCTACCCTTTGTTTTCGACGCCTGCGGCGCACCGGTACGCAGCCGCCGCTCCAGCGTGCGGCCGGCCGGCGTGGCGAACCAACCCGCCAACCGGAACCAGGCGTCGGTGGTCTCGCGCACGTTCGTCATGCGATGAGCGCCGCAGGCTCGGCGGCGGGCGCGGAGTTCTGGTCGTCCACCACGCGGCCGTCGAAGAGATGCACCGTTCGGTCCGCGCGGTGCGCGTAGCGGTCGTCGTGCGTGACCATCACGATGGTCGCGCCGCTCGCATGGAGTTCGCTCAGGAGGCCCATCACGGCCTCGCCGTTGCGGCTGTCGAGGTTGCCGGTGGGTTCGTCGGCGAGCAGCACGCTCGGGCTGCCCGCGAGCGCCCGCGCCACGGCCACGCGCTGCTGCTGGCCGCCGGAAAGCTGGTTGGGCAGATGCCGTCCACGGTGGCTCATGCCGACGCGGTCGAGCGCCTCGTTGGTGCGGCGCTTGCGCTCGGCGGAGGCCACGTCGTTGCGGTAGGTCAGCGGCAGTTCCACGTTCTCGGCCACCGAGAGGTCGCCGATCAAATTGAAACTCTGGAAGATGAACCCGATCTCCCGGTTGCGCAGCCGGGCGCGGTCCGCGAACGACAGACCCTCCACCGGGTGGTCGTTGAGCCGGTACGCTCCTTCGGTGGGTGTGTCGAGCAACCCGAGGATGGACAGGAGCGTGCTCTTGCCGCAGCCTGACGGACCCGCGATGGACACGTATTCCCCCTGCCTGATGTCGAGATAGATGCCCGCGAGGGCGTGGGTCTCAACCTCGTCGGTCAGGAACACTTTTTTCACCCCGTCGAGGTGGATGAGGATGGGATTTTCGGTGGACGTCTCGGTACTCATATCGGCGTGGTTTTCTTCGTCAATCCAAACGGATCACGTCGCTGTTTTTGTCTGAATTACTGGTGTCGGAGAGGATGATCTTGTCGCCGGCCTGGAGGCCGTCGCGGACCTCGACGGTGCTGAGCGAACCGCGCCCAAGCTTCACTTTAACGCGCGCGGCCTCGCTGCCGTCGGGCGTCAGGCGGTAGACGCTGACGGTGCCCTCCTCTTGCCCGAACGCAGGCCGGCCGACGACGAGCGTGTCGTCGATGTGTTCGAGTTCGACGGTGCCCTCGACGCTCAGGTCCGGCCGCGCGCCCCGGGGCAGCGGCGTGTCGCCGAAGGTGATGTCCACGAGCACCGTGCCGGCCTGCACGGAGGGATCGACGCGGGAAACGTGGCCGGCGGCGACCCCGTTGCGGGTATCCACGTCGGCGGGCTGGCCGGGCTGGATGTCGCGCGCCTGCGTTTCAGGAATTTTGACCTGCGCCTTGAGCCGGGCCGGGTCGGCGACGCGGGCGACGTTGGTCCCCGCCGTGATGCGTTGGCCGATCTCGACGGGCACGATTTGGAGCACACCCGCCATGCCCGCGCGCACCTGAAGGGCGTCGAGCTGGCTGTGGCGCAACCCAGCTTGGGCCTTCGCGCCGTCGAGTTCTCCTTGGGCGACGGCGAGTTGCGGCTCGACGGATTGGCGGGTAAACTCCACGCGCCGGCCTTCGATCTCGCAGCAGGAGGTCAGTTCCTTGGCGGAGATCCGTGATTTCTTTAACTCCACTTCGGCGATCAGCCCTTTCTCGGCCAATTTTTCGTTGACCTCGACCTGCGCGGTGGCGGTGTCGCGGTCCCCCTGAGCCTTGGCGAAGGCGCTCTCGCGTTCGAGCGCCTGGCTCTCCAACTGCGCGCGCAGGCTGTTGAGCCTGGCCCGGGCGGCGGTGACGGCGGCGTCGCCGTCGAGCACAGACTGCTCCAACTCGGGGTTGCTGAGCACGAGGACCACCGTGTCCGGATTCACGGTCGCGCCGGGGAAAATGACGATGCGTTCGACGCGGGCGTCCGTGCGGGCGGCGATCCAGCGGATTTCTTCGGGGACGAGCGTGCCGAGTCCCCGCACCTGGCGGATCATCGACCCGCGCCGCACGGTGTCGACCGACACGCCGACGCGCTCGACGGTCGGCGCGGCCGGACGCAGCCGCGCAAAGACCACGCCCACCGCCGCGAGGGCCAGCGACGCGCCGCCGGCCAACAGCCAGCGGAGACGCTGGCGGCGGCGGGCGATCAGCGGCGAACGGCTCACGTCCATGCCGCCGCCGGAGGGGGTGAAGCCCGGCCTCGCACCAGGGGCGGGCGTCGGCGTCAGGAAGGGCGTGGGGCGCAGGTTCATGGCAGGAACGTGGGGCGGCGGCGGGGAGGCGGGTCGTTACAGGGTCTTGGTGACGGGAGCGGCGTAGGGCTGGGTCACGGCGACCGCGGTGTGGGCATCCGGCAAGGACGACGTTTTGTCGTGCACGTTGGCGAACCGGTCGGCGCGCACGCCGCAGCAGACCATGGCGGCGAACAGACTGGCGACCAGCAGCCCGCGCAGGCACACTTCCATCCCTTCGCCCTCGGGTTCGGAGGAGAAGCGGGCGGGTGTCTTCGGCGTGTGGACGGCGGTGTCGAGGTCGCGGTCTTGGAACAGCGTGAAACTAGAGGAATTGTTGGTGTTCATGTCGTGATGATTTGCGTTGTTGCCCTTCCTATTTGCAAGGCGCGTGCCAACCCTCTTAACTATTTACAAGATGCACGCGTTCAGAGCATTATGATTTAATTACCCTGAAAATAAATTTAACCATTTGTCCCACCGTTGGAACCGTGTCATCCCAATTCCGGGACACCTGGAGCGTGCGCCGTGAGCGCGTCCCTCCCTGTCAGATGGATCGCTTCGGCAGCCGCAACGTCGCCCGGCAACCGCGCACGCCGTCCGGGCGGTTTTCCAAACTCAGACTCCCTCCGTGCGCCTCGGCGATCTGGCGGCTGAGCACCAGTCCGATGCCGCTGCCCTGCGGCTTGGTCGTGAAAAACGGCACGAACAGGTTCGCCGTTCCCGCCAGCCCCTGTCCCTCGTCGTCGACGAGGATCACCACCACTCCGTCTTCCTCCGACCAGCCGGCGCGCACGCTGCCACCGGTTTCCAGCGCGGCGTCGGCAGCGTTGCGGATCAGGTTGATGAGCACCTGCTCGACCTGGTCGCCATCGACGTTCGCGACGACGTTCTCCGCTCCGGTAGCTTCGACGGAGAGTCGGGTTTCCAGCGCCGCCGCCCGTCGCACGAGCACCGCGATGGCTCCCTCCCACCGCACGGGTGCCGGCAGCCGCGCCAACCGCGAATACGCGCCCATGAACCGCCCGAGCGACTCCGCTCGCGCGCCGATGATCCCCAGCCCCTCGCGCACGTCGTCCTGCCAATCGGGGGCGCGTTGCCCCTCGGGCCGTTCGAGGAGCGTGCCGATGCTCCCGGCGATGGAGCCGATGGGGGTGAGCGAGTTGTTGATCTCGTGACCGAGCACGCGGATGAGCCGTTGCCACGCGGCGCGCTCTTCCTCGCGCAAAGAGGCGCTCACGTCGGCGAGGACGAGGAGTTGATGGGGCCGTCCACCCTCGCGGAAACTTGAGCGGTGCAAGCTCCAGCGCACGTCAGCCTTGCCGGGGAAATCCGCTGTGAGCGTGCGGTGGGTTTCGCCGTCGAGACAAGCGGCGAGGCCGAGTTCGTCCGCCGTGCGGCCGACCAGGGAGCGTTCGTCTCCGCGCAGCAGAGACGCCGCCGTGCGGTTGACGAGTCGCAGG
>CAXTOX010000054.1:10560-25284 GCA_964245885.1 uncultured Chthoniobacterales bacterium | reverse complement strand
AGAACCTGTGTGGTGAAAGAAGTTTGAATCGTTCCCCAGCCCTGCCAGGGCGTCAGGCGACAGCCCAGGGCAGCGTCCTGGGTTGGCGGACCAAACAGAGGCCAGCCCTGCAAGGGCGAAACCAGTCTCCCGCGCACGAGGAGCTTCGCCCTTGCAGGGCTGTGGGATGTAAAACGGAAAACGCACCCGGGGCGTTGCCCTGGGCTATCGCCTGACGCCCTGGCAGGGCTGGGGAGAAGAACGCGTCGTCATCTTTAACCACACAGATTCTAAGAAATTCTGCTTCCGAACTTCTGCATTTTGCATTTTGCATTTTGCATTTCACAGGGTTGCATGGTCAATCGTCGCCAGTCGGTGACGGCCCGCGCCGAGCTTGGGGATGCAGTCGATCAACGCCCGCGTGTACGGATGCCGCGGACCGTGGAGCACGTCGTCGGTTTTGCCTTCCTCGACGAGCTTGCCGCGAAACATCACCGCCACGCGGTCGGCCAACCCGCCGATGATCCCGAAGTTGTGCGTGATGAGCAGGATGCTCATGCCGAATTTCCCTTTCAGCTCCCGGAACAAATCCATGATCTGCCGCTGCACGGTGGCGTCGAGCGCGGTGGTCGGTTCGTCGGCGACGAGGAGCTTCGGCCGGCACGCCAGCGCCATCGCGATGACCACGCGTTGCGCCATGCCGCCGCTGAGTTCGTGCGGATAGGCGCGCAGACGTTTCCCGGGTTCGGTGATGCCGACCTCGGCGAGCGCGCGGACGATTTCGGCGTCGCGCGCGCGGCGGTCGGCGGGCACGTCGGGGCGATGGAGCGCGAGGACCTCGTCGATCTGCGCGCGCACGGTGAGCACGGGGTTGAGCGTCGTCGCCGGGTCCTGGAAAACGTAGGCGATCTCGCCGCCGCGCACGGCGCGCAACCCGCTCTCGGGCAGCTTGAGGAGGTCGCGGCCGGCCAGCAGGATTTCGCCGTGCTCGTAGCGCGCGGGCGGCTCGGGCAGCAGGCGGGTCAGCGCCAGGGCCGTGACGCTCTTGCCGCTGCCGCTCTCGCCGACGACCGCGAGCGTCTCGCCCTCGCCGATGGAAAAACTCACGTCGTCCACCGCCGGCGGACCGTCCGGCGCGAAGCGGATCGTCAGATGGCGGACTTCCAAAACTTTTTCCATTTGCTTGCTCTGTTCCTAGCCCCGGCAGGGGCGTAAAAAGTTAGCCCACGGCGTGAGCCGTGGGTGAACGTTGCCCAAGCACAAAGCCCCGGTAGGGGCGTAAGAAAATCCGCGTGGTGGTCCTGAGAACCCGCCGGATTTTCTTACGCCCCTGCCGGGGCTGAGGCGAAAAACGTCTGCCTTCCCACGGCTCACGCCGTGGGCTGTCCTCTTACGCCCCTGCCGGGGCTGGGGAATAGCTTTCGCAAGACCGATGATGGTCATTTTGAAGGATCAGCTTGGACGAGCCAGCAAGCCGCTCAGGGTCCCGGCCTCGGCCGGATAGCGGATGACCCGCGAGACATCGGCCACCCGGTTGATGTCCCCCTCGTGGAACGCGCCGCTGGTCGAATCGAGCACCGTCAGAAAAGTGTAATCGTTCCGGTAGCGTTCAAGGTCGTACCAGCGGCAGAACACATCGTTGGCCACCGCGTGCGACGACGTGCGGTTGGTCGAGGTCATCGTGATGATGAGATGATCCCGCGCCTCTTTGTGGCGGACGAAGAAGTCGATCTTCACGTTCCGGCCGAACCGTCCCTGGATCGTGAAGTTTTCCATGTGGTCGGGCCGTTCCAGGCTCAGGAAGTCCGCGAGGAAAATCTGATGGAAGTCCGTCTTGTTCTTGAAGGTCAGCGTGTAGTGCAAATCCGCGATGCGGATACATGCCTGGACCAATCGGAGGACGGCGTCCGCCACGTCGGTTTCCGGGTACAGGGCGACGGAGAGTTCGCCCTGGTGATGGTCGACGCCGAGGCCGCGGCAGACTTCGTGCAGGAGATGCTCGCGCTTCTCGTGGCCTTCCATCTGGACCTGCGCACCACCCAGAAACGCGAAGGTGCGTCCGCCGTCCGTCAGCCGGGCAGACTGGAACAAATCCTCGACGCTCCGTTGGTAAATCTGGATCGGCGAACCGTCCGGGTAGAGCAGCGGCGTCGTCGCCCGCATCGAGCCGTCCGGCAGCAGTTCGTACGCTTTGACAAGCCCGAGGGTGGCCAGCTCGTCGCGGAGCATCTGCGGATCGAGCGGTGCGGGGAGGGGCATGGCGGGGGAAAAGACAATCACGCGAAACGGTCGTCCGTCCACGGGTCGGCGGTGTTGCTGTAGCCGCGTACTTCCCAGAAGCCGGGCTTGTCCTCCGCCAGGAACTCGACCGTCCGCACGAACTTCGCTCCCTTCCACGCGTACAGCTTCGGGATGATGACGCGCGCCGGACCGCCGTGTTCCCTCGGGATCGGTTTGCCGTCGAACTGCGTGGCCACGAGCACATCGTCGTCCAGGCAATTTTCGAGCGCCGTGTTGGTCGAGTATCCGTCGTAGCTCGTGAAGTAAACGAACCGCGCCTCGGGCTTCGGTTTGACCAGATCCATCAGGGTGAAGAATGCCACGCCCGACCAGCGGCAATCGTACTTGCTCCAGGTCGTCACGCAGTGGAAGTCGCTCACGTCCTCGAAGGGCATCAGCGCATGGAACGCTTCCCACGACAGGGACACGGGATTTTCCACGATTCCCCTCACTTCCAGCCGCCAGTCCGGCAGCTTGACCACCGGTTGGATGCCGAGGTCGAGCACGGGGAAGCCGTTGGTAAGGTGCTGGCCCGGCGGCAGGCGGTCGTGCGAACGCACCGTGGGCCGCTGCTTGCCAGCCTGCTTGCGCGCCCAACGTTCCTTTCGCTCGGTGAGAGACTCGTTCATACGGTGGATGACAGCACGGAAGACTTTAGCCGCAAAAGCCGCAAAATGGAGAAAGAAAAATGGTTTCCGCTTCTTCCCCTTTTGCGTTTTCTGCGCCTTTTGCGGCTAAAACGCTTGGTGTGGAATCCCGTTCCCGTAGCCCCGCAAGGGCGGGATGCGATAGCCCAGGGCAACGCCCTGGGTCACTGACCAAAAGAGCTTCCCAGCCCTGCAAGGGCGAAACCCTGAGATGGCCGCGTCTTGATTTCGCCCTTGCAGGGCTGGCTTTCTGGCACCCCGCGTTCCCAGGGCGTTGCCTTGGGCTATCGCATTCCGCCCCTGCGGGGCTGCTGAATTTCACACCAAGCGTTAAAATCTACTCGTCGATTTCCTGCGGACCGCTCGCGCGTGGAGCCGTTCGCCGCTGACGCTTGGCGTCGAGGGCCTTGATCTCGTCGCGGAGTTGCGCGGCGCGTTCGTAGGCTTCCTGCGAGATGGCACTTTCCATTTCGCGCCGCATCTTTTCGAGCTTGCTGACGGGCTGCTTGGCCCGCAGTTCGTCGCGCCACTCGTCGAGGAACGCCAACTCCGCGCTCTTCTCGGCGTCGGCCTGCTCGTGCTCGTTGTAGAACGCCACGATGAGGTCGCGCCCCTTGTCGATTTCCTTCAAGGCGGCGTCGACACGGCGCTTTTCCAGTTCGATGGAGGCGCGCGCGCGGGTGTTCATCATCTGGACGTAGGGGATGAACTGATCGAAAGCCCACACGATGTCCTCGCGGTCGGTGTGCTCGCGCACGAAAGAAAACAACTCCAGGTTTCGTGCGGTGTCACGCGCGACGGCTGGGTATTCCTCCAACTGGAACAGGCTCAGGTAGCGATGGTAATACTGGATGCCCTCCTGCTGCAACTCGCCGCAATCGTCGGGAGTGAGTTGATAGGTCTCACTCTTCCTCTCGGAGGCCATGGCGCGGCCCTGATGATAGGTCAGGAGCGATTCGCAGCTTTTCGGCCGGGTGCCGTCGGGGCGGCCGGACATCTCCATCTGGATCAGGCCGAGATCGAGGCGGAGCTGGACCTTCTCCTTGCCGTCGCTGCCCATGATCTTGCGCACCTTGATCTGACCCGGCTCGTGACCCCAACCCTCTAAAAGATCGTTTAAATCCTGGCTCATGGCAGCTTGGGAAAATGCAGAATGCAGAATGCAGAATGCAGAAGTTCAGAGTCTGTGAACGACAGGTTTTTGTTGTAGGGATGAACCGAATTTCTGCCTTCAGGACTTTTGCATTCGGCATTCTGCATTTTGCATTTCCCTCTCAGGCGTTGGCAGTCTCGGGTTCAACGGTGGTTTCGTCCAGTGTCATCGTGCCTTTGTACTTCGGCGCATCCTCGGTGAGACCGAAGTTCTCCGCCGTCAGTGCGGCGACGCGCGCCATCTCGTCCTCCGTCAGCCCGGGCGTGTCGGGTGCGCGGGCAAACTCGGTGAGTTGTTCGGCGTTGTAGATATTGGGCAGCGTCGAGGCCACGCGGTCGTCGGCGAGCAGCCACTGGAGCGCCGCTTGTCCCAGCGTGCGGTCCGGGCCTTCGAGGAAGCGGAGTTGGTCCACCTTCTTGATGCCGTTGAGCAGCCACGAGCGCGGCCGGTGGACGCGGTGGTCGGTGGACGGAAAAACCGTGTCCTCGGTGTACTTGCCCTCCAGCATGCCGCTGGAGTGGGTCACGCGGATGAGGAACATCGTGTCGCGGTCCGCGCGCGCGGCGGCCTCGTGGATGGCACGGCCGGGGTGCGGCTCCAGCAGGTTGTAGATGTGCTGCACGCTGGTGACGGGCCGGCGTTCGACGCCGCGAACGCCCTCGTACATCCAGCCGATGGCCGGCCCGAGCGCGAACCCGGTGTGGCGCACCTTGCCGGAGGCGACGAGTCGGTCGAGCGTTTCCCAGATGGCGTCATCATCCACCTCGGCCATGCCGATGTTATGGAGTTGGAGGAGGTCGATGCGGTCGGTCTTGAGCCGGCGCAGGGCGTTGTCCGTGGCGAGGGTGATCGCCTCGGGCGAAAAGTCGTGCGGGATGGCGCGCTGACCGCGGCGGGCGTCGCTGCCGTGGTTGGCCACGTCGTAGCCGACCTTCGTGGCGATCACGATGTCGTCGCGCCGGGTGGGGAAGGCTTTGGCGATGAGTTCCTCGCTCAGGCCGTTGCCGTAGGTGTCAGCGGCGTCAAAAAGCGTGACGCCCAGATCGAGGGCGCGGTGCATCAGGGTAATGGCTTCGCCCTCCGTGAACTGGCCCCACCAGCCGGTGGAGACTGTCCAAAGTCCGAAGCCAACGGCGCTGACGGTCAGGTCGGTGTTCCGATAGGTGCGGAATTGCATAAGCGTCTGTCCGGTACTTTAGCGTCGCCGGGACAGCCTGCAAGGACCCATGCGTCCCGACCGGGGGCAAGGGGGCTCGCGGAGTCCACGTCGAGTCTCGGGAAGTGACCCAGCACCGTCCTGAAAGCAGCTCCCCGATCTACTGCTGCCACGACACGATGTCGTCGGAGTTCTTCGAGAGGCCGTTGCTCGCGGCGCCAACCTTGGCGCCGAACACCCCGTCCGGCCCCAGCGAGGCGAACGCCACGCCCAGTGGGGGCGAAGAGGCTTGCACGGTCCCTGCGTCCGCATACTGTTGAGCGATGATCGTGGTCAGATCGCCGTCCCCATCCCCGTCGATGTAGACCAGGTAAGAGTTCCCCCACGGGTCCACCAGCGAGCCTTTCGGAATGGTGTTGCCGTTGACAGTCACCGGCTGCGTCGTGATGCCCTCGCGCGGCTTCGTCGCGCTGGCGGCGAACTTGCCGGACCAGTAAACGGTTTGCGACGGGTTGAGAACGTTGTTCCCGTTGACATTGCCGTCGTCGAACGCTCGCAGGATGTCGAACAAATCCGCGGTCGAATTTGTTCCACCGGGCACGCCGTACGCGATGTCTGCAACCCCGATCTGCGCGGTGGGGATCGGGTATTTATGGTAATCTCCGTAGTAGGTGAAAATCGCGGTTTTCGTGTTTCGCAGGTCATTGACCGCTTGGACCTTGCGCGCCCGGTTTTGCGCCGCGCTGAAGGACGGCAGGGCGATGCTGGCGAGGACGGCGATGATGACGATGACGACGAGCAGTTCGATCAGCGTGAAACCGGTGCGGTTTCGGGTCCGCGAGGCGAAAGAGGGGGGCATCGGCGCGCAGCATAGGGCCCCCTGTTTCCGAGGTCAATCGTGCAGGGAGAAAGGTTCGCCGCGGCTTCATCGGGGTTAACCGTCTACGGTCAAGGCGGCTTTTTCCCATCTTCCGAAGTGGGGAAATTGATGGTATGGCAATCCTTTATTCCCGCTGGAAAAATTTAGGGAGCGGCTCGGAGAGCCATCCCTACCCTGTGGACGACCGCCTGCGGCGGGTGCCATCCCTCAATCCGCCGTGTGGATCAGCGACTCGGCGGCCGGGGAAGACGAGGCGTTGCCATCGTCCAGCCGCAAGCTCTCGCGGCCGGCACGTTGCGCGGGCGAAAGCCGCAGCAACCAGTAACGCGAACGAACAACGCCGTCGTCCGCCGTCTGGCGCACGGACGCCGCCACGACGTACGGTTCCGTATCCGGCGGGAGCGGCAGCGTGAAGAAACCCTGGGCATCCGTGTCCGCCACGACTTCGGACGCGGGCAGGCCATGGAAATAAAACTCGCCACCGGCCGCGGCGGCACGTTCGTCCAGCAGGTAGCGGTAATCATCCTCGGCGGCCTTGGCGGCAGCCTTCGCTCCCTGGCTCGCGAAGCGCAACGACCCGATCAGCGGGCTCGCCGGATCGGCTTCGTGCCACGCCTGGAGGGCAGCCTGCGCCTCGGCGGTGCGGGTGGCACGTTCCTGTGCCGCCGCCTCGATCTGCGGGTCGAGCCGGGCGCGGGCGGCCCGGGCATCGACGGTTTCCGGGCCGAGGACCGGTTCCAACGCCGTCAGCGGATAGGCCGACACGCGTATCCCGGTCGGGGAAACGTGCCCGGTCTGCGGCAGGACAAAAGACAGCGACCCGTTCAACGGACCGCTTGCCAGCGGCAAAGGGGCTACCTCGTGTTCAACCGGGAGAACCGCCGGTGCCGGAGCCGGGGTCGCGGGTGGGTCGGGTACAGGCGCGGCCGGCGCGGGAATCGACACGGGAAACGTGGCAGGTTGGTGCCTGAACCAGCGCAATCCGCCCGCCACGAGCAGCGGGGCCGCCAACAAAATGGCGAATGCCGAAGCGAGCGGCCTCCACCGGCGCGGGTGCGTTTTGCCAGCCAGGGACGGTGTGGGTTCCGCGGGACGGCTGACAGACGACAGCGGCAGAAAACTAGCCAGCGGAACCCAGGCCGGGTCGCCGTTGCGGGCCGCGTAGTCGTCGAGCCGCAAATAACCCCCGGTGACGAGCGCCGCCGCTTCGAGCGAGTTGTAAGGCCCCAAGGTATCGCTCCCCCGGGCGATGTAGATGCCGCTGATGACCTCGTCGTGCTGGCCGGTGACGGGTTGACCTGTCGTAGGCATGGCGACATGCTCCGGAAAAAGGGAGGAAAGGGCGTTCGCTTCGACGACGGGAAGACGGCGATTGGAAGAACGGCGGCCTTGGCGGGCGTATTTGCGAACCTTCTTACGAGTTTTGCCTTTTACCACGAAGCAACGGTCGCCGCAACCGACCCCGGCGTGGAATAGGGTCAATCACCCATTTCCGCTGGCGCGGTTACCTGAAGGGCGAGGGCGGCGAGTTCTGCGCCGTTTTCTAGGCCGTCAATCAGGTGGGCGGGAATGGCTCGCAGCCCGACCTGCGCACCGGCCAACGCACCGGTTAGACAGGCCCGGGCCATGTTCTGGCCGCCGCCGTTGAGCGCGTGGAGCACCGGGGCCTCGAATTCACCCGCGAAACGCGCCGCCAAGTAGTACGCCGCCGGCAGCGGACCGTAGATGGCGCACGGCAGCCCGTAGAGGGTCGCCACCTTCCAGGCCGGCTCGATGCGGATCGCCGGATCGCGCGCCGCTTCGGCGCAGTAGCCGGGCAGCAACAGGCCGTCGGGCGAGGGAAAATGTCCCGTGCCGTCGCGAGGACCGGACCCGCCACCGCGGGGCGGGGGACCGAACTTCTCGCCGGTGACGTGGCCGAAGGGCAACACCCCCTTTTTCGTGAGCGCCATCAGCTTGTCGGAAAGGGGAGCGTCCATCGCCTCCCCGCGCACGAGCGCCGAGACGACGCACGCGAACGCGACGGAAAGCGAGAGCGTCAGCCCGTCGTCCTGCGTGAGTCTGCCGTGGGCGGCGGAGAATGCGGCGGCGCGCCGGGGATCGTCGGCGTACCGGGCGGCGAGGACGACCATGCGCGCGGCGGCCTCGGTGGTGTCCACGTCGCTGGCGCATTGGCCCCAGAGTTTGCCCTCTTTGACGCGCAGGCGGTACACGTCGCGCATGTCCTGGTTGGTGTAGCCGCCGGGGCCGTGCATGGGCGTGCCGTCGAGGTGCGGCAGGAAATCGGCGTCCATGCGCCGGGTCCAGTCGGCCTCGTCGTAGCCGCCGCGCGCGGCGACCGAGCGCAGCAAGGTCCCGATGAGCAGGCCCGTCTGCGAAAGCTGCCCGGCGTGCATGCCCGCGTGGTAGCGGCCGGGCTTCGGGTCCGTGTAGCCGGTGATCCAATCGCCATAGTCGCGGCGTTGTTCGTCGCGATCGTAGTACCAATGGGGACCGAGCGCGAGGGCGTCGCCGATCAATGCTCCCATGATGGCACCGGCGGCGCGGTCAGCGGTGGTGTTGAGTGAAGGCATGGCGGTGGATTTCGTGGAGGAAAGCGGTTCGTCTTCAACGTCGGATTCGTAGAAGGCGAACGGTGCGGCTCTCCGTGACGAAAACGTCACGGTGTCCCTGTTTCGCTTGCCGGGGGACGCGGGTAGGCGTTTCCCCATATGCATCTCTTCGGCGAAGCGGTTTCAAATGGCAGCGGTTTCTTCCTGATCCTGGCGGTGGGTCTGGCGCTCGCCTTCGAGTGCGTCAACGGCTTCCACGACACGGCCAACGCCGTGGCCACGGTCATCTACACCCATTCGCTCAAACCCTGGATCGCCGTGGTCTGGTCGGGAATGTGGAATCTCATCGGCGTGCTGTGGTCCTCGGGCGGGGTGGCCTACGGGGTCGTCGCGCTGCTGCCGGTCGAACTGGTGCTCAACGTCGGCTCGGCCGCGGGCTACGCGATGGTCTTCGCGCTGCTGATCTCGGCGATCATCTGGAACCTGGGCACCTGGTACATGGGGCTGCCGGCCAGTTCGTCCCACTCGCTCATCGGCGCCATCGTGGGAGTGGGCCTGGCGAACTCGCTCATGAAGCCGGGGCACGTGTTCGGGGACGGCGTCAACTGGGGCAAGGTGCAGGAGACGTTCACCGCCTTGCTCGTGTCACCCATCGTCGGGTTTGTATGCGCGGGTGGGTTGCTGTTGTTGCTGAAGAAGTTCGTGAAGCAGCCGGAACTCTACCAGGCCCCCGAAGGCGAGAAGCCGCCGCCCGGCTGGGTGCGCGGATTGTTGGTGCTGACCTGCACGGGGGTCAGCTTCGCGCACGGTTCCAACGACGGACAGAAGGGCCAGGGATTGCTCATGCTCATTCTCATCGGCGTGCTGCCGGCAGCGTACGCGCTCAAGATGGACGCCAAGCCGGAAATGATCCAGTCCGTCGTCATGTATTCGCAGCAGGTCGGCGACGACATGGGTAAGAAGTCTCCGGGCATGAACCTTTCCGCCGAGGATGCCGAGAAGGAACTCTCCAACTTCATCAAGTCCAACGGCCAGTTCAGCGACAAGACCTTCGCGGCGGTCGCGGAGAAAGCGCACGGCGTCCACGACATGCTCGACGGCAAAACCCGGTTTGACGATGTGCCCGTCGAAGCGCGCCGCGCCACGCGCAGCAATCTCTACCTCGTCGGCGCGGCGGTGGGCAAGTTGATAAAGACCGGCAAGATCACCGAAGCCAGCGAAAAGGACCGGGCCACGAAGTACGGGGCCGAAACCGATAAATTGACCAAGTACATCCCGTTGTGGGTGAAGGTCGCGGTGGCGTTCGCGCTAGGTCTGGGCACGATGGTGGGTTGGAAGCGCATCGTGGTGACCGTCGGCGAGAAGATCGGCAAGAGCCACCTCACCTACGGGCAAGGCGCGTCGGCCGAACTGATCGCGATGGGCACGATCCTGGCGGCAGACCATATGAACCTGCCGGTGAGCACGACGCACATCCTGTCGTCGGGTGTCGCGGGTACGATGGCGGCCAATCACGCCGGGCTGCAGAAGGAAACGCTGAGAAACATCCTGCTCGCGTGGGTGCTGACGCTGCCGGTGTGCGTGTTGCTCGGAGCCGGGCTATTTGCGTTTGGGTTGTTTGTCGTGTTCAACGTGCTGGGATTGCATTGACATTCAGGCTCATCCTCGCGGCCCGGTAGCTTGCGAGGCTGGGCCGGGCACAATCGACAAATTTCACGAAGTGGTCGCGTTCTTGCCAGATCACTTCGAGATCGTAAACGCAGAATGAATACTTTTCTGGGTCCTCCACCCAGTTTCCAGCCGTTTGCACCGAGACCGACGTGAACAACTCGTTGTCGTTGCTCCACCAAGCCAGGACGAGGTAAGCCATCTCCGCGCCGTCGTGGAAGATCGCGAAGGACGGAGTCGACGCCCAAACAACGGCTTTTTGCTTCTTGATCTCGTCCAGGCGCGCGAGGTAAGGAGCCTGATCGACAGGCAGGTTTTGGGCGGAGATGGTGTAAACCTTGACGCCGTCGGGATCAATCCATCCCGGATCGCTCTCGATCTTTCTGGAGCGGAACATGGCTAACTCCTTGGTGTCGGCGCAGGCTGCGGAATCAAGCGTGTGCCGAAAAGCTTGGTTGCAGGTATTTCTTCGCGCAGCGCACAAGGATTAGATGCCGTGGGCGGCAGCGAACGACCCATCGCACGTCTTCTTCACCTACTTGCTCCGATCCGGGAACGGCGGGATCGGCGGCAGTTCGTAGGCTTTGGTCTTCAACTCGTCGAGGATCACCTCGATGGCTTTGTCCAACTGCTGGTCCTCGCCGTGGAACTCCTTCGCCGGATCGTTGTCCACCACGATGTCCGGGTCCACGCCGTGGCCCTCGATCACCCAGCCCTTGCCGTCCTTGGAATACGGCGCGAACTCCGGCTTGAAGAGCTGTCCGCCGTCCACGAACGGCAGCGAACTGTTGATGCCGATGACGCCGCCCCACGAGCGTTTGCCGATGAGTTTTCCCAGGCCGAGAGTCTTGAAGCGGAACGGGAAAATGTCCCCGTCCGACGCCGAGAATTCGTCCAGCAGCGCGTCCATCGGTCCGGTGAAGGTCTGTGGTGGGTTCGTCTGCGGCACGGAGTTGTTGCGGCTCATTTCCACCATCACCAGCGCGCGGCGCAGGCGTTCGATGACCATCGGCGAGACGAACCCGCCGCCGTTGCCGCGCACGTCCACGATGAGCCCCTGTTTGTGAATCTGCGGGAAGTACAGCTTCGTGAACTCATTCAGTCCCGGCTTCCCCATGTCCGGGATGTGCAGGTAGCCGACCTTGCCGCCGGTTTTCTTCGTGACGTATTCGATGTTCTTCTGCACCCACGCGAGGTAGTAGAGCGGGGCTTCGTCCGCGGTCGGCACCACGGTGATGTCGCGTGCGCCGTCGTCGGAGGGCTTGGAGTTCACGCGCAACGCGACCTGCTTGCCCGCCGTGCCGATCAGCGCCTCGTTGAGATTTGCCAGCTTGGCAACCGGCTGGCCGTTGATGGCGAGGAGGTAATCGCCCGCCTTCACGTTGAGGCCGATGGCGGTCAGCGGTGAACGCGTTTCCTCGTCCCAATTCTCACCGGGCAGGATGCGGTCGATCTTGTAAGCGCGCGAGGCCGGGTCGCGCGAGAACTCCGCACCGAGCAGGCCGAGCTTGATGCGCGGTGCTTGCGGGCGTTCACCGCCGCCGACGTAAGCGTGGCCGTTGTTCAATTCGGCGATCAACTCGCCGATGAGGTACGTCAGGTCGTTGCGGTTGTTCACGAACGGCAGCAGCGCGGCGTACTTGTCGTGCATGGCCTGCCAGTCGACGCCGTTCATGTTGGGTGCGTAGAAGAAGTCGCGCATCTGCCGCCAGGCTTCGTTATAAATCTGCGTCCACTCGGCGTGACGGTCCAATGCCATGTCGAGGCCGTTCAGCTTGAGCTTGCCCTCCTTGGTATCGAGTTTGTCCTTGGGCAGGTCGACGAGCGCGTAATCCTTGCCCTGTTTGACGAGCAGCTTCTTGCCGTCAAAGGTGATCTCGTAACTGGCGACCTCACCGAGCACGGTTTCCTTGCGGTCCTTGAGGCTGTAGGCGCACAGGTCGGACTTCTGGTTGCCCGGGCCTTCCTCGTCGTCCCCGCCGTCGTCTTCCTTGGCACGCAGGTAGAAGACGCGGTCGTCCACCATGCGCAGGGCTTGGTAGTTGCCCGGATGAATGTTGAGCGCGGTGATGCGCTCGCGCAGACCCTCCTCGTCCACCACGACGGACACCGGCTTCTTGTCGCCGGGTTTGGCGTCCTTTTTGTCGTCGTCCGGTTTCTTGTCTTCCGCCTGGCCGACCTCGTCGCTTTTCGGGGCGAGCGGGCCGGGTGTGGCCTTCGCGAGCGTGAGGAGGTAGACGCGCTCCATGTTGCGGTAGACCTCGGAGAACTCCGCTTGTCCGAACGTGGGGCTGAAGTCGCGCGCGGACGTGAGCAGGAGGTATTTCCCGTCGTCGCTGAACGCCGGGTTGCCCGCGTCGTACCAGCCGTCTGTGGCCTCGATGCGCTTGCCGCCGTTGAGACCGTAAAGGTAGACCTTCGCCATGCCTTCTTTTTCCTGGCGGCTCCAGGTGATCCACTGGCTGTCGGGGGACCAGTCGTAAGCGCGGATTTCGGCCACGTCGCTGTGGTCCACGAGCGTCACGGCGTGGGTCGTCACGTCCACGCAGCGCAGGCGTTCCAGGCGGTCGCTCCAGAGGAGTTTCTTGCTGTCGGGCGACCAGATCGGCGTGAAATAATACGTGTCCGCGCCCGTCGTGATCTGCTGCGGGTCGCCCTTGCCGTCCTGCGGACGGATGCAGAGTTCGTTTTCACCGCTGGCATCGGAGAGATAGGCGATCCACTTGCCGTCGGGCGACCACTGAGCGTCGCGCTCGTGCACGCCGGGCGTGTTGGAGAGGTTGCGCGGCGTGCCGTCCTTGGCGGGCACGGAGAACAGTTCGCCGCGCGCGACGGCGACGACCCGCTTGCCGTCCGGCGCGGGGCCGACGGATTCCAGGTGCTCGCCCGCGTCCACGGTCGCGGGGCGTCCGCCGACGAGGTCTTCCTTGATGCTGATTGGCACCGGTGCGGCTTGTCCCGACGCGAGATCATAGCGCCAGAGGTAGCCCGCCTGCTCGAAGACGATGGCTCCCTTGCCCATCGACGGGAACTTCACGTCGAAGTCCTTGAACGCGGTCAGTTGCTTCGTCTCCTTCGTGGCGAGGTCTGTCGAATACAGGTTCAGGTGGCCGTCGCGGTCCGAAGCGAAGTACACTTTGTTGTCCGGCCCCCACATGGGGCAGATGTCTTGCGCGGGATTGTCGGTGAGATTCGTGGTCTCGCCGGTTTTGAAATCGTAGATCCAGATGTCGTCGGCCATACCGCCGCGGTAGCGTTTCCAGGTGCGGAACTCCCGGAAAACACGGTTGTACGCCATCTTGGAATCATCGGGCGAGAACGACACGAACCCGCCGCGCGGCACCGGCAGTTGTTTGGGCAACTCCGCGTCCAGGCCGACCGTGTAGAGCTGGCCGATGAAGGAGTTAAAAGACTTCATCCGCGAGCGGAAAACGACTTCCGGCTTCGTGTTGAGCCAGGTCATCACGAGGTTGTTCGGCCCCATGCGGTCGGAAATATCGTCGCGGCCGAGGGTGGGGGTGATGGTCAGCCGCTTGGGCACGCCACCGTCGGCGGGCATGACGTAGACCTCCGTGTTGCCGTCGTATTGAGAGGTGTACGCGAGTTGCTTGCCATCGGCCGAAAAGCGCGGGAACGAGGTGTAACCCGGCCCGTTGGTCAGTCGCCGCGCGGTGCCGCCGGTCGTGGCGACGGTGTAGAGTTCGCCCGCGTAGTCGAAGACGATCTGGTCGCCGTTGGTGGTCGGGAAACGCAGCAGGCGCGTGGTGTCGGGCAGCGTCGGCGATTGCGCACGGACGAGGCCCGGCAGCAAGGCCGCGGCGGCCAGCAGGCAACGGAGAGAGCGGGTAAAGGAAAACATCACGCGCCTACCAACGGCCGGGACGTTCCGGCCTGCAAGCGGGAAACTTTTCCGTCCCGGCGCGCAGGGGTTCACCGGTAAGAAGATGATGACGAGGTTCTTTTTCCCAGCCCCTCCGGGGCTAACGAGCTTCTACAGTATTTTCCGTTTGCCTGTGAGAGTTCCCAGCCCCGGCAGGGGCGCAAGAGAATAGCCCGGGGCGTGAGCCCCGGGAAAACGGCTTTCGTCAAAGCCCCGGCAGGGGCGTAAGAAAAGACGCGAGCCAGCGGGACCACCGGGCATCTTTTCTTCCGCCCCTGCCGGGGCTTTGACCCTCTGGGCAACCCTTTCCCACGGCTCACGCCCCGGGCTAAAATCTTCCGCCCCTGCCGGGGCTACAAGCCTGATGGGCAAATGGAAAATGCTGTAAACGTCTTTACTACACAGGTTCAAACGCGCGCGTCGCCTGGCAGCTTCTCCGCGCCCTGCCCGTTGCGCAGGCGGCTGTGACGCACGCCGTACAGAAAATAGATCACCAGCCCAATGGCCAACCAGCCGAAGAAACGCAGCC
>CAXTOX010000054.1:0-10550 GCA_964245885.1 uncultured Chthoniobacterales bacterium | reverse complement strand
ACGAATTTGGATCTCACTTGAAACATCTTCTCCGCGCGGTTTTCGCCAGACTCACGACTCCTTGCCGGTCCGGCTGCGCTCGAGAGAACGCAGCCAAGTCAGCACCGTCAGGCTGAGCATCAACGCCGCGCACATCACCATGCCCATGATCGGCACCCAAGGCACGAGCGGCACCCGGAACGGCCGCGGGCGGTCCGGCGAGGTCCGGCGCAGCACGCACACGCCGATGCACACCAGGATGAACGCGAACAATGTGCCGATGTTCGTGAGGTCCGCCAGCGTGCCGATGTCCGTGAACATCGCTACCGTGCCGACGATGGCCCCCGTCCAGATCGTTGTGATCCAAGGCGTGCGGAACCTCGGATGGATCCGCGAAAAATACTGCGGCAACAACCCGTCGCGCGCCATCGCCATGAAGATGCGCGGCTGGCCGAGCTGGAAGACGAGCAGCACGCTGGTCATGCCCGCCAGCGCCCCGGCGCTGACCACCGCCTGCACGACGCGATGGCCCTCGAAGGCCGTCGCGACCGCGGCGGAGTCGTCGAGATAAGTTTTGTATGGATGCATGCCTGTCAGCACGCCGCTCATCAACACGTAGAGGATCGTGCAGGCGACGAGGCTGGCGATCATGCCGATGGGCATGTCGCGCTGGGGATTCTTTGTTTCCTCGGCCGTGGTCGAGACGGCGTCGAAGCCGATGTAGGCGAAGAAGACGACGGCCGC
This sequence comes from uncultured Chthoniobacterales bacterium, assembly GCA_964245885.1. Classification (GTDB taxonomy): domain Bacteria; phylum Verrucomicrobiota; class Verrucomicrobiia; order Chthoniobacterales; family SZAS-18; genus CAHJWO01. The sequence goes on along the minus strand of CAXTOX010000054.1, from coordinate 9,827 downwards.
ACCGCTCATCACGCCGGAAAACCCGCTCGGCGCGAAGGGCACCCAGTTCGACGGATGCACGTAGAACCCGCCGAGCGCGATGACGAACACGACGACGGCGACCTTCACGACGACGATGGCCGTGTTAGCGTGCGCGCTCTCGCGGATGCCGTAGACCAGCAGGACCGTGACCAGCGCCACGATCACGAACGCCGGGATGTTCATCGCAAACGGGTGGCCGAACAACGTCGGCAGCGTCGTCGAAGAAAAATCGCCGAGGGCCGCGCCGCCCTTGGCGACCACGTCCTGCGCGGTCTTGGCATCGGTAACCGCCCAGAGCGGGAACTTGAGGTGAAAGACCGAGCCGCAAAATTTAAGAAAATACCCCGACCAACTCGCCGCCACGGCCATGTTGCCGACGGCGTATTCCAGGATGAGGTCCCAGCCGATGATCCATGCGACGATCTCGCCCAGCGTCGCGTACGAGTACGTGTACGCCGACCCGGAAACGGGAATCATCGAAGCCAGTTCCGCGTAGCACAGCGCCGCGAACCCGCACGCGACCGCCGCGACGAGGAAGGAAATCATGATGGCCGGCCCCGACCCCGCGCGGCCGAGGGCGAGTTCCGAGTGGCTGAGCCAGCTCTGGATGAAGTTGATGACGGGCGTCGTCCATCTGTCGGCTCCCGCCGCGCTCTCGCCCGCCGCCGCCGTGCCTGTCAGCGCGAAGATGCCCGTGCCGATGATCGCGCCGACTCCCAGGCACGTCAGGTCCAACGCGCTGAGCGAACGCTTCATTTTGCGGTCCGGCTCCTCGGATTCCTGGATGAGCAGTTCCGGGCTCTTGGTTTTTAGGTAGGAAGTCGCTGGCACGGCCCCCCGTGTATCTGCTTTGGTCCGCAGGCGCAATCACCGAATTCAGAACTTCTGGATTAAAAATGCCCCCGCGCAAAACAACAGGACGCCCGCGAGGCGACCCCAACTCGCCGGATGCCGCTCCAAGCCAAGCGCGGCGTAGTGGTCCAGCACCACGGAGACGATGATCTGCGCGGCGATGACCAGCGCCATCAGCGTGCCCGCGCCCAGCTTGGGCGTGGCGATGACGACGGCGACCAGGTACGCCGCGCCGATGATGCCGCCGAGCCACATCCACCAGGGCAATTGCACGGCGGCGGGCCAGCCCTTCGGCAACACCTGCCGGGTGAAGAGCAGATACACACCAAGCACCACACCACTGAGCAAGCCGCTGATGAACACCGAGAAGATCGGGTTGTCGACCTCCTTGCCCAAGCGGGAGTTGAGGGCCGCCTGAAAGGGTTGCAGCGCGCCCGCGAGGAGCGCGAGGAGGACGGAAAGGATGGCCATGATCCCAACGATACGCTCGCCGACGGGTTGACAGAGCCACCATCGGGAACGTTTCTCTTGGCCGATGCCCGATTCCCTGCCGCCCGCGTGGTTCCGCCGCGCCGACGAGTCGCCCGATGAAGCCTTCTACGCCGCCCCCCGCTTCGTGACCCACATCGACGACGGGGCCATCACGGCCGTCACGCAACTCTACCGGGAATATTTCCCGGCGGGCGGCGCGATCCTCGACCTGATGAGCAGTTGGGTCAGCCACCTGCCGCCGGAAGTCGAATACCGGCGCGTCGTCGGTCTGGGGATGAACCGCGCGGAACTGGCCGCCAACCCGCGTCTGTCCGATCACGTCGTGCAGAACCTCAACGAGAACACGCGCCTGCCGTTCGGCGACGGGGAGTTCGACGCGGCGGGCCTGTGCGTGTCCATCGACTACCTGACCGACCCGGTCGCCGTGCTGCGCGAGACGGCGCGGGTGCTGCGGCCCGGCGCGCCGTTGGTCGTGACGTTCTCCAACCGCTGTTTCCCGACGAAGGCCGTGGCGGTCTGGCACGCGCTCGACGATGTCGGTCGGTGCGGGGTAGTCGCGGCGCTGTTCCGCGCCGCCGGGGCCGAACACTGGTCGCGCGTGGAAACCCTCGACCGTTCGCCGGGTGGGGACGGCGATCCGTTGTACGCGGTGATCTCGCGCCGGCAGGAGACGTGAAATTATCCACAGATTACGCAGATTTTCGCAGATTAAGAAAGGAGGAGGAAGGAGGAAAACCTTCTTCACCCATTTCTTCAAATCTGCGTAAATCTGCGTAATCTGTGGATAAACTCTTCCTCCGCCGTACGCACTCCCGCTGGGCGGCGCGCGATTCCTTGACGTATGGCTCAAACCACCTCTACCCACGCCGCCGCGAGCGGCACGTTTTCCCTCGGCGGCGACCTGTCCGTCAATCGCCTCGGATATGGCGCAATGCGTATCACTGGCCCCGGCGTCTGGGGCGAGCCGAAAGACCCCGAATCCGCCAAGGCTGTTTTGCGCAAGGCCGTGGAACTTGGCGTCCATTTCATTGACACCGCCGACAGCTACGGTCCAGACGTGTGTGAGCGCCTCATCGGCGAGGCCCTCCACCCGTATGCGGAAGGCGTGGTGATCGCTACCAAGGGCGGTCTGACGCGCCAGGGACCGAACCGCTGGATGCCGGTCGGCCGCCCGGAATACCTCGGCCAGCAGGTCGAGATGAGCCTGCGCCGGTTGAAGGTCGACCGCATCGACCTCTACCAACTCCACCGCATCGACCCCAAGGTGCCCGTCGAGGAGAGCCTCGGCGTGCTGGGCCGGTTGCAAAAGCAGGGCAAAATCCGGCACATCGGCCTCTCGGAGGTCAACCAGGACGAGATCGAGCGCGCCAGCAAGACGGTCAAGATCGTCAGCGTGCAAAACGAGTACAACATCGGCAACCGCAAGAGCGAGGAAACGCTCAAGTATTGCGAGGCGAACGGCATCGGGTTCATCCCGTGGTTCCCGGTGGCGGCGGGCGATCTGGCCAAACCCGGCGGCGTGCTCGACGAGGTCGCCAAGCGCCACGAGGCGACCGTGGCCCAACTCGCGCTGGCCTGGCTGCTGCACCGCTCGCCGGTCATGCTGCCGATCCCGGGGACGAGTTCCGTGGAACATCTGGAAGAGAACGTCGCCGCCGCCGACCTGGAACTCACCCCGGAAGAATGGGCCGAGATCGAAGAGGCGGCCACGAAGAAAAAGTAACGGCCCGCATCGTTCGCCCGCCATGTTCGCGACCGCCGCCATCCAAACCGAAAACAAGGCGGAGTTCTACGCGGAACTCACCGGTCAGCTTCGCGCGCTGCTCGCGGGCGAACGCGACTGGCTGGCGAACCTCGCCAACACCTCCGCGCTGATTTTCCAAAGCCTGCCCGAACTGAACTGGGCTGGTTTCTACCTGTGGCGCGGCGGCGAACTGGTCGTCGGGCCGTTCCAGGGCAAACCGGCGTGCGTGCGGATCGCCTCGGGGCGCGGGGTGTGCGGTGGGGCGGTGGCGCAGCGCCGCTCCCTGGTGGTGCCGGACGTACACGCGTTTCCGGGGCACATCGCCTGCGACGCGGCGTCGCGCTCGGAACTGGTCGTGCCGCTGATGCGGGGTGAGGCGGTTCTCGGCGTACTCGATCTCGACAGCCCGCGCCCGGGTCGCTTCGACGAGGAAGACCGCGTGGGATGCGAGGGGATGATGGCGGCGTTGCTGGAAGGAACGGATTTCCCCGGTATCTATGCCCAAAATTCCTGAGCGGGACACTTTCGCCGATTTTGCCGCGGAGCAATTGGCCGCCTTGGGTACGATCACGGCGCGTCCCATGATGGGCGGTCGGACGCTATATTGCGATGGAGTGGTGTTCGCCCTGGTCGCGGCGGGCGAACTTCACCTGAAGGCTGACAACGTCAACCGCGCCGCTTTCATCGACCGTGGTTGGCCCGCCTTCCGACCTGACCCCGACGAACCGGGCACGATGTCTTATTACCTCGTGCCTGCCGGGGTGTTGGAGAACCGCGAAGAACTCACGCGTTGGGCCAGCGAGGCTCTGGCGGCAGGAAAACGCGCACAGGCAAAGAAGGCCGGCAAGCCGAAGGCGTAGGTCTTACAAGCAAGGCGGCATCCCCGCTTCTTCCGGCGGACGTACCCCCTTGATGCGCTACACCTTCCCGCAAAATTTCCTCTGGGGTGCGGCGACCTCCGGCTACCAGATCGAAGGCGCGCCGGATGCCGACGGGAAAGGACCGTCGATCTGGGATCGGTTCGCGCATCTCTCGGGCAAAATCCTCCACGGAGATACCGGCGATCACGCCTGCAACACCTACGACTCCCGCCAACTCGACGCCGACCTCGACCTGATGGCCACGCTCGGCCTGAAGGCGTACATCTTTTCCGTTCAGTGGCCGCGCATTCAACCCGACGGCTGCGGCCCCGCCAACGCCAAGGGGCTCGACTACTATCGCCGGCTCGTTGACGGCCTCCAGGCGCGCGGCATCGTTCCGGTGCTGACGATGTACCATTGGGAACTGCCCCAGGCGCTCCAAGACCGCGGCGGCTGGCTGGAACGCGACACGGTCGAGCGTTTCACCGAATACGCCGCGATCCTCCACGGCGCGCTGGCCCCGCAGGTGCCGTGGTGGGTCACGCAAAACGAACCGCACACCTCCACGTGGCTCGGGCACGGCAACGGCAAACACGCGCCGGGCCTGACGGGCGACCGCAACGCCTTCACCGCCGCGCACCACCTTCTCCTTGCCCACGGACAGGCTGTCCGCGCGTTGCGTCCGGCGGACGGGAGCGGGAAAACGCACTTCGGACCCGTCATCGCTATCACCCCGGTGCGGGCGACCGGACGCAAGACGCCGGCCGACGAGGCCGCCGCCACCCGGTTGGACGGCGAACTGAACCGGCTCTTTCTCGACCCGATGTTCAAGGGAGAATATCCCGCCGACGTGCTCGCCCGCTACCGTAAGGCGACGCAGGACTGGAAGTTCGTCCGGGACGGCGACCTGGCGGCGATCCACGCGCCGGTCGATTTTCTCGGGGTCAATTACTACAACCCCACGTTCGTTTCCGCTGGCCCGGACGAGGGCGTGGTCGTGCGCGCGGCGGAGGGGCCGACCACGGCGATGGGTTGGGCCATCGACCCGGCGGGATTGCACGAGACCCTGACGCGGGTGCGCCAGGAATACACCGGCGCGCTGCCGCTGATCATCACCGAGAACGGCGCGTCGTTCCGCGACTACCTCGACCCGGAAGGCCGCTGCCACGATCCCGAGCGCGTGGACTTCCTGCGCGACCACCTGCGCGAGGCGCACCGCGCGCTGGCCGAAGGCGTGCCGCTGGCGGGATATTTCGTGTGGTCGCTGCTGGATAATTTCGAGTGGGACAGCGGCTACCGCGAGCGGTTCGGCCTGACGTACGTGGACTACGCTACCCAGCGGCGGGTGCCAAAAACGTCGTTCGAGTGGTATCGCGGGGTCATCCGGGACGGCGGCTTCGACGCGGCGTAGGATTGTTCCCCGGTGAGTAATCAAGAGGCTGGTCTTTCGCCGGGGAATCTGGTTAATCTGTTTCCTCTCCCTCTCTCCCGATGAACGACACCGGATTCTACGCTTTTGGCGAAGTGCTCTGGGACTGCCTGCCCTCGGGCAAACACGCGGGCGGCGCGCCCTTCAACGTCGCTGCCCACCTCGCGCAACTCGGCGTCGCCGCCGACCTGATCTCGACGGTCGGCCAGGACCCGTTGGGTGACGAAATCCTCCAGGTGGCGCGGGACAAGAACGTCGGCACCCGCTTTGTCACCCGCGCGCGGATCGGGCTGCCGACCGGCAAGGTCATCGTGACGCTCGACGAGAAAAACAACGCCACCTACGAACTCGTCCGCCCCGTGGCCTGGGACGAGATCCGCGTTCCGCCCGAGGCGCTCGCCGCCGTCGCCGACGCCCGCGCGCTGGTGTTCGGCTCGCTCGCCGGCCGCTCGCCGTACAACCTCGAACAGCTTGACAAGCTCCTGGCGATCCAGGGGCCGAAGAAGTTCTTCGACGTGAACTTGCGCCCGCCCTTCGCGGACCCGGGGTTGGTGATGAGCCTGGCCCGGCGCGCCGATGTGATGAAGCTCAACGACGACGAACTGGGCCGACTGGCAACCTACGCGCGCACGGGCGAGATGACGCCGGATTTTCCCGGAACCGAGGAGGCGATCGCGGGTGCCTGCGCCAAGTTGGCGGAGGCGACGGGCGTATCGTGCCTGTGCGTCACGCGCGGGCCGCAAGGCGCGGCGTGGTGGGACCAGGGGAAGCTCACCTGTGCGCCGGCTCCGCAGGTGACCGTGCGCGATACGGTCGGAGCGGGGGACGCGTTCATGGCTGGACTGATGGCGGGGTTGATCCGCGGCACCGAAACGCACCGGATGCTGGAAACCGCCTGCCGTCTGGGCGGCTACGTGGCTTCGCACTACGGAGCGACCCCGCTGCTGCCGGCGGAGATCATCGCGGAGTTTGCGTGACGAACACCCGCGAAGCGGCTTCCAAACCGACGGGTAGGGACGGCTCTCCGAGCCGTCCGAAGCTTTTCTGGCGAACGTCTCAACGATGGCACGTTGATCCAAGCCAATCTACGGACGGCTCGGAGAGCCGTCCCTACCCGTCGGTTTGGAACGCCTGCGGCGTAGCCCTTCACCCCTCCAGCGTCCGGCGCAATAGATCGAGCGCGGCTTGGCTGGCGCGATGCTTGAACGCCTCGCGGTCCGTGGGAAAGAAGTGACTCTCCACCACCGGGGCGGCGTCGCCCGGTCCGGCCAGAGCGACGAAGAACGTGCCCACCGGCTTGCCTTCGCCGCTCTCTGGTCCGGCCTCGCCGGTCGTGGCCAGCGCCCAAGCGGTCCCCGCGTTCCGGCGCACCCCGGTGGCCATCGCGGCAGCCACGCGTTCGCTGACCGCTCCATGCTCCTTGATCAACGCCTCGTCCACCCCGAGCAGGGCGACCTTGGCGCGGTAGGCGTAGGTGATCATCCCCGCGACGAACACCGCGCTGGCTCCCGGCACGTTGGTCAGCCGGTTCGCCAGCAGCCCGCCCGTGCAACTCTCGGCCACCGCAATTGTCTGGCCGGCCTCGCGCAACCGGCGCACGAGCACTTCCTCCAGCGTTTTGCCGTCGCGCGAGAGCAGGTGTTTGCCCAAGGCCGGGAGGATGAGCGCCTCGGCGCGTTCCAGCAGGTCGGGCGTGCCGATGCAGCGCAGGTCCACCTCGCCCAGCCGCGCGCAATAACCGACCTCCAGCCCGGGCATCTGCTCCAGTTCCGTGCCGACCAGCGCCTCCACCTGACTCTCGCCGATGGACACCGCCCGGTAGATGCGGCAAAACCGGCGCGGCCCCTCGTGCGGGACGATCTTTGCGAGCATCGGCGCGACCTGTTCGGAAAACATCGGCCGCAGTTCGCGCGGCGGTCCCGGCAGCAGGAACAGATGCGGCGAGGACGATCCGTCACCCGTCTTGCCCGGCGGCAGGTAAAGCCCCGGCGCGGTGCCGTGGTGGTTCTCGATGATCGTGGCCCCGGCGGGCACCTGCGCCTGCCGCGCGATGCTCGGGAGGTATGGCCGGTTGATCCGGGTGAAGTACGCCTTCAGTTGATCCAGGATCGCCGGGTCGTCGTTCAGCGGGCGGTCGAGCAGTTCGGCGGCGATGTCGCGCGTGAGATCGTCAGAGGTCGGACCGAGGCCACCGGTGACGAGCACCACGTCCGCGCGCCCGAACGCCTCCGTCAGCGCCTCGCGGATGGCGGGACCATCGGGCACGCAGACCTGCCGGTCCACGCGCAGGCCGAGGGGAAAGAGTTCCTGCCCGAGAAAGGCGAGGTGGGTGTTGGTGACGTTGCCGAGCAGCAGCTCGGTGCCGGTGTTGATGACTTCGACCTTCAAAGCAGGGGGAGGGTGGGGAACGAGCAGGCTCCCCTTGCGTTACATCGCCTCGGACCGGTCTTCAACCAACGCCCGCAAATTCGGGGGAATCCCCGAGCCGCCCGGCAGGACGGCTACTTGCGTTCCAATGCCTTCAGCCAGCCGGCGATGCGCTCGCGCTGGGCTTCCTCGCCTTTGTCCTGAAAGATGTAGAGCAGGTTGGCCAGCACGCGGACGAGGATCATGCGCGGGGTCGCCGGCTCCAGGTAGGACGGCTGGAAGGTGAGCTTCTGTTTGCGCAGGATCGACTCGCAATCCGAGAGCATCAGGATTTTGCCCCGGTGAAAGGGGTCAAAGAAAATGTCGCCGTGGCGCACGATGAAATGGCCCGGCAGGTTGATACCCTCGACCTTGATGCCCGCGCGTCCCGCCACGGCGATGTAGAGCAGCGCCAGGGAAATCGGGATGCCCAGCTTCGAGTCGATCAGGCTGGGCAGCAGCGAGTTGTTGACATCATAGTACTCGTCCGAATTGCCCCGGAAGCCGAGGTCGTTGGAGAGGTAGTTCGTCAGGATGGCGACGCGCTCGCGCGTGGAGATCGCGCTGGCGGTCAGCCGGGAAAGCTGGCGGCCCCAGGTGTCGAGCTTGCGCTGGTAATGCTCGGTCTCGATGCCGGGCAAAAAGACGCGGGCGAGCAGCCAGCCGGCTTCCTCGATGTTGCCGTTGTCGGGGAACAGGTGGCAAAGCAGGGTAAACTCGTCGTACGCCGCCCGGCTCTCGATCTCGGCGAGGATGTCGTGGGCATGGCCGCTGACGGTGGCGTCGTCGATGGCGGCGAGTTCGCGCAGGTTGCCGATGATGTCCGGCCCGTTGTCGACGAGCTGGTTTTTGAGCAGGCTGACCGTCGCGGGATCGTTGTCCTGCAAAAGTCTCACGATGGCTTCGTGTTGCTCGAACATAGAGGAAGAGGAGCGACTAGGGGATCGACCGTTCATGAGAAAAGCAAAGCGAGGAAAGATTGCCAAGGAAAATGTTGCGTGGTGGCTGGAGGTCACGTTGCGAGGCTCCCTGCGGGAGCGTTGCGGGTTGCGTGGTGCCTGCGGCACGCAGGGAAGAATGGGTGTTCACTCGCTTTCCGTTTGCTCTCTGTTCGGCGTATCGCAACGCAGGCGCAGCCTGCACCGCAACCCGCAACGTGGCCGCAGGCCACTCTGCAACGTCGCGCGCCTCCAACTCACGCCGCGCTGGTGTCCACCGCGATCACGCGTCCCGGCACGCAACGCACGTCCACCTGCATCGGCCGGCAGCACACCGCGCAGTCTTCCATCGTCAGGTAATCGCCCTGCGAGGTATCCACCGTGACGGGAAAAAGTTCCCCGCAACTCGCGCACTCGATCTCGACCTCGACGAGCCAATCCATGCCGCCTTAGGAAGCGACCGCCAGGTTGTCGAGCGGCAGCCGCGGCGCGTCGCTCCACAGGTCCTCCAAAGCGTAGTAGGCGCGTTTGTCGGCGTGGAAGATGTGCACGAGGACACTGAGATAGTCGATGATGACCCACTGGCTCACCGGGAAGCCGTCCACCGCCGCCGGCCGCGTGCCGTAGTCTTCCCGCAACCGCTCCTGGATCGCCTCGGCGATGGCCTTGATCTGCGGCTCGCTGCCGCCCGAGCAAATCACGTAGTAATCCGTGAACGTCGAGATGCCGCGCAGGTCGAGCACGACGATGTCTTCGGCTTTCTTGTCGGCGGCGGCGGCGGCGCACTCTTGGACGATTTCTTCGGCGGTAATGACGGGGGTCCTCCCTGCGGCGGGTTGCGGTAAAGACGGTGGGCGTCGATCAAGGCGACCACAGGCTCCGGAACTAGATACCGGATAGACCGGCCGCTGGCAACCCGGTTTCTGATTTCGGTCGACGATAGGTCGAGTACCCGGTCCAGGGTGAGGAGCGATCCGGACACCGGTCCCGACGCGGCGGGCGCGCGGCGATGAAAGACGACGAAACGGACCAGCGAGCGCAGTTCCTCGATGCGGTGCCAGGTGTGCAACTCCGGGACGTTGTCC
>CAXTOX010000053.1:6972-25470 GCA_964245885.1 uncultured Chthoniobacterales bacterium | reverse complement strand
CGATGAGTTGGCGGGCGACCTGTTCGCTGTCGCGCTCGTTCATCTGGCAGCCGTAGGTTTTCAGGAAGACTTTGGCCATCTCGCGGAAGGGCGCGAACATACACGAGAACCCGGGCGGACTGCAAACGCGAAGGCCAGGTGGCCGGAGAAAGGGGAAAGCCTTGCAACCGCGGCGGTTTGCTGCGTTCCTCGCTGCTTCCATGAAAACCCTCCGACTCCTGCTCTGCTCCTTGCTGTTGCTGCCGGCCTTTCGCGCGAGGGCGGAAGCGGCCGACGACGTGCAGGCGCGTCTACGCGAGTTCTATGCGTTCTACTGCCACGCGTTGAACGCGAACGAGAGCCTGCTCGCTCACCCGGCCAAGCTCAAACCGTACGTCAGCGAGCGTTTCCTCAAGGAACTCGCCCGGCTGGGCAAGGTAGAGGGCGGGATCGAGGCCGACCCGTTCGTCTGCGCGCAGGACAACGACCCGGCGTGGGAGAAGAACGTCACCGTGGCCCACGTGAAGGCCGGCGACGGCAAAGCGGCGAGCGCGGAGGTGACGCTAGGCGGCCAGAAGGAGATGGTGCGCCATCTCAAGGTCGCGCTCGTCGACGAAGGCGGCGTCTACAAGGTGGACAAGGTCAAGGACGCCGATCTCTAACGCAGGTGGCTGACGCTCCCACATCCCGCTTCCGCCTCAGACCTGCGCCATCTGGTCCTAATTTTTTCTGGAGGACAGGTCGATGGACGTTCCCTGCCAGAGGAATCTAGGGGCTGCCTCGGAGAGACATCCCTACCTGATAAACGATCACACCATCGGCCGGAATCGTCCCACCGTTTCCTGTAACCGCGTCGTGATCTGGCCGAGCGAACAGTGCTCCACCGTGTTGATCAACTCGGCGAACACGTTGCCGCCGTCTTCCACCACCTGCGCCAACGCGTCGAGCGCGCATTCGCTGTCCGCCGCGTGGCGCTTCTCGAAATCGCGCAGCCGGTCGAGCTGCCGGTGCTTGGCTTCCTTCGGCGTGCGGATCATGCTGACCTCGGGCCAATGCTCTTCCGGGTTGGCGTAGCGGTTCAACCCGATGACGGGCCGGGTGCCGTCGCAAATCTGCCGTTCCATCTGGTGCGCGCTCGCCTGGATCTGGCTGCGCTGGTAGCGCCGCTCCACCGCCGCCTGCACGCCGCCCTGCCGGTCGATTTCGCGGAACTCTTCCAGGATCGCCGATTCCACCGCGTCGCCGACCGCCTTCATGCCGGGGGAACCCGCCATCGGGTTCATCATGTGGCGAAACAGCCCGCTTTCCTCCAGCAGGATCGCCTGGCAGTGCGCGGCGATCCGGGCGTACTCCTCGCTGGGCGTGGTGAACGGCTCGTCGGCGGCGTTGGAATGACAGGAGTTGGTCGCATTCATGCACGCGAGGGTCAGCTCGATGGCCGTGCGCGTGAGGTTGTTCTTCCACTCGGCGGCGATGAGCGAACGCCCGCTGGTTTGCGTGTGCAGCTTGAGGATTTGCGCGCGGCGGTCCGCGCCGAAAACATCCCGCATGCCCACCGCCCAGATTTTACGGCAAACCCGCGCGAGGGACAGGTACTCGATGTCCAACCCGCAATCGAGGAAGAACGACAACCGCGGCCCGAAGGCGTTCACGTCCATGCCGCGTTCCTTGAAGAGTTCGACGTACGCGAAGCCGTTGCTCAGCGTGTACGCGGCCTGCTGCACGGGCGTGGCACCCGCCTCGGCGATGTGGTAGCCGCTGATGGAGATGGGATACCACTTCGGCAGGTGCGCGGTGGTGTATTCCACCATGTCGGCGAGGAAGCGCAGCGACGCGTCGAGCGGGAAGATCATCTCGTTCTGCGCCTGCACTTCCTTGAGCACGTCGGCCTGGATGGTGCCGCGCAGCTTCGGGGCCACGTCCGCGCCGAAACGCCGCTTCGCCGCCGCCACGTACATCGCCAGGAGGATGGGAGCGGGGCCGTTGATGGTCATGGACACCGAGACGTTGGGCTGGTCCAACTCGAACCCGGCGTAGAGCCGTTCCATGTCGTCGATGGTGTCGATGGCGACGCCGCCCTCGCCGATCTTGCCGAACACCCCGTCCGCGCCCGCGCCGGTGCCGTAGAGGGTGGGTCCGTCGAAGGCCGTACTCAGCCGCTTGCTGCGCTGGTGGCGGGTGAGGTAGTGGAAACGCTCGTTGGTGTCCTCGGCCAAGCCCATGCCCGCGAAGAGCCGGGTGGGTTCCTCCGCCGTGCCGCCGCCGACCGCGCCGCCCGCCGGAGTGGGGGTAGCTTGGTCCTCGATGCGTTCGACGCTGCCGTTGCTGTTGCTCTTGATGCCGCCGTGGCCGTTGGCACCGTTGCCGGTGGCGGCTTTGGGTTCCGACGAAAGGTACATCTCGGCGTAAGCGGCGTTGAGAAACGGGAACTCGCCGGGCAGCCCTTCTTCGAAGAGGAAACGCGCGATGGCACCCGGCTCGTCGAGGAACGGCAGCGCGTGGCGCGGCAGCGTCAAGCCGGTGGGCGTGACAGAAGTCGTGATCTTGTCGTTGGCCGCCTGCCAGCGGGTGCTGATCTGCCCGGCGAACCCGGCGTCGGCGCGCGCGCGCGTGACCTGTTCCGAAACGAACTGCCGGTAAGCGACGAGCGCGTCGGCAACCTGGCCGAGGGGAGTGAGGGAAGGCATGGCAAAGGGGGAAGGAGGAGCAATAAGCCACGGCCGCGCCTGCCGCGCCAGTTCACCTACGACGTTCGCCGCAAAATGTGTTCGTACTCGTCGCGGCCGACCGGCATTACGGACAGCCGCGAGTTCTTTGCGAGGATCATGTTCTTCAATGCCGGGTCCGCTTTGACGGCCGTGAGCGGCAGCGGGTGTTTGAGCGCCTTGCCGGCCTGCAATTCCACGGCGACCCACTGGCCTTTTTCCTCGTCGGCTTCCATCGTCGGATCGGGGAACGCGGCGCGCGACACCGTGGCTGTGCCGACTACCGCGCGTTCCTCGCCGCTATGATAGTAGAGCACGGCGTCGCCTGCTTTCATCGCGCGCAGGTTGTTGCGCGCTTGGAAATTACGGACGCCGGTCCAGTCTGTACGTTTGTCCTTCATGAACTGCGCAAAGGCGTAATCCTCCGGTTCCTGTTTGACGAGCCAGTGGTTCATGGGAAGGATTTTTTAGCCGCAAAAGGCGCAAAAAACGCAAAAAGGGAAGAAGGTTAAAATGAAGGAGGGTCCTGCGTGGAAGAGAGCGCATATTTGCGGATCTCGAAACGCGGCGCTCCGAAGTTGCACAACAAGCCGTGTTCAAGACGCGCCGCACGCAGGTAGCCGAGGAGTTGCGCGGCGTGGGCATCGGACAACGCGCGGACTGCCTTCAACTCGATGACGACCGTGCCTTCCACGAACAGATCGGCGGCGAAGTTGCCGAGCAACGTGCCATCTTCGTCGTAGACGTTGAGTGGATGCTGCTGGATGGCTGCCAACCCTGCTTTGCGCAACCGGTGAGCGAATGCGTTCTCATAAACCTTCTCCAAATGCCCATGCTTCAAATAGCAGTGGATCTCAAAGGCCGTCTGCCGAACAAAGTCACACAACCGCTTCACTTCCAAATCCATTTCTTCTTCCCCCTTTTGCGTTTTTTGCGTTTTTTGCGGCTAAAAATTTCCGTTGCTCACCAGCGCGAACAACTCATCCACCCCCACGTCGCGATGGCGCGTGGCCGTGGTGGAAAGCAGGCGCTGGCCGCGCTGGTTGGAAGCCAACCGCCGTTCGACCTCCGCGCTGGCGGTGCGCGCGCCGCGCAGGTCCGATTTATTAACCACGACAAGATCGGCGGAATCTAACATCGCGATTTTTTGCAACTGCAAACGGCTGCCGTAATCCGGGTTCATCACCAGGATGCGGAAGTCGACCAATTCACCCGAGAACGGCAGCGCCTCCTGCCCGGTGCCGACCGTCTCGATGATGACCAACTCAAACTCGCCGCTGCCAGCGAGGATTTCGAGGCATCGACCTGTTGATGGGCTGAGTCCGCCGGTCTGTCCGCGTGTCGCCATCGAACGCATGAACACGCAGTCATTTTGCGAATAGATCATCGTCGCACGGTCACCCAAGAGCGCGCCCGCGCCGCTGCCGCCGATGCTCGGGTCGTGCGAGAGGATCGCCATGCGCCGCGCCGCCGGACGGGTGCGCAGGAAACGCAGGACGAGTTCGTCGATGAGCGTCGTCTTGCCCGCGCCGCCGGGGCCGGTGATACCGATGACGCGGCAGTCTGGTGCCTTCGCGGGCGATGACAACTCCGCCATCGGATCGGCGACGGGACGCGAGAACGCTTCCTCTGCGTCGGTGAGCCGACGGGCCAGCGCGAGGTCGCCACTCGCAGCTTCCGCCGTCGCCCGTTGGCCGTAACGCTCGCTGATCCAGCCGAGCATGTCGTGCAGCGGCGTGCCGGCAAAGAAGATGCGGTCGGTGCCCTGTTGACCCATGGTCTCGGCGTCGGCCGCCGTGATCGTGCCGCCACCACCGCCGAACAACCCGACGTGCCGCGCGCCGAGAGCGTCGAGTTGCGAGCGGACTTCCGCAAAAAACTCGACGTGCCCGCCGTTGTAGCTCGACAGGCCGATGGCGCGCACGTCCTCCTGTACCGCCGCGCGCACGATTTCCGAAGCCGGCCGGTGGTAGCCGAGATAGACGACCTCGATACCGTGGCGGATGAGTTCGAGGTTGATGGTGTTGATGGCGCTGTCGTGCCCGTCGCAAATGGGCACGGCGGTCAGCAGGCGGATGGGAGTGGGGGAGGTCATGCGCAGGGCAAGGTGAATCGCCGCGTCAGCGGCGTCACAAAGGTAGGGTTGCCTCTCCGAGGCAATTCAAATTTGGTTTGGCTGACTGTGCCTGTGGTCATGGCTTCACCAGAAACATTTGGATTGCCTCGGAGAGGCAACCCTACCTTGAGACGACCGGTCGCTTTGCGGCCTGCCCGGAAAAATCTTGAGGATGCGTGCATGTTCATCACGTCCCCCACACCATCGCCACGGTCGTCGTCATGCTGCCGCCGACGTTGTATGTTAGAAACCGGCTCGCGCCTTCGATCTGCCGCGGGCCGGACTGGCCGGTAAGTTGCTGGTAGGCGTCGAGCACCTGCCGCACGCCCGTCGCGCCGACCGGGTGGCCGTCGGCCATCAGACCGCCGCCGGTGTTGACGGGAATCGAAAACGGCGGCGCGGGCGCATCGGCTCCTAATATCTTCGCGCGCACGCTCGGCAGCATCGTCGCGCCGCTGTGCAGCAGGCTCGCGCCGTGGCCCGGTTCGGCCAGCCCGATGATCTCGTAGGCGATCACCTCGCTGATCGAAAAACAATCGTGTACCTCCACGCCGTGCAGTTCCTTTTTCGGGTCGTGGATGCCCGCGCGTTCCAGCGCGGCGGCGAGCGCCTTGCGCGCGGGCGGGAAGTCCGGCACGTCCTTCTTTTCCAGGGCGAGCGCGTCGGTGGCGTGACCCCAGCCGCGCAACGTCACCGGCGGCGCGGTGCGGACCGGCGAGTGCGCCGAAGCCGTGCGATGACTGAGCATTTCCATGAACCGTTCCGAGCACAGCACCACCGCCGCGCCGCCGTCCGTGATCTGCGAACAATCATAGAGCTTGAGCGGGCTGGCGGCGATGCGCCAGTTCTTCTGCGACTCCGTGCTCGCGGTCACGAAATCCATGTCCGTGTCGCGCATCTGGGCGAGGGGGTTGAGCCGCGCGTGCGAATAGTTCTTCACCGCCACCCGCGCGAGGTCGTGCTCGGTCAGCGTCGGGTAACGCTGCATGTACCGCTCGGCGATGGCACCGAAGAGTTTGGGGAACATGAACTCGCCGTACTCCGGTTTCTCCAGATCATAGTCCGCCGCGCTGGCGAGCACGTCCGACCCTTCGGCGGGCGACATGGTTTTTTGCTGTTCCGCGCCAACGGCGATCACGCAGTCGTAGAACCCCGCCTGAATCCACTGCGCGGCGGTGAGCACGGCGAGGCTGCCCGAGGCGCACGCCGCCTCAGTGTGCATCGTGGGAATGCCGCGCAGGGCCGGGTCAGCTTCGAGCAGGAGCGCGCCGACGTGGAGCTGGCGCGTGAAAAGTCCGCCGGCGAAATTTCCCACCACGCCCGCCTGGATGTCGGCGGCTTCGAGGCCGGTGGCGTCGAGCGCGGCACGGGTGACTTCCACCACGAGGTCCTTGAGGACTTTGCCCTCCTTTTTGAGGTTGCGTTTGAAGTCGGTGCGGGCACCTCCGAGGAGATAGACGATGTTCATGGGGAGGGGAACGGTGGGGGACGAACCTGCACTCTAGCCAAGGCCGCACCGGTGGCAAACGGCGTCCCGGCGGGGTCGCCACAAATCGCGTCCGGGCGTACGACTGTTCGCGGGGGCACATCCGATGTTTCCTTCACTATGCCCAAAAACAAACCTACCCTGTTGCGTCGCGTCAGTCTGTTCTGCGTGGCGTTGGCGATGTTCGCCGTCGTCAGCGTCGTCCGCGCGGACGATGTCCCCACGTTCAGCGACCCCGACGTGACGGCTTTCGCGAGGTCCTACGGGGATTTCACGACGGAATACATCAGCATCATGAAGGATTACATGGCCGCGGCCAAGAGCGGCGATTCGTCCAAGATGCAAGCCTCGGGAACGAAGGTGCAGGACCTTCAGACCAAAGCGGCGGATCTGCAAACGCAGTCCACCAAGCTGGCCACCAAGCTCAAGCCCGAGGAGACGGAGAAGTTTTCCACCTATCTGCAAGGCTGTGCGCAGAAGATGGTCGACGCCTTGAAGTAATCATCGCGGCATCTGCCAGAAGTTATCCGCAGATTTTTGCAGATTGAAAGAGGGACAAGGGAAAGCACCGCTATCTTCTTTTCCTCTTCTTCTAATCTGCGGAAATCTGCGGACCCTTTTCCTCAAAGCGTCAACTCGCCGCGTACGACGGCCACCGCCGGTCCGGCCACGCGGACGGTTTCCATCGCGTCGCGCGGGCCGATGACCTCCACCGCCGCCGTGCCTGGACGGTGAATCCAGTGGCCCTGCTCGGCGGCGAAGCGCGGGCTCTTGATCAGCGCATAACGCCACAGGAAAGCGCCCATCCCGCCGGTTGCCGAACCCGTGAACGGGTCCTCGAACGACGCCGGCGGTCCGGTGAAGTGCCGCGCGAACACGTCGCCGCGCGGCGTTGCGCCGCCCAGGCAGAACAGGTGCGCGCTGAAAAACTCGTTTCCCGATTCCTGCCGCAGTCGGTCGTAAGCCGCTGCGTCCAGCGTCGCGCGCCGTAATGCCGCGTGGTCGCGCACGGCCATCATCAATTGCGGGGTGCCGGTGCTGACGGTTTGCACGGGCACTTCGAGCAGCAGGTCGTCCGGCGTCAGCCCGAAAATCGGCGCGGCGACAGCGGCCGGGTACGTCGCGCGGAACTCGGGCGTCTTCTGGTACATGGCGACCTCCGCCACGCCGCTGCGGCCGGACGCGGAATGGGTGATGTCCACGCGGATGGGGCCGACGTTGAGTTCGAGGGCGATGGTCGTGCGGTCGCGGTCGGCGGCCAGCTTGAGCCGGCCGCTGTCCACCAGCGCGAAGCCGGTGGCGATGGTGGGGTGACCCGCGAGCGGAATTTCCTCGCCCGGCGTGAAGTAACGCGCGCGGAAATCAGCCTTCGACGGGTCGCTCGGGCGCAGGACGAAACTCGTCTCCGACATGTTCAGGTCGCGGGCGACGGCGAGCATGGTGTCGGCGTCGAGGTCGTCGGCGTCGAAGACGACCGCGCAAGAGTTACCGGAAAGCGGCTGCGTGGTGAACGCGTCCACCGTCATGAAGGGGAAAGTGCGGGGCATGGCGGAAGGTGGAACGTTGGACGGGGAGGAGCAAGTGGTTGGTCACCGCAGGAAAAGATTGCCTGCACAACAAAATAAGCGATTCTTGACCAAAGGACTTGCCACTATGACCTGGAGCGAAGCGGTTGAAGACCCCATCCTGCAAAGATTGCCGTTCAAGATCGAGTTAGACGGCTATGGGAACATTGTCATGAGCCCAACACTAAATCCTCACGGCATTCGCCAACTCAAAATCGGCAATTTGCTCACCAGTCTGCTGCCAGGTGGATTGGCAGCAACCGAGATGGCAGTTCAAACCAGCGACAACGTGAAAGTGGCCGATGTGGCATGGTTTACTGCCGAACAGGCTCGGATCGTCTCCGCAGAGGATGTTTGCTCAAGAGCACCGACAATTTGTGTGGAAATTACTTCCAAGAGCAACTACCAGCGCGAACTGGATGAAAAGAAGGCGCTCTACTTCGAGGCTGGCGCGGAAGAGGTCTGGATCTGTGACCGGGCAGGCAAGATGAGCTTCTACGCGCCCGAGGGGCAAATCGCCGCCTCGCTGTTGTGCCCGAACTTTCCCGCCGTGGTCCCCACAACGATCTAAGGCTGCTCACGCCGCCGCCGAGGTGATCTCGTGCTTGTCGTTCGGACGTTCGAGCAGCGGCACGGGGCCGTTGAAGTACACGCCCTGCGCGTAGCGCACACCGACTTTGCGCAGCATTTCGGCGGTGCGGCGGTCGTCCACGCACTCGGCGACGCTGTGAATCCCCAGTTGTCGCGCGATGTCGTTCATCACCTTGACAAACGCCAGATTGATCGGTTCCGCCGCCAGGTCGCGGATGAAACCACCGTTGATCTTGAGGAAGTCCACGGCGAGATTCTTCAGGTACGCGAACGACGAGAACCCCGCGCCGAAATCGTCCAGCGCAAACCGGAAGCCTTCCTTGCGCAGACGCTCCATCAGCGAGGCGGCGGCATCGAGGTTGGCGAGCACCGCCGTCTCCGCGATCTCGAAGGTCACCCTGTTTGGGGTAATGCCCGCCATCTCGAACGCCTTGCGGATGAACTCCACCGTGCCCACGTCGCGCACGGACTGACCCGACAGCGGGAGTGCCAGCCTCGCTTCCGGGTCAGCCGCCAGTTGCCGCAGGGCCAGGCGCACCACGCGCCGGTCGATCTCCGGGCGCATGTGGAAGCGTTCGGCCGCGGGCAGGAAAAACCCGGGCTCGACCGCGTCGCCGTCGACCGTGCGCAGGCGCAGATGGGTCTCGTGGAAAACGGTGAACCCGGTCTCCAACTCAATCACGGGTTGGAACCACAGCTCGAACTGGTTGTTCTTGAGTCCCTGCTTGACCTGCGCGGCCCAGCGCGAGTCGCTGCGCAGTTGGGTCAGCTCGGCGTCGTCGGGCTGGTAAACCTCCACGCGGTTGCGGCCCCGCGCCTTGGCGGTGTAGCAGGCGGCGTCGGCCGTGGCGATGACGTGTTCGGCCGTCGCCTCGCCGGTGAGTTCCGACACGCCGATGGACACGTCGAGATGGAAGCTCTTGCCCGAGTCGCAAAACACGAAATCGCCGACGCGCCCGCGCAGGCGTTCGGCCGCGAGCCGCGCCTCGGCCACCGTGACGCCGAGTTGCAGCACGACGAACTTGTCGCCGCCGAAACGCGCCACGGTGTCGCGCGGGCGCGCGGCGTTGCGCAGCAGGTAGGCGATCTGCACCAGGAGCCGGTCGCCGGCGGCGTGGCCGAGGCTCTCGTTGACGATTTTGAAGTGGTCCAGATCGATGTACAGCAGCGCGCCGTGCGGTTCGCCCGCGGCGGCACGTTCCACGGCGAGTTCCACCGCGGCGGTGAACTGCGCGCGGTTGTCGAGCTTGGTCAGCGTGTCGTGGGAAGTGACGTAGGCGAGGTGCTCGCGTTCCAGCCCGAGTTCGGCTTCCAGTTGCCGGCGGGCGGCGCGGGTTCTGATGACCTGCTCGGCGACGGCGAGACGGATGTCGAACAGCGTCGCCTCGTAGGGTTTCACGAGGTAATCGTCCGCTCCGCAGGCAAGGATCGAGCGCAGATCGGAGACCTCGTCGCTGCCGGTGCCGACCAGGACGTAAGGCCGCTCGCCGTCGGGTTGGTCGCGCAGCCATTGGCAGAAGTCGAACCCGCTCATGCCTTGTAGATACAGGTCCAGGATCACGAGCGGGTAGAAACTGCGCCGGTAGAGTTCGGCGGCTTCCTCGCCGCTCTCGCAGGCGCTGGCCTGGTGGCCGCGCGAGGCGAGCAGGTGGGTCAGCAGCAGGCGCGTGGCGGCATCGTCTTCGACAATCAGGATTTCCACTCGGGTGAAGGGGTTCAGGGTTAAACCTCCTAAAGCCAAAACCGTGCCGGACGCGGAAAGGCGGCGGGCAGCGAGCGAGCGGCAGGCGGTGAAAGCTAGGGAGGAGGGAGGCGCGGTTTTCTCTGTTGGCCGGTCCGTTTGGATGCGCCGGACTGGACTTCCGCACGCGGTGAATTTTAGTGCGGGCAGTCTCCTTCCCTGCCATGAACGGTCTCAAAACAATCGCGCACGTTTGCATCAATCCTCGAACCTGGAGCGCACGCTCGACCCGTCGAACCGCGACGTGGAAGTGAACTGGCGAGATGAGTGGAACCCCTGAAAGTGTCGCCGGAGGTGCTTTTTCGCTTTCCCCGGAAAGAAGTTTTCCGTTAAGCTCCGCGTCCTATGGGCGATAAATCACCAAAAGCAACGCAGAAGGCGAACTCGCAGAAGAACAAAAAGGCCGACGCCGGCAAGCAGCAGAAGGCTGCTGCCACCGCCGCCAAGGTCGTGCCGAAGACCGGGAAGAAGTAGGTCCCGGGCGGCGTGGGGCTGCATCCGCGTCACCGTTGTCCTGTAGGACCTATGGGTCGCATAGGTCCTATAAGGATTGGTGAAAGCGGCGCCCGCCTCACCAAGAATACGCCTTCGGCGCTTCGCCGCCGGGGCCGGGCCAGATCTCGTCGAGCCTGGTCATCGTCTCGGGCGTGAGCTTGATCTCCAGCGCCTTCAACGCGCCGGAGAGCTGGTCCATGGTGCGCGGCCCGATGATCGGTGCGGTCACCGCCGGGTGGTGCAGTAGCCACGCCAACGCGACCTCACCGGGTCCCTCGCCGAGTTCGGTGCAAAGCGCCTCGTAGCGTTCGAGCTGGCCGCGCTTTTGCTTCACGGTCTTTTCAAAATCTTCGCCCGCCCGGCGGCCCTTGGCCTGCTTGGCCAGCGCGCCGCCGAGGAGTCCACCCGCGAGCGGGCTCCAGGGGATCACGCCCAAGCCGTAGTGACGGCAGGCGGGCAGGACTTCGAGTTCCACGGTGCGGTTGTCGAGGTTGTAGACGCTCTGCTCGCTGATCAACCCGAGGAAGTGCCGGTGCGCGGCGGTCTGCTGCGCGGTGGCGATGTCCCAACCGGCGAAGTTGCTGCTGCCCGCGTAGACGATCTTGCCCTGGGCGACGAGCGTTTCCATCGCCTGCCAGATTTCGTCGAAGGGGCAGGCGCGGTCGATGTGGTGCATCTGGTAGAGGTCGATCCAGTCGGTTTGCAGCCGCTTCAGGCTGGCCTCGCACTGGCGGACGATCTTGCGCGCGGAGAGTCCCCGGCCTTTGTTGGGGTCGGAGGCGTTTTCCGGTTCCATGTCGCCGAAGACCTTGGTGGCCAGCACGACGCGGTCGCGCCGTCCGCCGCCTTGCGCGAACCAGCGGCCGAGGATCTGTTCGGTCACGCCCTCGCCGGTTTTCCGGCCGTACACATCAGCGGTGTCGAAGAACTGGACGCCGACCTCCAGCGCGTGGTCCATGATGGCGAAGCTGTCGGCCTCGGTCGTGTGCGGGCCGAAGTTCATGGTGCCGAGGCAGAGAGGCGAGACTTTGAGGCCGCTGCGGCCGAGGGGGACGTGGTGCATGGGAGGGAGAGCGCCCCAAGGGGGCGCGTGGCGGGTTGCGGTGCGCCTGCGGCGCGTTGGGGTGTGCCCTGCGGGCACGTTGGGGTGTGCCCTGCGGGCACGTTGTGAGTTGTGCGTTGTGCCATTCCGCCGAAACTTGGAAAATCTCAACCCGCAACTCGCCACGCGCCGCAGGCGCACCGCAACCCGCAACGGCGCGCCGCGCCTCCGCAACTTGAGCGCAGCGAACCCCTGGATCATCGCCCACCGCGGGGCCTCGGCCGTCGCGCCGGAAAACACCCTCGCCGCCGTGCGCACCGCTTGGGAGATGGACGCCGACGCCGTGGAGGTGGACGTGCATCTCACGGCCGACGGCCACGCCGTGGTCATCCACGATGCGCGGACGCGGCGAACCACCAACGCGGACCTGCGGGTGGCAAAGTCCACCCTGGCGCAACTCCAAGTGCTCGACGCCGGCAGCTTCAAGGACGCCCGCTGGGCGCACGAACGCATCCCGGCCCTGTGCGAGGTGCTCGCCACCGTGCCGCCGGGCAAGCGCGCCGTCCTCGAACTCAAAGCCGGCCCGGAGTTGCTCGGTCCCTTGGAGCGAGACCTCGCCGCCGCCGTGGGAGCGGGCGCGTTGCAACCCGCGCAGGTGGTGTTGATCGCCTTCGACCGGGAACTGGCGGCGTTGGCGAAGACGCGCCTGCCGCAAGTGTCCGTCCTCTGGTTGGGAGATCCGCGGCGTCGCGGAGTGCGCCTGCGCCCGTCCAAGGCCGTCCGCTGGATGGCGGCGCAGGCGCGAGAACTCGGCCTGGACGGCCTGGACCTGTTCGCGCACCGCTGTCTCAACGCCCGGCTGGTGGAAGAAATCCACGCGTCGGGACTGCATCTCCTTGTCTGGACGGTCAACCGCCCCAGGGTCTGCGCGCGGCTCCTGCGCGCGGGGGTGGATGGCATCACGACCGACCGGCCCGACGTAATGCTCAAAGAGAGGGGGAAGGCGGAACGGTAAAATCCGACTCTGAACAGGCTGTTTGCGGCCGGTCCAAACCAACAGGTAGGGACGAGGGTCCAAGGAGGATCGTGGAAAGAATGAACGCTCGCGGCGCTCCTCCCGTCGATAGCTTGGCCGCGGCGCACTCGCTCGCCTTCGGGCTTCCCTTTCGTGGCTGCCGCGATACACTTTGCCTGTTCCCTGAACGCATGAACCCGCTTACCGGCCTGGTTTTCCAATTCTTTGCCCCGCTGCTGGCTGCCGCGTCCACGCCGCCGCCTGCCCGGGGGCCCGCCGACCCCGTGGACACTCTCTGGAGCGTGCTCGTCTCCGGCGGGTATTTCATGTTCCCGCTGGCGGGGCTGCTGTTTCTGGCGACGCTGCTCATCTTTATCTACCTGTTGACCCTGCGGCGCGGCGCGGTGGTCACGCACCGTTACCTCGACATCTGCGAGGCGCTCCTGCGCAAGCGCGATTACCTCGGGCTGCTGGCGGTCAGCAGCCGGCACGGCGAATCGGTCGCGCGGATCGTCCAGTCCATGCTGGCGTTCGCCAAGGACAACCCGACCGCGCCGCTGGCCAGCGTGCGCGAGATCGCCGAAACCGAAGGCACGCGGCAGGCGTCCTCGTTGAACCACCGCATCACCTACCTGGCCGACGTGGGCACCATCGCGCCGATGGTCGGGCTGCTGGGCACGGTTTCGGGCATGATCCATTCTTTCGGTTCGCTGGCGACCGACGTGGCGACTTCCAAGCCGATGATGCTGGCCAGCGGCGTGTCCGAGGCGCTCGTTTGCACGGCCAGCGGCCTAGTGGTGGGCATCGTGGCGTTCACCGGCTACGCATATTTCCGGGGAAGGGTGCAGCGCCTCAACTCCGACCTCGAAGCCGCCGCGACGCAGATCCTCGCCGTGTTCTCGCTCTACTATGCTCCCGGCACCAGCCGCCGCCGCGACCGCGAGCGCGAGGTCGCGCTGGAGGATGACTTCTAAAGAGAAATGCAGAAGTCAGAATGCAAAATGCAGAAGTTCAGAAAGGAAGAGCTTGAGCCGTTCCCTCTGATCTACGTCTTCTGACTTCTGCCCTCTGTACTTCTGCATTCTGCATTCTGCATTCCTTATGAACTTCCGCCAAAAAGCCGCGCCCCCGCCGATCCTCGGCTTCCAGGTCACGCCGATGATCGACGTGTTTTGCTGCCTGCTGATCTTTTTCATCGTCACCTACAACTTCTCGCGCGCGGAGACCTCGCTGGAGGTCAAGGTGCCCACCGCCAAAGAAGGCAAGGACAACCAGCGGCCGATCAACCAGTGCATCATCAACGTCGCCCCCGACGGGCACGTCATCCTCAACAGCCAGACGCTCACCCAGGACCAACTGGAGGCGAAACTGCGCCAACTCTCGGAAATCTATCCCGACCAGGCCGTCATCGTGCGCGGCGACCAGCATGTCGAGTACGCGCACATCGTTGATGTAATGGACACCTGCCGCCGGGCGAACATCTGGAACGTCGCGTTCGCCACGGTCGCGCCCGCGGAATCCTCGTCCTCACAACCATGAGCCGGTGCGTTCCCCGGCGGCCGTCCGCCCATTCTCTCCTCGTCGTCATCGCCGCCGCCGGTTCCACGCTCGGCGCGGTGGGAACCGTGTCGAGCGTCCGCGCGCAGCAGGCGCAGGATAGCCAGGTGCTCCAACCTTTTGGCGTGCCCACGCCCACGCCCCGCCCCCGGGTGCGCCGCGCGCAGCCCATCCCGGCGGACACCGCCGCCGCGCCGACGCCCGCCGAACCGCCGACCGCTCGCGCCGTGCCGTTCGACTCGCCCACGCCCGCGCCGTCGCGCCGTTATCCCCGGCCCGGCGGCGACGGACCGGTCGAGCCGACGGCTGTCGTTCCCGACGACAGCCGGGATGCCACGCCCGCACCCGCCGCGCAGCAGCAGGGGACGCCCAAAATCTTGCCTCCGCGCATCCGCCCGCACGGACCGCCGGTCATGCCCGCGACGGACGACGGCGACGGCACCGCCGCCGCCGCGCCGCCCGGAGGCACCCCCGCCACCGACGACGACAACACGGACATCCGCATCGCTCCGCACGCGCCCGGTGCGCCGACGATGTCGGCCGAGGACCAGCAGTTCAACCTCGCGGGCGACTATTACCTGCGGAAGGAATACACCCAGGCTACCTCCGAGTACGAGCGTTACCTCGGGCAGTTCGCCAATGGCAAGCAGCGCCAGGCCGCCTACTGGTGGCTGGGGGAAAGCTACCGGCTGCTCAAGAAACCGACCCAGGCACGCTCGGCCTACCAGCAACTCGTCATCGCGTACCAGGAAGGCGAGTTCGTCGGTCCGGCCTGCCTGCGGCTGGCGTCCATCGACTACGAGGCCAAGGATTACCGCACGGCCCTGCCGCTCTTCCAGCGCGCCGCCACGCTGGCGTCGGGCGACGCCGTGCGCCTGCTCGCGCGCTACTACGAAGCCGTCTGCCTCGAACAAACCGGTCGCCGCGAGGACACCCGCCAGGTCTACGAGGAAATCCTTACCGTCACCAAGGACAACCCCTACCGCGACGACGCCCACCTCGCCCTCGCCAACCTGGCGATGAGCCAGCATCACCCCAACGAGGCGTTCAAGGAATACGACGCCCTCTCGCGCGAGGGGATGCGCCCCGGCCTCCAGGCGGAGGCTTCCCTCAAGGCCGGCCTGCTCGCCAAGGACCTCGGGCAGAACGACAACGCGCTGGCTCTGCTGACCCGCGCCGCCAGCCTCTCGGGCAGCAACGCCGCTGTGCGGGCGGAGGCGCAGCTCACCCAACTCCACATCCTCTACGACACCAACAAGTTTAAGGCGCTCCTCGAAGCCTACCCAGGGGTCCGTCCCGGACTGCCCGCCGCGGGCCAGCCGGAGGCGATGCTGCTAGCCGCCAATTCCCAGCGCCAGCTCGGCAAGCAAGCCGAGGCGCGCGCGATCTACGACGAGATTCTCGGCGGGTTCCCGCGCAGTCCGCAGGTGCCCGAGGCGCGTTACCAGCGCCTCATCAGCCTCTACGCGGCCAGCGACGCGAACTTTGTCAAGGAAGCCGACGGGTTCCTGGGTTCCGGGGCGGAACCGGTCAAGATCGACGGGGTCCGGCTGATGAAGGCCGACACGCTCTTCAAGGGCGGCGACTACACGGGGGCCGCGCTGGCGTACGGCGCGCTGGACGGTTCCGCCAACCTGCCCGCCAAGTACCGGGCCGAGGCGGCCTACCGGCTGGGCTACTGCTACACGCAGGCTGGCAAGCCGGAGCAGACGGTGGCGGCGTTCAGCAAGTTCCTGCGCGCCTACCCGGAAAGCCCGCTCTCGGCCAAGGCGCTCGTGCAACGCGCGGGGGCGTACGAGAAGCTCCAGAATTACCCGAGCGCGCTGGCGGACTTCAACGAGGTCATCAACGACCACAAAGACGCCAAGGAGCGCGAGTTCGCCCTCGAACACAAGGCCCTCATCCTCGGCCAGCAAAAGGACAACCGCGGCATGGCCGAGGCGTTCCGCACGCTGCTCAAGGATTATCCGAAAACCGAGGTGGCCGGGCTGGCGCATTTCTCCATCGGCCGCGCCGCCTACGAGGACAGCAAGGATTACTCGACGGCCCTGGCGGAGTTCGTCGCCGCTCGGTCGGTTGACCCGAAGGAGTACGGGTCGAAATCGGCGCTGATGGTGGTCCTCTGCGAATACCAGCTCAAGGACCGCGCGAAACTGACGGCGGAGGTCGCCGCTTACCAGAAGGCGAAAGGCTCCCCCGACGTGCCGCCCACGATCCTGCTGTGGCTGGGCGAGCAGGAGTACGACGAGAAGGATTACCAGGCAGCCGAGGGGCATCTGGCCGGCGCGACCGCGAGCCTGGGCAAAGGCAATTCGGAAGCGTGGCTGATGCTGGCCCGCGCGCGGGTTTACCTGGAGAAGTGGGAAGGCGCGCTGGAGGCCAGCCAGAAGTACCTGGCGGGGATTTCGCCCGAGCCGCGCGAGCGGGCGCTGGGGCTGTTGGTGCAGGGGCAGGCGCAGGTCGCGCTGCGGCGTTTCGACGACGCGCAGAAAACCGTGGACGAGACGCTCCAATCCCAACCCGAGGGCAGCCTCAACGCCAAGGCGCGCTTGCTCGGCGGCAAGCTGCTGTTCGCGCAGGGCAAGTACGACGACGCAGCCAAAACCTATCGCTCCATCGCGGTGCTCTACGACGACAAGGACATCACGCCGGTGGCGCTCGCGCGGGCGGCGGAGGCGTTCGACAAGGCGGGCCGGCCCGACGACGCCAGGAAGGCCAGCGAGGAGTTGAAGGCCAAGTACCCGACCTACACGGAAGAGCGGGCGTTGTAGCGCCGCAGGCTTCCAAACCGACGGGTAGGGACGGCTCTCCGAGCCGTCCGTAGATTCCTCTGGAAGGGAACGTCCATCGACCTGCCTTCCAGAAAAATGAGGGGACTGCCTCGGAGAGGCATCCCCACCTGTCGGAGACGACCGGCCGCAAGCGGCCTGTTCAGAAGCTCTCCCACCCACTTTCAAGGAGAGACAATCGTGCTAGAGCAGTTTCAGTAAAGGGGTGGCTCTTTTCCGATGTGGTCGCGGCGCTGTGTCGCCGCGTCTGCGCTGGTGGAGACGTTCCTTCCAGAACCAGACGCGGCGACACAGCGCCGCGACCACATCTCTAAATGAAACCGCTCTAATCCTTCCCGCCCGAATAAAACCGGTCGATCGCTTGGTCGTAGAAAAGCCACGCCTCCGCGCTCGGATGCTCCGCGTCGGAAAAAAAGGCGGCGTCCTGCTCGTGCTCCGAGAAGTCGTGCCACGGATAGCCCCCGGCCCGTAGCACCGCCTCCACCCGCAGGTAATAAACCCGCCGGGCAGCCGCGCTGATCTGCAACCGGTCACGGAAGGGGCCGTTGAGCGGCTGGCCGATGAAATACGCTTCCATCTTCATCTCCTTGAGCACCCGGATGAGTAGCGCGAGGTCATCGAACTCCCGGGAACTCGTTAGTCGGTCGACAAACGTTCGGTCCTCCGCGCCCATCGACGCGGGAGGCGTCTGGCGGGGGCCGGCCATGTCGCGGATGCGGACGTTCGCCCGGTCAGCCTCGTCGTTGTTCAGGGACGGGCCATCGGCTTCCGTTTCGAGCTGTTGCCAGTCGATCTGTCCACCGGTGACGGGCGGTGGCGTCTGGTCGCGCTTGCCTTCCCGACGCCACCGGCGTTGGGGAACGACGGCCTGCCACAGGACCGCGCAGGATTCGAGCGAACCGAGCAGGGCGTTCTGGAAGCGGCCGAGAGGGGCGAGCAACGCGAAGCCGAGCCGACGGGAGGCGGTCGGTCTGGCGAGACAGCGCAAGGCGTCGTCGAGCAGCGCCTGGTTTCGCACCTTGCCCGGGAAGTCCCGCATCCGCGTGGCGATGGCAGTCCGGAGCGGTGGACTCAGTTCGCTCTCAAAAATCCACGCGCCCACCTGCGAGACACCCAGGTCGGCGTCCAGCCCCGCCGCCTCAACCTCGTTCTCCACGAACCAGGCGGGCGAGAGAAAAATCACCACCCGCTTGCCGCGCGCCGCCGTCCCGGCTGCCGCCAGCTTTTGCAGGATCGATAGGCAACTGCCACCCCCGCGCCCCACCGCGAAAACCGCAAAGCCGGTGGGCCGATGGCGGAAGAAGGCGTCCGCCCGGTTGACGGCCCAGTGGTCCAACTCCGAACTGCCGTAGACCGGCAGTTCGCCCGGCGCGCGGAAGGCGGCGTGGATGTTCCAGCGCGGGCACCCGCCGCCCAG
>CAXTOX010000053.1:0-6962 GCA_964245885.1 uncultured Chthoniobacterales bacterium | reverse complement strand
GTTGCCGTTGATCTTGAGCGGAACCGCGTGCGCCGCGTAGAACGGCAGCATCTTCGGCAACCGCCAGCGCACGGAGACCTGCACGCCACCCAGAAAGACCGCCGCCATTGCCAGGGCGCAAACCGCCGCCACAAGATGAGGACAACGGAGCGTGGACGAAGAGGATCGGTCCGCGTCTTCCATGGATAAGAATGGCAATGCCATGATACGCTACGACAAAGTAAGACATTGCGCTACAAAAATCGCGGTCAGCAACCGCAGTGGCATCTCCGACGACGAGAGTGTACTGACGAGCCATGACCAGAACCTTGGGTTGGATCTTCGTGCTGCTGCCTTCCACGCCGGGGTTGACCCTGCTGCTGGCGGGCGCGGTGCTGAGAACCGTCGGGCAGGAGGAACGGGACGCACGGCGTATCGAGCAGCTTTTCACAGCGGGCGGCGCGGTCCTGCTGGCGGGATTGGTCGTCGGAGCGTTCGTGGCGTGGCGCATCGCTCATCCACGGCCGGAACCCGTGGAAGAGGATGAGTAGCCGCCTCCGTCAAAGGCGGAGGGTGGGTGAGGACCGGATGCCTTTCCAAAGCAGGTGAGCGGCGGTCTCCGAGGGGCACAGCACCTGCCAGACGCGCCTCCGCCACCTAGCTTTTCTTTTTCCGGCCGGACGACTTCTTGGGCGTTGGCTTCGGGGTGGGAGCCGGGGATGCGCTCGGCGTTGGCGTAGCGGTCGGGGTAGCAGTGGGACTCGCGTCTGGGGTCGGAGACGGCGTGGCGACCATGGCAGCCGCCGCATCGCCTTCGTCCGCCGTTTCGACCGGCTCGGGGCCGGGCAACTGCCCGTCCGGCGTGCCGGGGGTAGCGACCGGGGACGGTACGGCGGTGTCCGGGGCGGGTGCCGAGCCGGGCGACGGAACGGCCGTCGGCGCGGGCGTCGCGGCGGGAGGCATGTTGTCGGGCTGGGGCAGCGTACCGCCCGGCGCATTATCCGGCCCGGCCGGCGTCACGGTGACCGACGCCGTTTGCCCGCCCGGCTGTGGCGGTGCCGCGGGCGCGGGTGTCGGTTGTTCCGCGCCGGGCAGCGGCCCGAACGGATCGCGGTAGCGGTAATGCACGCTGATGCTGCGAAAATTCAACGCCTTCACCGTGTCCTCGGCTGCGTAGTAGAAAAGCTGCACAATCGTGTCCCCGCGCACCCACTGGTAGCCCATGAGCGTCTCCTTGACGGTGCTGTTGGGCACCTGGTCGCTCTTGCGGCTGATGATCTCGCCCGGCGTTTCGCACTTGGTCTCCAGCAGCCGGCGAAAATCCCCCATGACCGCGTTGTACTTGGCGGTGTCCCACGCGTCCTGCCCGTAGTCGAACTCTAGGCCGATGAGCATGCCCTGTTGAAACGTGAAAAACGAGGTTCGCAAATTGGGCGCGATGAGTTCGTTGACCGTCCAAGTTTCGCTGGGTCCGTCGGCCTTTTTCTCCGCGACCTTGGCGCTGACGCCCGCGAACAGGCTCGCCAGCTTATTCTGCGAATCGAACCACACGAGGTTGTACGGCAGCGCGACGGTGTCGGGCCGGGGCGGGGGAGCCGGCCGGCGGCGCGCGCCCGACGGGGCGGTCTGCGAGGTGCGGGGGGTCAACGCCCCGCGCGGCAGCGGCGTGGCCTGGGGCAGGCTGCGGTTGGGGGCACCCTTGGGAAACAGGCTGTTGCCCTGGGCGAGCACCTCGCGTCCGGGCAGGCAGCACGCTCCGGCCAGGAGCAGCGCCGCCAGCAACCGGGCCGGAAAATGCGGACGGGCAACCATGAAAAGCAGGGAAAAAAGAAAACGGCGGCGGGAACCCATCGGGGATTTCCGCAGAAATTAGCGCAAGTCGTGCAAAAGGGAAATTGGGTTGTGGGTGGGCGCGGGTAGGATATGGAAGCCGGATGGACTACCCGCCGCGCCCGCTCGTTCCCGATCCGCTTTCCCGTCCTCCGGTGCATCCCGCCCGGGGCTGGCTGCTCGTCGTGCTCGGCGTGGGCTTGAGCGCGGGCATCGTGTACATCGCTTACGTCATCCACCAGCTCATCCTGCGGAACGGCGAGCCCGGCAGCCGCTCGCACTGGAGTGGGAGCGCGGAGTTTACCCGTACGATCTTCGAGTTGTTCGGGACTGTGTTCGTCTTCGGGTTAGTGTCGCTCGCGGCGGGGGTCTACATCCTGCGGACCCGGCGGATCAGCCGGGTCCTGGGCGCGGTCATGGTCGTACTGGCCTTCGCGATGGCTTACCTGGGCTACACCATCGTGCAGACAAAAGTCCCTCGCTAGGACGCCGGCGCGGCCTTGGCGACGGTCTGGATGTGCAGGTCGCGCAACTGCCGCGGCTCGACCCCGGCGGGCGAATGGCTCATCAGGTCCTGCCCGCGGTTGTTCTTGGGGAACGCGATGACCTCGCGGATGGAATCCTCCCTGCACAACAGCATCACCAGCCGGTCCAACCCGAACGCGATCCCGCCGTGCGGCGGCGCGCCGAAGCTGAACGCCTTCAGGATGTGCCCGAACATCTCGGCCTGCTGCTCGTCGTTGACCCCGAGGATGCCGAAGGTCCTCGCCTGCAAGGCCGCCTCGTGAATCCGGATGGAACCGCCGCCGATCTCGACGCCGTTGAGCACCACGTCGTACGCGTCCGCGCGCGCCCGGCCGTAGTCCGCGCTGTTCTCCAGCAGCCCCACGTCCTCGGGCAGCGGACGGGTAAAGGGATGGTGGACGGCATCCCATTTCGCTTCCTCGGCGTTGTACGCCAGCAGCGGGAAGTCGAGCACCCACAGGAGGTTCCAGACGTTGAGGCCGGCAGTGAGCTTGAGGATTTCGGCCACGCGCAGGCGGATGCGGCCGAGCACTTCGCAGGCGGTTTCCTTTTTGTCCGCGCCGAAGAGGATGAGATCGCCCTCCTCGATGGCGAGGCGCTCGGTGAGCGCCGCTTTTTCGGCGTCGCTGAAGAACTTGACGATGGGCGACTTCCACTCGCCGTTCTCGATTTTGATGAAGGCCAATCCCTTCGCGCCGTAGGACTGCGCGGTGCGGGTCAGTTCTTCGATCTGGCCGGTGGTGATCCCGGCGAAGCCCTTCGCGTTGATCGCCTTCACCACGCCGCCGTTGTCCAGCGCGCCGCGGAACACCTTGAACGAGGTCCCGGCGAACACGTCGCCGAGGTCTTTGAGTTCCACGCCGAAGCGCGTATCGGGCTTGTCGCTGCCGTAGCGGTCCATGGCCTCGGCGTACGTCAGACGCGGGAAAGGGATGGGCACGTCCACGCCGATGGCCCGTTGGAAGACCTGCTTCAGCATGCCCTCGACCAGCGTGATGATGTCCTCGCGCTCGACGAAGCTCGCCTCGATGTCGATTTGCGTGAACTCCGGCTGGCGGTCGGCGCGCAGGTCCTCGTCGCGGAAACACTTGGCGATCTGGAAGTATTTCTCCAGGCCCGCCACCATGAGGAGCTGCTTGTACTGCTGCGGGGCCTGCGGCAGCGCGTAGAATCCACCCGGTTGCAGGCGAGAGGGCACGAGGAAGTCACGCGCGCCCTCGGGCGTGCTCTTGGAGAGCACCGGCGTCTCGATTTCGAGGAACCCGGCGTCGTCCAAGTAGTCGCGCACGGCTTTGACGATGCGGTGACGCTGTTTGAGGTTGCGCTGCAAACGCGGCCGGCGCAGGTCGAGGTAGCGGTGAACTAGGCGCATGTCCTCGTTGACGACTTCCTCGTCGAGCGGGAAGGGGGGCACGTCGGCCTTGTTGAGGACGGTCAGCGAGTCGGCGACGAGTTCGATCTGGCCGGTGGGCAGCGCGGCGTTCTCCTTGCCGGCGAGACGCGGGGAGACCTTGCCGGTGACGGTGATTACGTCCTCGGCGCGCAACGAGTGGGACTGGCCCGCGACGGCGGCGTTTTCCTCCGGGCGGAAGACCACCTGCGTGATGCCCGCGCGGTCGCGCAGGTCGATGAAGATAACCCCGCCGTGGTCCCGGCGCGAATCGACCCAGCCGGCGAGCGTGGCGGTGGTGCCCACGTCGGCGGGGCGGAGTTGGTCGCAGGAATGGGTACGGTAGCGGCTCATAAACGATCGGGCGTGTTTCGGGGCCGACAATGTGAACCGCTCCGCACGGGAAGTCACCTGGGAATTTTCCCCGCGCTGCCCGGCCGCCGCGTCAGGTGCACGTACGAAAGCGCCGCGCCAACACGACGGCGAGCATCCCGGCACGGAGCACGAACCAGGTCGAAGGCTCGGGCACCGGCGCGTAGTTCAAGTAGAGGTCATTGCCGACTTGGCTGACGCTGAACGTTCCCGCCGCCGCGTTGCCGAAGCCGCTGCGGTCCACCGTGAACTCCGCCGGGTCGAACCCGGTGACGCCGCCGCTGGTCGTGGCGATTCGCCAAGCGTAATTAGCGGCCGGGTTGAACCCGGCGAGCATCCCGGCCGTGCCCGCGACCGTCAACGTGCGCAGTTGCAGCGTGAAGCGGTTCGCCGCGCTGGCCGTCAGGCTCAGGCCGCCGTTGAGGCTGACGAGGTCCTGCCCCGGGTTCACCCCGCTGCCCCCGGCGGCGGTGGAGTTGAGTTCCCACTGGTACGTTCCCCCGGCCGTCCAGGTCTCGCCGGCGGTGCTGAGCGTGCCCACGCCGTTGCCGGGCGCGAGCGTCGCGCCCGTCCCCACGGCGAACGTCCGGCCCACGGTCCCGCTGCCGGTCAGCACGCCGGCGTTGAGCGCCAGCGTGCCGTTGCCGCCGAGCGTGCCGTCCACGCGCAGGGACGCGCTGTTGTTGACGGTCATCGCGCCCGCCCCCGTGAACGACGTGCCGCTGGCGATCTGGAGCATCCCGGCGCTGACCGCCGTGGCGTTCGCGTACGTCTTGGCCGCGCCGGAGAACACGACGACCCCCGCTCCGTCCACCGTCACCGTGCCGGCCGCGGCCCCGCCCGACATCGCGCCGCTGAAGGTCAGCTTGTCCGTCGCGGCGGTGGCAGTGAGGTGCACGTTGTCGGCCGAAGTGTTGAAGTTGATGGTGCCCGCGTAGGTCGCCTCGACGGCGGCGCTCGTGTTGACCGCCACCAGGCTCTTCTGGTAGTTGCCGTTGGCCAGATCGACGTTGCGCGCCACCGTGTGGTTGCCGTCGATAACCAGCGCGGCGCTGGACGCCCCGACGAACTGGAACGTGGAACTGTCCGCGCCCAGCGCAATGTTCGACGAGGCGTTCCCCAGCGGTCCGTTCGCATTCACGAGCGCGTCCGCGCCGAC
The DNA here is from genome assembly GCA_964245885.1 of uncultured Chthoniobacterales bacterium. GTDB lineage: Bacteria > Verrucomicrobiota > Verrucomicrobiia > Chthoniobacterales > SZAS-18 > CAHJWO01. The sequence goes on along the minus strand of CAXTOX010000053.1, from coordinate 1,707 downwards.
GACCAGCGTGCCCTGCACCACCGAGGTGCTGCCGGTGTACGCGTTCGCCCCGCTCATCCGCAACGTGCCGCCGCCGACCGTCACGGCCCCCGTGAATGTGTTGTTGTTCGAGAGCGTCAGGCTGCCCGCGCCGTCCTTCTCGAAACCGTATGCACCGGATACCACCCCGTTCAACTGCACGCTGCCCGCCTCGACATCGAAGAGGTTGAACGCGCCGAGCCGGTAGTTCGAGTTGATAGCGTAGAAACCCGTGGCGGCCCCCGTGGTGGTGATCCCGGTGTTGGCCGTGAGCGTGTAGCCGCCGGGCGAATTGATCGTGACGGCGGGCGTGTCGAAACGCAGTTCGCCCACCGTGTGGTTGGCGTCGAGGACCGGCAGGGCGGCGGCGGTGTTGTCGAAGCGCACGTTGCCGTTCTCGTTCGACGTGCTGCCCTGCTGCCGGTTGGCCCCGTTGCCCCACGTGCCACCGCCGGCCGCGGTCCAATCCCGCTTCGCCGGGAGGATGTCGCCGTAGGTCGCAGCGGTGTCGAGGGACGCCAGTTGGAAGCTGTTGCTGGAGGAAGCGGCGCTGTACACGATCTTGTAGGAAGTGATGCCCAGGCCGGTCAGGTTCCACTGCACGGCGCTCCGGTTGGCGATGCCGCCGAAGGACGAACCGCTCGTGCGGTATTCGCGCAGGATGTCCTGCGGGGCGAGGCTGACGACGTTGCCCGACCCGTTGGTGTATTGCAGTTGGATCGAGGAGAAATTCAGCAGGGTGCCGTCGGTCTGGAACTGGAAGCAAACCGTGCCGAGCGCGGACGAAACGGTGTTGTTCAACACATAACTCGTGGGCGCGGCGAAACTGTAAATGTTCCCCGAGCCAGACACCCCGGGGCCGATGATAAACGCGCTGCTGGTCCCCGTCTGGGTGATGGTGGCGTTGCGCGTGTCCCAACACGTGGAGGGGTTGGTGGGATTCGCGTTCGGCGGGATCGTGTAGCCCGCTGGCGCGGGTCCGTACGTCCCGTAGGGCGCGGCGTAGTCGGGATAGTCAGCGTACTGATAGGGCGTGTAGAACACGTCCCAGGCGCTGTACTGCGTGGAAAACGACGGCGTCAGGAAACTGTTGAAAAGGAACTCGGCGCGAGCCGGTTTCGGGTGGGTCCCGAGCAGGCCGCCCGCGCACAGCAGCGCGGCGAAGCGGGATTTTTTCCAAGCGAAGCGCGGATCGAGTAAACTTGGGAGATGCAGGGGTGATGAAAAGATGGGAAAGGGGCGCGCCGCTTTACAGCCGGCCGCCGCTGCCACCGGCGTTGGGAAGGGTGTAATTGGAATTGTTCTGGCTGGCGGCGTTGCGGGACCACAGCCGCATGTCGCGCAGGTCATTGATGGAGAGCGACCGCACGCTGCCGTCGGTGAACGCACACACCGCCTGGCCGTTGTACCGAGCATCCACCTGGCCGTAGTCGCCGGGGGCGGACTTGCTCGTCCAAGGCTTGGTCGACCAGGCCGGCGCGCTGAGATTCGGCGGGGTCAGCTTGAAATATCCGTTGATGCGCTGCGGACCGTCGTCGAACGCGGCGAAGGCGAACACCAGCGGGGCGCCGTCACCCGGGGCGGGAGTGCGCACGCAGTCCGACGGGTAGTTGATATTTCCCAGTGCATCCGTCGGTAGTGTTTAAGCCTGTGTTGAGTGTTTGAGGCGCAGATTGTGGGTGGCGATGA
>CAXTOX010000052.1:16643-25881 GCA_964245885.1 uncultured Chthoniobacterales bacterium | reverse complement strand
TTGCGGGTGTAGGTCTCGAAGGTGCGGATGCCGCGTTCGCAGAGCATGACTTTCGGATTCCCGCTGCTGAGGATGTACTCCGCGCCTAACAACCATTCCTCGATGCGCTGGCTCAAGCCGCGCTTGAGCAGGATCGGCTTGCCGGTGCGCGCCGCCGCCACGAGGAGGCGGAAGTTTTGCGCGTTGCGCGCGCCGATCTGGAGGACATCGGCCACTTCGGCCACGGCGTCCGTGTCGTGTTCGCTGAGCAGTTCGGTGATGATCTTCAGGCCGGTTTCCTCTTTCACCAGTTTGAGGAGGCGGAGACCTTCCTTGCCCAATCCCTGGAACTCGTAGGGCGAGGTGCGCGGCTTGAACGCGCCGCCGCGCAGGATCGTCGCCCCAGCCGCCTTGACTGCGCGGGCGGTGGTGAGGAGCTGTTCCTCGCTCTCCACGGAACACGGCCCGGCCATCACCACGAAGCCCGCGCCGCCGACCGGCACGCCGTCCACGTCGATGACCGTCGGGTGCGGGTGCGATTCGCGGCTGGCAAGTTTGTAACGCTTCTGGACGGGGAGAACGCGTTCGACCTGCGGCAGGGCGTTGAGGCTTTCGAGCGGCTGGTGGGTGGTCTCGTCTCCGATGGCGGCCACCACGGTCTGCCGCTCGCCCGAAATCGGATGCGCGGTGTAGCCGAGTTTTTCGACCTCGGAGATCACCTCGTCGATCTGGGCCTGCGGGGTATGCGGTTTGATGACTACGATCATACGAAAGAAATGGGAATGGCCCGCCCGATGGGCCGACGGCCGGGGAGGCTACGCAAGAAGCCGCGGAGCGGCAACTTCCTTCCACGAGAAAGCGTCCCGGGAGGAAACCCGCGTCCTAATCCTCGTCCGCGTCCGAGTGCAACGGCTGCGGTTCCGGTAGCCGGCGGCGTGGCGCGGGGTCCGACGTGCCGTCGGGATCAAACGGGGTCAGGTTCGGCCGGCCGCGTTTGGCCGGCGTCGGCGGCACCAGGAACGGTTCCGGGCCACGGACGGACGGCTGGGCGCTGGCTGGCGGGGTGGGGAAATAAATGAGCGCGCCACCGGTCGGAGTGGATGCCGGACGCGGACTGTCACGTCGCGGCGTCGCGGCGGCTGCCGGATGTTTCTTGCCGTTGGGCGAAGGGGCGTTCTCCACGGGTGGAACCATCGTCGTCGGGGGAGCCATGCGAACTTCCTCCAACGCGGTCAGTTGATCGGCGTCGAGGTGCAGAGTGTGGCGAACCTCCGTCCAATTACGGTAGCGCGCGCTGAGCGCGTGGTCGCCCGGCGGGAGAGAGATTTCCAGCGGCGTCGTGCCGAGCAGCTTGCCGGACATCCGGATTTCCGCGCCGCTCGGACGCGTCTCCACACGGACCTTGATCGTGCTGCTGTGCGGGGGCGGGGGCGGCGACAACGGGGGCGGCGTGGCCGCGGGCAGCTCCGCCGGCGTGGAAACGTCCGCCGCCGGGCTTAGGGTCGAAACCGGCCGGACCGGCACGTCGTTCGAGACCGTCTGCGCCATGGGCGACGACTTCACGCTGGTCGGAGTGGCCGCGACCGTCGCGCGGGGCGTGGCGACCGGGTGCACGGGAGACACGTTCCCGGAGTGCGCGGCGACCGCGTTCGGGTGCGGGTGACGATGGGTAACCGCCGCGACCACCACCGCGGCAAACCCCAGCGCCAAAACTCCCGCGACGGCCAGCGTGGGCAGCCAACTGCAGTCGCGCTGTCCTCCGGCGGAAACGAGTGTCAACCGTTCCCAGACGCTGCTTTTCCCGGCGAACGAAGCCCGGTCCACGCCCGCGTCCGACCCGCCGAGAAGGTTTGCCACGCTCGCTTCGTGCGAACTGGCCTCGGGTTCTGGTTGGCCGGGCAGGTTCAACCCGGGCGTCGTCACTCCTGCACCTGCGCCGTTCCGGTTCCGGATCACCGGGACGGCGGCCAATGTGGGTAGGCGCGCCGGAGGCTCGGTGCGAACCGGCAGCAAGCGGTTCCCTGTCGCGGACGCCAGCGCGGTGTAGAACTCCCGGCAGTTCGTGTAACCGCCCGGCCCCTCGGACATGGCGCGTTGCAGCACGGCGTTGGCCTCCTCACCGACGGCCGGCAGCGAACCTCCCTTCGACCTTTTGTCCTGCGCCGTTTCAGGGGTGCCCGGCGCGCCGCCCAGGGTCTCGTACACCGTGCGGGCCAATCCGCGCAGATAACTCGCGCCCGAGGTGGCGGGTTGATCGTCGAGCCGCAGGTCGCGCCCCAGGGCCGGGGTCGCCCCCGGCAGGTGCGTGAGTTCCCCGGCCCAGGTCGAGGATTCCAGCCCACCGTGGATCGCGCCGAGAGGATTGATCTTCAGCGTCCACTCCGGCCAGTCCGCCATCGGCCGGACCATGAGGTCGCGCGCCGCCGACTCGTCTTGAACGGCGGCGGGTGCCATCGGAAAATGCACGTGGAGCTGGTGCAGAGCCAGGTCGAGCCGGTCGAGGTCCCGGCCGACCGCGTGGTCCACCGCGGCGGCAGCCTGAGAAAGAATCTGGAGCGCCTCCGCCACCGGCAGCGCGCCCCCCCGCAAGGCGAGGAGGTCCAACAGGGTGAACCCGCGCAGCCACTCCTCCACGAGAAAATCCAACGCTCGCGAGCCCAGGCGTTCAAACGTGTGCAGCCGGATCAGGTTGGCGTGGGGCGCGGCGTGGATCAGGCGGACTTCCTCGGCCACGATCTCGCGCTTGGAGGTGTTGTCCGTCAGCTCCGGGCGGAAGACCTTGAGCACGCGGGTTTCGTCGTTCACGGCGCGGTCCCGGATCTGGAAAACCTGGCCGCTATTGCCCTCGCCAATCAGCCGCAACAACTCGTAGCGGCCCTTGAGGATCATCCCGGGGCCGATTTCGCGCGGGAGCACGACCGCCGGCTTCGGCTTGCCCGGCGCGGCCGATTCCTTGGACGGCGCCGCCACCTGCACGTCCGCCCCTGCGGCGACCGCTGGAGGCGGGTTGACGGGAGGGGTCACGGCCCCGAGGCGTTCACGGCAGGCGTCGATTTCCCGGCGCAATTCCACGGCGCTCTGTGGTCGGCGGGCCGGATTTTTCTCCAGCATCCGCGCGAGCAAGGCCCGGAGCGGAGCAGGCACGGCGGCGGGCAGCGCCTCCCAGGGCGGCGGCTTGGTGGCGTGCTGCTGGAAGATGGAAGCGACCGTGCCGTTGAAGGGCGGCTTGCCCGCGACCAGGAACCACGCGGTGACGCCAAGGCTGTAAATGTCCGAGCGGGCGTCCGCCGGCTTCTCGGCCATCTGCTCGGGGCTGGAATAGACCGGCGTGCCGACGAAGCCGTTGGCGGTCAAGTTGCCCGCGTCGTCGTCGGTGGAACTCGCCCGCGCTAGCCCGAAGTCGATCAACTTGACCACCCGGTGATCGTCGTCGTCCTCGTGGACGACCATGAGGTTGCCCGGCTTGATGTCTCGGTGGATCACCCCCTGGCGAGCGGCCGCGGCCAGCGCGCGGGCCACTTGCAGCAACACGCGCAACGCGGCGTCCGGTGCCAGTGGTCCTTGTCGGCGGACGAGCGCGTCGAGCGTCTCGCCGTCGATGAACTCCATCGCGTAGAAGAACCGTTCGCCATCGTTGCCGAGGTGGTACACGGTCGCGATGTTGCGGTGGCGCAGCCGCGCGGCGGCGCGGGCTTCCCGGATGAAACGTTCGCGGGCGTTGGGATGGTGGATCAACGCCGGGTTGACGACCTTGAGCGCGACCTCGCAGCGCAGGTTCACGTCAAAGGCCTTGTACGTGACGCCCATCGTGCCGCGGCCCAACTCCCAGGGCGAGCCGTCGTCGCGCCGCAGCAGTTCGTAGTGCTGGAAGCGGTTGGTGGTGCCCGTGAGGTCCATCGTTGAGGTGCAGCTAGTGTAGTCGGGCGTCCCGTAGATTGAAAACAACAATCCCTGGTGTTCGCGGACCAAGTGCTCACGGGATGGACGCTCGGGATGCCACGTTGTTCGATCTTTTGCGCGCCGCGCGCCGGGCATCCTGTGCTAAAGTGCCGCCTTCCAACCATGGAAATGGAACCCGCCGCCCGCGCCGTCGCCGCTCGTTTGCAGCGCGCCGGCCACCTCGCCTACTTCGCCGGCGGCTGCGTGCGCGACGCCTTGCGCGGCGTCGCGCCGAAGGATTTCGACATCGCCACCGATGCCCGGCCCGAGCAGGTGCAGGCGCTTTTCCCGCGCACGCTGGCGATCGGCGCGCACTTCGGGGTGATCGCCGTGCGCGAGAGCGGCTGGCAGTTCGAGGTGGCGAGCTTCCGCGCCGACGGCGCGTACATCGACGGCCGCCGTCCGGTGGACGTGAGCTTCACCACGCCGCAAGGCGACGCCGAGCGGCGCGACTTCACGATCAACGGCATGTTCTATGATCCGGTGGCCGACCGGGTGATCGACTACGTGGGCGGCCAGGCGGACCTCGCCGCGGGCCGGCTGCGCGCCATCGGCGAGGCGGATGCGCGGTTCCGGGAGGATCGGTTGCGGTTGCTGCGCGCGGCGCGGTTCGCCGCGGCGCTCGGGTTTGAGGTCGAGCCGGAGACGTGGGCAGCCGTCCGGGCGCATGCCGGGGAGATCGGCGTCGTCAGCGCCGAACGTATCCGTGACGAGTTGGTGAAGATCTTCCGCGCGCCGACCCGTGTGCAGGGGTTCGATCTGTTGGATGCCAGCGGCTTGCTGAAGGTCATCCTGCCGGAACTCGACGCCTGCAAAGGCTGCGAGCAGCCGCCGCAGTTTCATCCCGAGGGGGATGTGTTCGTACACACCCGGCTCATGCTCTCGCTGTTGCCTGAAGAGGTGAGCGCCCCGTTGGTTTTCAGCGTGCTGCTCCACGACATCGGCAAGCCGCCGACGGCCAAGGTCGACCCGGATGGGCGGGTCCGGTTTAACGGCCACGAACACGTCGGCGCGGACATGGCGCTGACCGTCATGGAGCGGCTGCGTTTTTCCCGGGCGGAGATCGACGCGACCGTGGAAGCCGTGCGTTTCCACATGGCCTTCAAGGATGTCCCGAACATGCGGGTGGCCAAGCTCAAGCGTTTCATGGCGCGGTCGACTTTCGAGGACGAAATGGAGCTGCACCGCGTCGATTGTCTGGGCAGCCACGGGTTCGTCGACAACTACCATTTTCTGCGCGCGAAACAGGACGAGTTCGCGCATGAACCGCTGATCCCGAAGCCGTTCGTGAACGGGCACGATCTGATCACGCTGGGACTCACGCCCGGACCGAAGATCGGCGAAATCCTCGAAGCCGCGCAGATCCGCCAACTGGAAGGTGCGTTCGCGGGCCGGGACGAAGCCTTGCAGTGGGTGAGGACCGAATACTTCGCTGGCGTCGCGGGGGCTTGAAGAGGGTGCGGACCATTCTCGGAGTTTAGCCACAGATTACGCAGATTAAGAGCAGGGAAAAATTTCTTCTCCCTCCTCTTCAATCTGCGGATAATTTCTGCGGGCCGCGAACACAGGGTCAAACGTCCGCCTCGCTCGTGGGCGTCCACCGCTTCCCGGCGCGCGTGCCGAAGATCGCGCTACCGACTCGCACCAGGGTCGCGCCTTCCTCCACCGCCACCGCGTAGTCACCGCTCATCCCCATGGACAATTGCGGCAGGCCCACGCCCGCATCGCGCTCCAGGCGGTCGCGGAGTTCCCGGAGCTGACGAAAGTACGGCCGGGAAAGTTCCGCTTCCGGCGCGAACGGGGCCATCGCCATCAGGCCGGCGACTTCCAGGCGGTTCAGCGCGACGATCTCCTCCATCTGCGCTTCGAGCGCCTCGGGCTTGAAGCCGAACTTCGTCGCCTCTCCGGCGACGTTCACCTCCAGCAGCACCTTCGGACGCTGTCCTTCCTTGTCCGCGATCCGTTGGAACTGCTGCGCCAACTCCAAGGAATCGACGCTGTGGAACAACTCGAAAAACGGCAGGGCCGCGCGGATTTTGTTCTTCTGCAAATGCCCGATGAAGTGCCACCGTAAACGCGAGGCGAGCAGCGGAATCTTGGCCCTGGCCTCCTGCACCCGGCTCTCGCCAAAGACCAACTGCCCGGCTTCGGTCGCCTCGCGGATCGTGTCGGGATCGTGGGTCTTCGAGACGGCGACGAGTTCGACCGCCTCCGGCGATCGGCCCGATTTGCGTGCGGCGGCGGCGACGTTCTCCAACACGGTGGCGAGGCGTTGTTCCAGTCGATCCATTAGAGAAATTGGGTGGTGGTATAGTTTGATGTCTTGGCAGCCCCGGCAGAGACGCAAGAAATTAGCCCACGGCGTGAGCCGTGGGAAGAGAACAAAAAACGGGTCCGCCCCGGCAGGGGCGGCAGAAAACCGGCCGGGTGGGTCCCGGGAACGAGGGCGTCCTTTCTGCCGCCACTGCCGAGGCCAGGCTCACGGATGATCGTTTTCCCACGGCTCATGCCGTGGGCTGCACTCTGACGCCCCTGCCGGGGCTGGGAACTTGCCAAATGTACCACTACCAGAAATTGCAATCCGTTGACCGGCTGATTAGTTTTCCTTACCTTCGCGCGTCCCCATGCAAATCGAGACGTTCAAAGTCTTCTGCGACCTCGTCGAGACCGCCAGCTTCTCACGCGCGGCGTCGCTTAACTCGATCACGCAAAGCGCGGTCAGTCAACAGATCCGCGCGCTGGAACGCCATTTCCACGTCAGCCTGATCGAGCGCGGCAAGAAGAATTTCTCGGTCACCCAGGAGGGCCGGGCGTTCCTCCAGGCTAGCAAGGAAATCCTGCACACCTTCGAGAACCTCGGCAGCCGCATTCGCGAACTGCAAAACGTCGTGGCGGGCGAGTTGAAAATCGCCACGATCTACAGCATCGGCCTGCACGAGCTGCCGCCGTTCCTGAAGAAGTTTCGCACGCTGTACCCCGACGTGGAAACGAAGGTCGATTACCGGCGTTCGGCACAGGTTTACGGTGAGGTGCTCGAAGGCAACGCCGACCTCGGCCTGGTGGCGTTCCCGGCCAAGCGGACGGGGTTGGTCATCGAGGATTTCTGGCGCGATAAGCTGGTGCTCATCTGCCACCCGGACCACCCGTTGGCCGAACGCAAACGGGTCCGCCTGCGCGACCTCGCGGGGGAGAAGTTCATTTCGTTCGAGCCTGACCTGCCGACCCGCAAGGTGATCGACCGCCTGTTGCGCGAACAGGGCGTCAAGATCGAGCACGCCATGGAGTTCGACAACATCGAGACGGTCAAGCGCGCGGTGGAGATCGAGAACGGCATCTCGCTGGTTCCCCAGACGAGCGTGGCCGACGAAACCCGCAACGGCAGCCTCGTGGCCATCGAGGTGGAAAGCTTCGACATGTGGCGGCCGCTCGGGGTGCTCTACCGTCGGCACCGCGCGATCTCGCCGGCGCAGCAGCAGTTCGTCGCCCTGCTCAAGGAGCCGCGCTGGCTGGCAACGGATGGCTTGATGAACAAAGCGGAGTCTTGAAACAGGCACTAAACGGGCATTGCCGAACCGCGCCCGCTGCGGCAGGATGACCGCTCTCGCATGAGCAAGGTGAAAAAGAAAATGCTCTGGCTGCTGGTAACGCCCCTCAACGACGCGGGCTTCCGCACGCTCGACTCGGTGGTCCGCGCGAAGGAGGTCTTCGGCCAGCGCAAACTGACGGTCATCACGGACCGCTTCCACGCGTACCGGGCGGTGTTCCTGGCCGAGCACAACGGGATCGACGCGGTGGCGTTTCCGTCCGCGGAAGTGGAGGTGGGCTGGTCGCTGAAGGCGCGCACGCGCGAATGGTTCGCGGACGTGAAAGCCTGCCTGGACCTGTACGTCCTGCACACAAAGCCGCGTTTCCTGGGACCTCCCATCGAGGTCAAAGTGGCGGCGCGCTAGAGTTTTTCCACCCGCGCGCGATGCTCAATTACATCTGGTTGGCGCTCGTCGTCGTGTCCGTCGTCATCGGCGGTTGCAACGGCCACCTCAACGACGTGATGAACGAGGCGTTCAATGGCGCGCGGAACGCCGTCATGGTCGTGGCGCTGCCTCTGATCGGATTGTGGTCGGTGTGGCTGGGGATCATGCGCTTGGCGGAGCGCGCCGGGCTGGTGCAGGCGCTCTCGCGCGCTCTGCGGCCGGTGCTGCGCCTCCTGTTCCCCGACGTGCCCGGCGACCATCCGGCGATGGGCTCCATGGTGCTCAACGTCGCCGCCAACATGCTCGGCCTCGGCAACGCCGCGACGCCGCTTGGCCTGCGCGCGATGGCCGACCTCGAGCGGCTCAACCCGCATCCCGGCACGGCCACCAACGCCATGTGCATGTTTCTGGCGATCAACACCAGTTCCGTGCAGCTCATCCCCATCGGAGCCATCGCCATCATGTCGGCCGCGGGCGGGAAGGAACCCACCGCCATCGTCGGCACCGCGCTCGTGGCGACCGCTTGCGCGTGCCTGACCGGCATCCTCGCGGCGAAAACCCTGGAAAAACTTCCCATTTTCGCGCCGCCAAAATCGGAACGCCCGGTGCCCGGGCCAGTCGACGTGGCGGCGGCGGAAGGGTCCAGCCACGCCCTGACGCCCCTCACCGGCGGGCGGCGGCTGCTCGCGGCAGCGGTCGTCGCGCTGTTCGCGGGGTTCATGGTTTACGTCTTCTACCGCGCGGCCTTCGTCGGCGAACCGCCGGCCGGCATCATCGTGCCGCCCGGCCCGCCGCGTCCGGCGTTGCGCGCGGTCGGGGCGGTGTCGCTGCTGGCCGTGCCTTTGATGCTGTCGTTTTTCCCGCTGTACGCCGCGCTGCGCGGGATCAAGGTCTACGAGGAATTCGTCGAGGGCGCGAAGGAGGGCTTCCAGGTCGCGCTGCGGGTGATTCCCTTCCTCGTGGCGATGCTGATGGTCATCGGGATGCTGCGCGGCAGCGGGGGACTGCAAGCGTTGACGGACTTCCTGCGTCCCGCCCTGGATCGCGTCGGCTTCTCCGCCGACCTGCTGCCGATGGTGCTGATGCGTCCGCTCAGCGGCAGCGGCACGCAGGGCCTCTTCGCCGATCTCGTCACGCACTTCGGTGCGGACAGCCCCATCGCCCGCACCGCCGGGACGATCTACGGGAGCACGGAAACGACCTTTTACGTGCTCGCCGTGTACTTCGGCTCGGTGGCGGTACGGCGCACTCGGCACGCGGTCGCCGCCGGGCTGATCGCCGACCTGGCGGGCGTGATCGTGTCCGTTGCGGTCTGCCGCTTGATGTTCGGCGCGTGAAGGATCGGCCCC
>CAXTOX010000052.1:5928-16633 GCA_964245885.1 uncultured Chthoniobacterales bacterium | reverse complement strand
TGTTCTGGCAGAGTGCCCGCCGACGACCTTCCAACAACATGCCATCTTTTGCCCTGTTCCTGGCCCGCTTTATCAAGAGTCCGATGCAAGTGGCATCCATCATCCCCAGTTCGCCGATGATGGTGCGCCGGGTCTCGGACAAAATGGATCTCGCGCGGCCTTGCGTGGTCGCCGAGTACGGTCCTGGCGAGGGGTGCCACACCCGCGAGATGCTCAAGCGCTCCCATTCGGAGTCCAAGTTCCTGCTCTTTGAACTCGATGCGGAGTTTTGCCGCGACCTGGCGCGCCAGTTTGCCGACGACGCGCGCGTGACGGTCATCCAGGGCGACTGCGCCACGCTGCCGCAGGAGTTGGCCAAGCAAAACCTGACGCACTGCGACTACGTGCTCTCCGGCATCCCCTTCAGCACGATGCCGGTTGGTAAGAAGCAGCAGATCCTGCGTAACACCTACGATTCACTGAAGTCCGGCGGCGACTTCGTCATCTACCAGGTGACCAACGAACTCCGCCGGCACGCGACGCCCGACATTTTCCCGCGCGCGGATAGCGAGTACTTCCTGCAAAACATCCCGCCCATGTTCATTACGGTGTTCCACAAGGACGCCGCGCCGGTCTCGCGCGAGGTTTCCGGTGGCAAGAACGGGAACGGCCAGCACGCCAAGAGCCAGAAGAGCCGCGCGCTCGCCGCCGACCGTTCGCGGCGCTGAAAGGCTCTGCCCTCTTGCCGCGATGACTCCCCCGGCCACTCGCACCGAAAAAGACAGCATGGGCGAACTGCCCGTGCCCTCCGAGGCGCTCTACGGCGCGACCACGCAGCGCGCCGTCCTGAATTTCCCGATCAGCGGCTACCGGTTCGGCCGTTCGTTCCTGCGGGCGCTCGGGCTGGTGAAATCCGCCGCGGCGCAGGCCAACCAGGAACTCGGCAAGATCACCGCCGAACAGGCCGGGTTCATCGAAAAAGCGGCCGAGGAGCTGATCGACGGCAAGCTCGACGCGCATTTTCCCATCGACATTTTCCAGACGGGCTCCGGGACGAGCACGAACATGAACGCCAACGAGGTGCTCGCCAACCGCGCCTCGCAACTCGCCGGCGAACCCGTTGGCTCGAAGAAGCCCGTTCATCCCAACGACCACGTGAACATGGGACAGTCGAGCAACGACGTGATCCCCACGGCGATGCACGTCGCGGCGGCGGAAACGCTCCAGAACGAACTCCTGCCCGCGCTGGAAGAACTCGGCGAGGCGTTCTCCGCCAAGTCGCGTGAGTTCTGGGAAATCATCAAGATCGGCCGCACGCACCTGATGGACGCCACCCCGGTGCGTCTCGGGCAGGAGTTCGCGGGGTACGCCCGGCAGGTCAAGTTGGGCAAGCAGCGGATTGAGGCGGCCGTACACGCGGTCGAGGAGTTGCCGCTCGGCGGCACGGCGGTGGGCACCGGCCTGAACTGCCACCCGGATTTCGGGCGCATCGCCATCGGGCATCTGAGCAAGCGCACGCGGGTGACGTTCCGCGAGGCGAGCGATCATTTCGAGGCGCAGTCTGCCAAGGACGGTCTGGTGGAAGCCAGCAGCCTGGTCAAGACGGTGGCGACGAGCCTTTTCAAAGTGGCCAACGACATTCGCTGGCTGAGCAGCGGTCCGCGCTGCGGCTTCGGCGAAATCACGCTTCCGGCGACGCAGCCGGGCAGTTCCATCATGCCGGGCAAGGTCAACCCGGTGATGTGCGAGGCGCTGATGCAGGTGTGCGCGCAGGTGTTTGGCGGCGACGCCACGATCACCTGGGCGGCGGCGGCGGGCAGCAGCTTTGAACTCAACGTGATGATGCCCGTCATGGCGCATCATTTCCTGGAGAACACCCGCATCCTCGCCAACGCGGTGCGCGTGTTCACCGAAAAGTGTGTGCGCGGCGTCGACGCCAACGTGGCGCGCTGCAACGAACTCGTCGAGTACAGCATGGCGATGGTCACGAGCCTCGCGCCGATCATCGGCTACGACCGCGCGGCGGAGATCGCCAAGGAAAGCGGCAAAACGGGCAAAACGGTGCGCGAAATCTGCCAGGAGCAGCAGGTGCTGCCCGAGGCCGAGTTGAACGCCGCACTCGATCCCGTCGAGATGACCAAGCCAGGCGGCGACGGTGCCGCCGGCGGTTAGTAATCGAGGAAGGAATGCCTCCGCGTCGACAGCCGGGGTCCCCGGCAAACCCGCTGGACATCGTCATCCAGATCATCGGCTTCTTTTTCGGCGGTGGACAGGGCGGGAAACAGCGTGCCGCCGCCGCCAGCGCGGGGGTGGTCTGCCTGTCGGTGCTGTTTACCGGCGGCTGGTATCTTTTCCAGCCTAGCACGCGCAAGGCGGAGGTCCGGCGGCTGATCGCCAATTCCCAGCAGGCGCACAAGCAAATCAAGGTCACGCAGGTTCTCTGGGACATCTGGACGCTCTACTTCGCACGGCCGTTCGTCTCGACGCACGTCGAAGCAGGCGAGGGGAGCCTGCTGGCCGGGGAACCCGAGCGGACGAGCTTTCCGCACGAGATCCGCGTGCTCCACAACGCCGCTTATACCGTCGGGTATTGCGACGATCTGGCCGACCCGGCCTGGGTCGGTTACCGGGTGTTCGACATGAACGGCCACGTCACCCCGCCCAAGCGGCCCCAGGGATTTTTCACCGACCCGCGCACCGCCGCCCGCGTGGAATCCGCCGACTACAGCGAGAGCGGCTACGACCGCGGCCACATGGCACCGAACTACGCCATCGGGACGCGCTACGGCGCGGCGGCGCAGGAAGAAACCTTCAAAATGTCCAACGTCTGCCCGCAACGCCACCGCCTCAATGCCGGCCTGTGGAAAGACCTCGAAGCCAAGATCGCCGACAATTACACCGGCCGGTACGGGCAGGTGTGGGTCGTCGACGGCCCGGTTTTCGGACCGGAAGACCGCTTGCCGCGCCTGCGCGGCAAGGCGTCGGTGCCGCCGCAGTTCTACATGATCGTCATCCAGCAACACGAGAGTGGGGTCCGTGCGCAAGGGTTCATCATCGACCAGGAAGCTCCGGCCTCTGGTGCGCTCGATCCTTACCTGACGAGCATCGGTGAAATCGAGCACCGCACGGGACTGAACTTCTTCCCGAAGCTTGAGAAGAAGGCGCAGGCAGAACTCGAAGCGCAGCAACCGTCGTCCGTCTGGTGACAGTCGGCCGCTTGTGCGGCATCAGCTTTTAGCTTAGTGTCGATCAACGTTTAACGAACCGCTTACACCTTATGCCTACCACCGCCGAAATGCCCGCCGCGGAGATGACCACCGATCCGTCCGACATGTCTGCGTTTCCACCCTTCAGCCTCGCGCGCTTGCTGCGAACGGTCTTCAACCCCACGGCCGGAGAGCGGGTTGCCATTCTGATCGACCTCAAGGATCCCCACGGGATGAAGGACCTTGCCTTCCTCAAAGACCCCAAGCTGACGATCCAGCGCATTGCGCACGATACTTTTTACCAGGGACTACAAAACAGCGTGCTCGATGAACTCGACCTGCGCGGCGGCGAGATGTACGCCTACCAGATCACCGGCGGCAGCAACCTCGACCTGCCTGACCTGGCGGTTAACGCCGCAGGAAAAGAACTCAGCCTCGAACGCGACATCTACCCGCACTACGACCTGATCCTGTGCATCTCGACGTACTCGGCCACCGCGCCGTTGACGGCGTTCGCCAAACAGTACGGTTTTCGCGGGGCGACGCTGCACGGCGTCAATCCCATCATCCTCGCATCGGGGCTTTCGGTGGATTATAACGAGGTCAGCCGGAAGGCGGAAAAACTCCGGCTCGGCGTGACGCGTGCGGAGGCGGTCGAGATCGACTTCGGTTGCCAGGGCGAGACGTACACTCTGCGGCTCGAACTCGGTGGGCAGGAAGCGCAGAAGAGCCACGGTCTTTGCCTTGGTGGACCTGATGTCGCCAACCTTCCGGCCGGTGAGGTTTATTTCGTGCCAACGGGCGCGGAGGGGCAGTTCCCGATGCGTTACGAGGACGGCACCATTGGTCTGATGACCGTTCGTAATGGCCGCGTGGCAGACGTGAAGTTGCTCCAGGGCGACAAAGACACCGTCGAGCAGCACCGCGCCAAGCTGAAGTCCGATCCGGTGACCGGGGAACTCGGCGAACTCGGGTTCGGCACGCAGGTGCTGCCGGTCTCAGGGCGCGACATCCAGGATGAAAAGGTTTTCGGGACGTTCCACGTCGCCACGGGCCGCAGCGATCACCTCGGCGGTTCGTTGACGCCGGACCGCTTCGCCAGCAAGAGCAATGCGACCCACGACGACATCCTGTTCTCGCCGAGCAAAACGCCCGGGATTGAAGGCAAGCAGGTACGGTTGTTCCGCGGCGGCGAGACGCGTGTCCTCATCGAGGACTACCGGCCGGCGGCTTACTTCCTCGATCTGGTGGCGCACTGATGGCGTCGAATCCGTACGAGTCCGAGCGGTTGCTGGCCGAATACCTCCTGTTTCACTACGGAAAGCCGCGGGAGATCCTCCCGTATCAGTTCGGACCAGGAACGGCGCTGAACTTCGCGGTGCGGGTGGTCACCGAGACGGTGAACTTCGCGGAACTGCCGGAACGAGTTCGCGCGCTCGATCTAGGGAGCGCGGTCGGGCGATCGAGCTTTGAACTGGCACGCGGCTGCCAAGAGGTGCTGGGCATCGACTTTTCGCAAAGCTTCGTTCGGGCGGCGACGGAGTTGGCGGTCGTTGGACGCCTCCTGTACGAGCGGGTGGACGAGGGACGGCTCACCACGGCCTGTGAAGCGGAGGTGCCCTCCGAGATCGACCGGCAGCGCGTACGCTTCGAGGTTGGCGATGCCTGCGCGTTGCGCTCGGACCTCGGGCGGTTCGACGTGGTTCTGCTGGCCAACCTCCTGGACCGTTTGCCCGAACCATCGCGCTGTCTCGAACGTTTGCCAGACCTCGTCGCGCCCGGCGGCCAACTCGTCATCGCCTCCCCGTTCACTTGGCTGGAGGATTATACTCCGTCCGCGCAGTGGCTCGGCGGCTACGAGATCGCCAGCCGGCGGGTGGCCACCGCGCAGACGCTACGGGAGCGACTGGACGGAGCGTTCGAGTTCCAGCGGCAGGTCGATCTTCCCTTTTTAATCCGGGAACACGCTCGCAAATACCAATGGAGCGTCAGTTGGGCCGGCGTGTGGCGCAGGCGTTCATGATGCCGCCACGGCCATGGTCTGACGGCGAAGCTGCCCACAGGCGGCCTCGATGTCATGTCCCTTTTCGCGTCGTAACGTGGCGCTGATTCCCCGGGATCGCAGAGTCTCCTGAAACGCCTGCTGCCGCGCGACGGGCGGCCGGGTCCAGGCCAAGCCTTCCACCGTGTTGTACGGGATGAGGTTTACCTTTGCTTCGAGATCGCTGGCCCAGTTCGCCAAGGCGCACGCCTGTTCCTCGGTGTCGTTGACGCCATCGATGAGGATGTACTCGAAGGTCAGCTTTTGTTTTTTTCGAGAATGATAGTACCGGCAGGCGTCCATCAGGACCGCGAGCGGATACTTGCGGTTCACGGGCATGATGCGCGCACGCACCTCGTCGGTCGCGCCGTGCAGCGAGATCGCCAGCCGGATTTGCAACGGCTGGTCGGCCAGTTGCCGGATCTGCGGAGCCAGACCGCTCGTGGAAACGGTGATGTGCCGCGCGCCCAGCCCGACGCCCCACGGCGCGTTGATGATGCCGATGGCGCGCAGCAGTTGCTCGTAGTTGGCGAGCGGCTCGCCCATGCCCATGAACACGAGGTTGTTGACCGCTTCGCCGGCAGCCTCCTCCACGCGCAGGATTTGCTCGACAATCTCGCCCGCGCGCAGGTTGCGCTTCCAGCCGTCCAGGCCGCTCGCGCAGAACTTGCAGCCGTACGCGCAACCGACCTGGGTAGAGACGCAGAGCGTCCGCCGGTCGCTCGCCTCGCCGTACAACGCCGGGGACGCCGGGATGAGCACCGTTTCGATCAACTGGCCGTCCGCCAAGCGGAAAAGGAACTTCTGCGTCGTGTCGTGCGAGCCCAGCTTGCGCACCGTCTCGATGGTGCCCAACGAGAAACGTCCGGCCAGAAACGCTCGCAATGTGGCTGGCAGGTTGCTCATCGTTTCAAAGGAACGGGCGCGCTTGCGGTAGACCCATTCGAGAAGCTGCGTAGCGCGGAACGCAGGTTGCCGCGCCGCCAGGAACTCACCGACGACCTCCTCGCGGGTCAGCGAGGTGATCGGTTCGGCGACGGGCGCAGCAGCGGGCAAAGGCACGGGTCACCATACTCGCAAAACGGTTGGCCGTCACCCGGTTCCGGTGCGGTTGCCGTCCCTGGGCATCCGCCGCAGGTCGGGAGCCGATTCATTGTTCCTGACTATGAAACCAATGGAACCCATGAAGCCGATGAAGCCGATGAAACCCATGAAGGGGATGTCCGACGATCCCGCCAGCCGCTGGTGGCCGGAATCGCTGGGCACTTCGCCAAATTCCGAGGGCGGCCAAAACGAAATGCGTTACGCCTACTTCGGCGACAAGCATCGTCTCGCCGTCGACACCGGCAGCGGCGTCGGCGTGTACGACACCGGGGATCACGAGATTTCCGGGGTGCAGCAGCGCCAGGACGGGGGTGGCAAGAAAATCGTGTTCACCAGCCAGCAAGGCGAAGTAGACCTCGCTGCCCTCAAGAAGGTCGGTTCTTGAGCCGCGCGGCGACTCAGGCCACGAAGAAAAACGCGAGCGCCAGCAGCACGTAGACGCCGATCAGGAGGACGCCCTCGAACCACGTGGTTTCGCCGTCCTGCGCGATGGCGTTGACGACGAACGCCACCGCCGCGATGGCCGCCATCTCCAACGGATTGGAGAAGACGAGGTTCATCGGATGCCCCAGACCGTGCGAGATGAACACCAGCAGCGGTGCCGTCAGTAGCGCGACCTGGATGGTCGAGCCCACCGTGATAGTCATCACTAGCCCCATGCGGTTGCGGCGTGCGAAGTAGATCGCGGACGTGTATTCCGCGGCGTTGCCGACGACAGCCAGCACGATGATCCCGAGGAAAAACTCGGACAGGCCGAGCCCCTTCGCCGTGGCTTCCAGCGCGTCGCTCACCAATTCTGCCTCGACGGCGATCAGCGCGGTGCAACCGAGCAGCACGCCAATCGAGAAAGGAAGTCTCCACGGCGGCTCACCGGTGGGTTCGCCGTCGTCGATGGCGAAGATGTCGCGGTGCGTGACGAGTGTGTAGACGAGGTTGGCCAGGTAAATGCAGATCAACACCCCGGCCACGCACAGGCTCAAGCGTTCGTCGAGCGTCCCGGCCAGGTCCGCGCCTAGCGACGCCCGTTCGGTGTAATCAAAAAACGCCGGTAGGATCAACGCGACCACGCACAAGATCAGCATGCTCGAAAGCAGGGCCGCGCGTTCTTTTTTGAAGGTCTGCTTCTCGCGGCCGATACTGCCGGCCACGATGGCCAGGCCGAGGCCCAACAGGCTGTTGCCGATGATGGACCCCGTGATCTGCGCCTTGACCACGTCCACCGCTCCTTTGAGGAGCACAAAGATGGCGATGATGAGTTCGGCGGCGTTGCCGAACGTGACGTTCAGGAGTCCCCCGATCGCCCCGCCGGCCACGTTGGCGACCTGTTCCGTCGCCTTGCGGATGTACTCGGACAGGGGAACGATCGCACCGATGGCCGCGACGAAAACCCAAACGGCGGGCGCATGCGCCCAGTAGCGCAACGCGAGCGAAAGGGGAATTAGCAGGAGCAGCAGGCGGAGCAGCACGGGTGCGGAGTGTGGACGGCGCACCTCCGCACGTCAACCGGCGATCAATCGCGAGCGCAAAGCAGCTCAGGCGTGGTCGCGGTCGTGCACATGGGCAGGCGGACTGGTCGCCTCCACCGCGCTGAAGGTTTCCTTGATGCGGTAGGTGTGTTTCGCGCCTTTGGGAACCACCCACGAATCACCCGGGTTCAGGAGCAAGGTCTGCCCCTCCAGCAGCAGTTCGGCCGATCCTCTGAGCACGTAGCCGACCGTCTCGTACGCACGCGCCGCCTCGGGCTTGGGCTCGCCGGGTTCCTCGTCGGTCCACAGGCGCATGGAAAGCGTCACGCCGCTGGCGAGGTACTTCTGGCCGAGGGTGCCGTGCGGGGAATGTTCGGAACTGACTTTGGTGACGCTGGTATCGCTCATAAGACGGGAAGGATCAGGAGGCATCGCCAGCGACGGCTGGCTCGTTTGCTCTGTTAACGCTTGCCGCCCGGCACGTGGACGCCACCGAATGGACCGTTTCAGTTTAGACGCTGGAGCGTGGGCAGGCTGTAGCTTTCCTGAACGTTGCGGTTGTCCTCCGCGAGCGTTCCTGCGTCGAGGTACAACTCGCGCGGCGAATCCTCAAACTCGAACTTGTGAAAGCCCTCGACGGGCTTTGCCAACGCCTTCGGGAGATCGTCGAGGCTGTTGACCGACGCTCCGTTCACGTTGGTGACCACCAGGTATTTAAGATCCTCGTACCCGATGTTGCTCGCCGTGGGCAGCACCTGGCTCAAAATCACGATCCGTTGCCGGCCTTGCGGGATCATCGCGGACTGGTAACGGTCCAGGTAGACGAGCCGTTGCGGTGCCTGCTTCTGCCAATCGTTCCCCCATTCCTTGAGGTACTGGCGCGAAAGCTCCTCGAAGATCAACCCGTCCACGACGCAGTAACGCGGCGCGTGGTCGATGACATAGGGTTCACTGACGTAGTCCGACGGTGGCTTGTGGGTCATCGTCACGTCGAAGGTTTTTTCCTCCCCGCCGCGCGAGATTTTCATGCTGACGGTCTGTCCTGCGTACGTCTTGGTCGACAGCAGGTGCACAATGGAAATCCGGCCGTAAAGCGGTTCCTCGTAGTTGCCGTCCTGGTCGATGTCGTGGCCGTCAACTGCGAGCACCACATCGCCGACCTGCAACCCGGCTTCCGCCGCCGGACCGTGGGCTACCACGTCGGTCACGTAAACCCCGCCGCCGCTGGCAGGCAGCTTCGCGTAATGCCGCAACTGCGGGTCACGCGTCGGCGCGTAGTCCAGGCCCGCGCGCGGGAAGCCGTTGTACGAACCGTCGCCGACATCGTGCAAAAAGTGTGCGATGACCGGTGCGGGCAACACGTCTACGCTCTGCGCGCGGGGATCGTAGCGCATCAAAATGCCGGCAAGCTTGCCGTCTTTGATGACCGGGGCCGTGTAGCTGCCCTCCCGGTACTGCAAGGGAAGGCTTAGGCGATAAACCAGGAACGCAGTCCCTTCGAGCTGATAATGCGAGACCTCGATGGTCGTGATCGGTCCGGGCGTCGCCACGAGGGCGTCGTTGCTCTCCAACTGGAGCACGTTGACCCGGTCGCCGACGGAGGCATCCTGCGTCAACTCCAACGCCGGCACGCCAGCCAGGAACTTATCGGTAGTCGGCTCCAACAGCGCGAGGTTGGCCTCGTAGTCCACGCAGACCACCCGGGCATCGGTCTTCTGGCCGCTCTCGGCGCGTTCGAGTTCGACGTAGTTGTGGTTTGCCACCAGTTGTGCGGTGACGAGCACCCGGTTGCCTTCGGTGACCGCACCGAGGCCGTGGAAAACGCGCGGGTTCTTCTTCGACCAGGGACGGAAGAAGTCGTAGTCCTGGTTGGTCGAATTCACCCGGACCACGGACACGTCGGTCTTTGAGACGGGCCGGGCGGCGGGTGCCGCGGAAATCGTGGCACCGGGCACGCAGCACAGCGACACTAAGAGCAGGGTCTGAAATCGGGTCATGATCGGGAGGCAGGGGATCAACGGGCCACGGCGGCGGGCGGCGGGGTTTCGCGTCGGGCGACGGCGTCCGCAGGCTTGGCGGGCGGCGTGCCGGGCGTCGGATCGAGGTTCGACTCGGACACCACGTTGTAGACCGTCTTGATGCGCTCGCGGGCGGCTTCCACCTTGGAGCGTTCGAGCACGATGGGCCGCCCTTCACCGATGCACTTGATCACGTAGTAATCCGACGGTTCCGCGAAGGCGGCGGCCAGGTCATCCAGGCGCTTGATCGGATGGTTGTTCACCTCACTGACGATGGAGTTTTTGAATTGCTCCAGGTACGTGTTGATCGGGTCGGGGAGAATCTGGCTCAGGACGATCACCTCCGGGTGCTGGAGGAAGATGGCGCGGTCCACAAACGAGTCGTAGAAGTAGCGCACGCGCAGGTCGTCGATCCCGTAGACTTCCAGGAAATCTCGTGATAGCGGCTGGAAGACCAGCCCGCCAAACAGCACGAAGCGCGGTTTCGCGTCGTAGTGGTTCGCCTGGATCAGGAACGGCCACGCGGGCTTCAGCGTTGCGGTCACGTCCGCCTCCTTCTTGTCGCGCAGGATGTGCAGCTTGAGCGAGTCGCCCTTGAACTTGCGTTCAACGGCCTCGGCCATTTCCACGCGCTCGCCTTCGATCTCGATGAACCCGTCGCTGGCCACCGGCCGGTCGTCGAGTGCGAGGATCACGTCACCGACCTTCAACACCTGGTCGCACGTCCCGCCGGGCACAATGGCGCCGACGAGCATCCCGGTATCGTCGTCCGTCAGCCCGAGAGCGCGGCGTTCGGCAGGGTTCTGCAACCGGATGGGGCTGATCGCGAGGTCGACGTATTTGTCATATTGTCCATCCTGAATGTCAGAGAGGAAATGCTGGAGCACCGGC
>CAXTOX010000052.1:0-5918 GCA_964245885.1 uncultured Chthoniobacterales bacterium | reverse complement strand
GCGCCGCGCGCTGGGTCGGGTTCTGCAAGCGGAAGGGGGTGATGGCCAGATCGACGTACTTGTCGTACCTGCCGTCCTTCACGTCCCCCAGAAAGTGCTGCAGCACGGGGGTGGCGATCATGTAGCCGACGTTCTGCGCCACGTCCCCGCTGTAGCCCTGAAACGCCACTCCCACGACCTTGCCCTCCTGGAGCACGGGACCGCCGCTGTTGCCAGGGTTGATCGCGGCGTCGATCTGGCAGGCAAGGTGGCTGTCCACCGCGGAATGGCTGTACACCTGGAAGTCGACGCGCGACACCACGCCGCGCGTCACCGAGAGACGTTCGCCGCCGATGGGGTAGCCGTACACGGAGACGCTGGATTCCAGCTTGGGGATGCCGCCGATGTCGAGCGGCTTGAGACCCTTGTAAAACTCGGGGTCGCGCACCTCGAGCACCGCCAGATCGCAGTCGTGCCCCACGAACTTGACGCGGGCAGGATACTTCTTTGGATCATTTTCACGTTCGACGGTGATGAAGCGCGCGTTGCTGATGACGTGCGCGTTGGTGATGATCCGCGGCCCGGCGATGATGAACCCGGCCCCGACTCCGCGCGTGACGTTGCCCGGGTTCCAAGGCACCTTGTAGTCGGGGTCCTGTGAGGTGGTGGTGATGCGCACGACGCTCCGGCGCACGTCGGCGATTTCAGCGCGGGCGGAGCGACTCGGCAGCAAGAGCAGGCAGGCGCAGCAGCACAGGAAGGCCAACGCCTTCGGAGAGGGGCGGGTCATGGTAGGGTGGGGGACAATGGATGAAGGTCCGCGGGCTGTAAAATGGTTTGTCGGCAACTCCCCGCCGGACGAGGATTTAGAAAGCGTGTCCAAAGTCTTCGCGAGCAGAAGGGTCCACAGATTTCGCCGATTTTCGCAGATTAGAAAAAGCAGGGACAGAGTTGCGAGATCTGCTTCCCTTCTTCCCTCTGCGAAAATCTGCGGAGTCCGTGAATAAATTCCTTCTGTTGGGGAAGCAAGGCCCGCTGCGGTCAGACGTTGAAGCGGAACTCGACCACGTCGCCGTCCTTGACCACGTACTCCTTGCCTTCGATGCGCAGCTTGCCGGCCTCGCGGGCTTTGGCGGTGCTGCCGAGGCGGACCAACTCGTCGTAGGGAACGATTTCCGCGGCGATAAAGCCGCGCTCGAAGTCGCTGTGGATCACCCCGGCCGCCGCCGGAGCCTTGTCGCCGGCGTGGATCGTCCAGGCGCGGGTTTCCTTTTCGCCCGTGGTCAGGTACGTGCGCAGCCCGAGCAGGTGGTAAACGGCGCGGATGAGCGTCGCGACGCCGCTGCCTTCGGCCGTGACGCCCAGGCCGGCGAGGTACTCGGAGGCTTCCTCGTCGGAGAGGTCGACCAGTTCGCTCTCGATCTGCGCGCTGATCACGACCGCCTCGGTGTCGAGGTGGCTTTTGACGTACTCGCGCACCGCCCGGACGTGCGCCGCGGCGGGGGCGGAGGACGAATGCAGGTCCTGCCCGCCGACGGCCGTGGTCACGGCGGCAAGGTCGCTCTCGGCGACGTTGCAGGCGAAGATCGTCGGTTTGCCCGAGAGGAGGAAAAAGCCGCGCAGGAGGCGGCGTTCCTCGTCGGAGACCTCCAGCGTAAGGGCGGGTTTGCCGGCGTCGAGATGCGGGATGAGCCGGTCGAGAAGCGCGTTTTCGGCCAGCGCCGTTTTGTCGCCGGTGCGGGCCGGTTTCGTGTTGCGGTCGTGGCGTTTCTGCGCGCTGGCGAGGTCGGCGAGGATCAGCTCCGTGTTGATGACCTCGATGTCGCGCACCGGGTCAACGTTCCCGCTGACGTGGTGGATGTCGGCGTCCTCGAAGCAGCGCACGACCTGCACGATGGCGTCCACCTCGCGGATGTGGGAGAGGAACTGGTTGCCCAGGCCCTCGCCGCTGCTCGCCCCGCGCACGAGCCCCGCGATGTCGACGAACTCGATGGCCGCCGGGACGATCTTCTGCGTGTGGCTCATCTTGCCGAGTACCGCCAGCCGGGGGTCGGGCACGGTCACGATACCCTGGTTCGGGTCAATGGTGCAAAACGGATAGTTGGCCGCCTGCGCCTTGCGCGTGCGGGTGACGGCGTTGAACAGGGTGGATTTGCCCACGTTGGGCAGTCCGACGATACCGGCGCTTAACATAAGGACGGGCAATGTAGCCGCGATTTGCGCGATGAACAGAACGGGTTTTGTTCTCTGCCGACCCATGGAACCCACCCTCGCCTCGCTCTGTCAGTACCTCGACGGCCACCTGCGTCGGCGCGAGATTGCCGACTACCCGAACGCACTCAACGGCCTCCAGTTGGAAAATGACGGCACGGTCTCGCACGTCTGCGCGGCGGTGGACGCCAGTCTCTCGACGGTGGCTGAGGCGGTGAATAGCGGCTGTGATTTGCTGATCGTTCACCACGGGCTTTTCTGGAACGGTCTGATGCCGATGACCGGTAAGCGCCGCGAGCTTTTTCGGTGTGCGCTGGAAGGCAACCTCGCCATCTACAGTGCCCATCTGCCGCTGGACACCGGCCGGATGGGCAACAGCATGCTGCTGGCCCGCGCGTGTTTTCCCGCTCCGGAGTTCACTGATGACTGGCAGCCGTTCTTTGACGTGAAAGGCACGCTGATCGGTTGCCGTGCGCGGCTGGACCGGGCGCTGACCCGCGATGCCTTGTCCGCGCGGCTGGGCCGGGCGGTCGACGGCGCGGTCCGGGTCTGCCCCGGCGGTCCGGAGGAAATCCGGCACGTCGGCGTCATCACCGGCGCGGCTGGCTCGGAGGCGCGCCGGGTGGCCGACGCAGGCATCGACACGCTCATCACCGGCGAGGGGCCGCACTGGACCTACGCCCTGGCGGAGGAGGTGGGCCTCAACATCTTCTACGGCGGCCACTACGCCACGGAGACGTTTGCCGTGAGGGCGCTCGCCGCGCACGTCGGCGAACGTTTCGGCCTGCCGTGGGACTTCATCCACCTGCCGACCGGCCTCTGAGCCGCTCCGTGCAGGTACGGGCGTACCACAGCAGAGGAAGACCGAAAAAGCCAAACGAACAGTCGATCAGCCGCCAGAAGAACGGCACTCCCCGGATGGGTCCGCAGACCAATGCCAGCGGGAAGACCAGGACGCAAGCCCACATGCCCGTCCGAATCGCGGCCATGTTTTTCACCGGATCGAACCAGGGCGCGACGAAAAACAACGCGATGACGATGTGCCCGAACGCCAGCCAGTCGGTGCCGTAAGCGATGAACGGATATCTGGCGTAAGTGGCGTGCAGGGCATCCCGGACGGTGACCGTCCACGCGGCGGCGCTTGCAAAAGCCCCGCCCGACGCCGCGATCTTCTCCGCGCCGGTCCAGCGGGTCAGGAGATCAAGTTCGGCCTCCAGCGGAAAAGCGGTCACGCCGCTCACGATGAGACCGATCATGAAGGCCGACAAAGCCACGCGGACGCGGAGCAGCAAACGGTTGGAGGTTTCGTCGGGATACACGGCGGGTCGTTGCTTCGATCAGACAACATTCGCCGCCATTGCGCAACCCTCGCCGGCGTCGCCGACTTGCCGCCGCGGTGCCGCCGGCTTACGTTCGGCCTTCGATGATTTTGCCTCGCTGCGCCGTCGTGCTGCTAGCCTGTTTTCTCTTCGTTGGGGGATCGGCGGGGCAATCGCCTGCACCCTCGGCAGCTCCGTTCGGTGATGACGACCGCGCCGCGCGTGTGGCCGAACGCTACGAGGCGATGCTCGCCGCCAACCCGGCCGAGGGCGCGGCACTCGACCGCATCTGGAAAATGTACGAGGAACGCAACGCCACGGCGGCGTTGATCGACCGGTACCAACGCGCCACCGAAACGGGCGGCAAGCCGGCGGACGCGCTGGTCTACGGGCATCTGCTCAAGCGCGCGGGTCGGCTCGACGAGGCTGCCGGCAGCTACGAACGCGCCACCCGCCTCGACCCGGCCAGCCCGCTGCCGTTCGTCGCGCTGGCCGACCTCGCGCTGACGCGGGGTCAACCCAACGAAGCCGCCGCGTCGTTGGAACAAGCCCTAGCCAAAACGCCCGCCATCGACCGCCGCCGATCGGCATGGCTCTCGAAACTCGGTGACGCGTGGATCGCCGCCGGGCAGCCTTCAAAGGCGAGCGAGGCCTGGGAAAAGCTGATCGCCGCCAACCCGTCCGACCTCGCGCTCCACCGGCAGCTCGCCGCCAGTTACGAGAAGAACGGCCTGCCTGACCGCGCCATTGCTCACTATGAATACATCGACCAGCACGCCGATCCCGCCGCGCGCGCGTCCGCGCTGCGCGAGCTGGGCCGCCTGTACGAAGCCCGCGGCAACTTCAACGCCGCCCACGACGCGCTGGAACGCGGTCTCGCGCTGACGGCGCGCGACAACTGGCTCAACGGCGATCTCCAGACCCGGCTGATCCGCCTCTACCAACGCGAGGGCAAAGCGGCCGAACTCGCCGCGCGCTGGCAGGCGGACGTCGAGCAAACGCCGCGCGACCTCGGCAACTACCAACGCCTCGTCGCCCTGGCGGAGGCGCAGGGCGATCCGGACAGCGCCCGTGCCTGGCTGGAGAAGGCCGTCGCCCTCGCGCCGCGCGACCGTGACAACACCCTCAAGCTGGCCCGCCTCCTGACCGACCAGGGCGACGGCGGGCGCGCCGCCGCGCTTTACGACGGCCTCCTGAAGTTGCAACCGGCCAACCTGGAGTGGCTCCTCGCCCGCGCGGACCTGGACGTGCAGTTGGGTCAAACTGCGGACGCCGTGGCGCGGATCGAGGCGCGTGTCGCGCAGAATCCAGCGGACGAATCCGTCTCTGTTCCCGCGCTCCAGTTCTTCCTCTCGCATCACCTGGACGAGGCCGCGAAAACCTTGCTCGCCGCGGCCGTCAAGCGTCAACCGAACGCCGTGGAGCCAGCCCTCGCCCTGGCGAAATTTTATTTCGGGCATGGACGCAGTCCGGATGCACACGCGGTGCTCGACCAAATGACCGCGCAGCCCGGCGAGCCCGTCGCCCTCGCGCAACGTTGGACCGCCGCAGCCGACTGCTACAAGGATGCCGCTGAACCTGACGAGGCCTTACGTTGCTGGCAGCAGGTGATCACCCTCCAACCCGGTTCCAGGACGGCGCTCGTTGCCATCGGGGAATTGCGTCTGTCGAAAGGAGACATGACCGGGGGGATCGAACCGTGGGAGCGCGCCCTCGCCGCCGCGTCTCCGGGAACGGAGCGCGAGGAAACCGACCACAAGCTCTTCCAGGCCTTGCTGGACCGTTCGCCGACCGGAGACGCTGCTCCGGCCGCCCCTGGACGCCGGCGCACCGGTATTTTGTTGGATGGCAGCGGCAAGCCCATCACCGCTGGCTCCGTGGCGGTTCCGAAACTTCCGAGCGCCAAGGAAGGGCTGCCGGCGAAAGAGCCGGACCAGCCGCTGACTCGTTACCTGGAAGGCTTGCAGAGAACCGTGCGCGAAAACCCCTCCGCCGCCGCTTACCTGCGTCTCGCCCGCTGGCTGGCTTGGGCGCACCGGCCGCACGATGCCGGGCTGGCCGCCGGTTCGGCGCTCGCGCTCGACCCCGGCAGCCTCGCGGCACGCGAAATCCTGGCCGACGACGCTGTGGCCCAGCACAACCACGGCGCGGCGATCCGGCGGCTGAACGAGATCGCCACCCTTGATCCCAAACGCAGACCCGCCGTCACGAAGCGCATCGCCGACCTGATGCTGGAGGACGGTGCGTTCGACGGAGCGATGGTTCTCCTCGACCGGCGCGTGGCGGAGGAACCCGGCTCCGTCGACGCGTTGAGCGACCTCGCCCTGGCCCAGCAGCGGGCGGACCGGTGGTTCGACGCGCTCGCCACCTGGGAGCGTGCCTACGCCCTGCCGCGTCTGACGCCCGCGC
>CAXTOX010000051.1:22936-25940 GCA_964245885.1 uncultured Chthoniobacterales bacterium | reverse complement strand
GAAAAAGGAGTCCCTGGAACCGGAGCCCCTCGGCGTGCAACCCCGCCATGAACGGCCGCATGAGTTCCACGTGGACACGGTGCTCGGTCTCCGCGTCAAGCCCCAGCGGCGGAGGACTCGCCGAACCCATTCCGCCGGTGTTCGCGCCTGCGTTGCCTTCGCCGATCCGTTTGTAGTCCTGCGCGGCCGGCAGCAGGCGATAGTTCTTCCCGTCGACCAGCGCGTGCAAGGACACCTCGCGGCCCGTCAGATACTCCTCGATGAGCACCTTCCGGCCGGCGTCGCCGAAGCGTCCCACCACCATCATCTCGTGGACCGCTTGGATGGCCGCGTCGGGGTCCTCCGCGATGACGACGCCTTTGCCGGTCGCCAAGCCATCCGCCTTGACCACGAGTGGGAACAAAGAAGTTCCCCGGCAAAACGCCGCCGCGTCTTCCATGCGCTCGAAGCGCCAGGCCGCCGCGGTCGGGATGCCGTGGCGTTGCAGGAAATCCTTCGTGAAGATCTTCGACCACTCCAGCCGCGCCGCTGCGCGCGTCGGTCCGAAAATCCGGCGTCCGTCCGCCTGGAACCGGTCCACCACCCCCGCAGCCAGCGAGTCATCGGGTCCGACGACGGTCAGGTCGACCTTGCGTTCACGCGCGAAAGCCAGCAGGCCCTCCACGTCGGTGATCTTGAGCGGGATGTTCTCGCCGAGGCGCGCGGTGCCCGCGTTGCCGGGTGCGCAGTAGATTTTGCGCACGTCGGGCGAGCGGGACAGTTTCCACGCGAGCGCGTGTTCGCGGCCGCCGCCGCCGATGATAAGGACGTTCATAGGGGTGGGAAAGCGCCGGCCGCGTGGCGAAGAACGCCCGTTTGCCGCCCGCCGTCTGTCCAAAGGTACGAACGCCCGATGGCAAAATCCATGTAGGCTTTCGCGTCCGTGGTCGCGGTGGGCAGATCAAGCCCCTTCGCCAGCCCGGCCGCGACGGCTGCCGAGTAGGTGCAGCCCGTGCCGTGGGTCGACACCCCGCGCAAAAAAGGCGAGGTGAAATCGTGGGTTCGGCCGTCGGGCAGGCACAGAACGTCCAGCGCCGCGTCCGCGCCGAGGTGTCCGCCCTTCATCAGAAACGCCGTGCGGTGGCGACCGGCCAACTCGCCGCCGGCAGACCGCATGGCCGTCTCGTTGGAAATGGCGCGTCCGGCCAGCAGGACGCGTGCTTCGTCGAGGTTCGGCGTGACCAGCGCCGCGAGTGGGAACAACCGTTCTTGGTAAACGGCGATGGCGTCCGGTTCCAGCAACGCCGCGCCGCTGGTCGCGATCATCACGGGATCGACGACGAGCGGCGGTCGGGTGGCCGGGTCCAACGCGCCGTACAGGTCGGCCACGAGTGCGATCACGGCGCGGGAATGCAGCATCCCCGTCTTGATAGCCTGGATCGGGAACGCCTCTAACGACGACACGATCTGGTCGCGGATGACGGCGAGATCCACCGGTTGTACGGCCAGCACCCGACCGGGCACCTCGGCGACGATGCACGTCACGGCGGTCAGTCCGTACACGCCGAAAGCGGTGAACGTCTTCAGGTCAGCCTGAATCCCCGCGCCCGCGGAGTTGTCGGAACCCGCGATGGTCATGGCAACGGGGGGGGGAACTTCGTAGGACATCGGACGGGGACAAAATTGACAAAGCAAGGTTCCGGGCGTTCCGTAGTTTCTGACGCGGCGCTGCGAGGGCCACCCCACGAGATGAAAGCTCAACCGCCAGTTTATTTCACGGGCGCGACGCCGTTGCAAGAGAGGGAAGGACTCACGGCGCGGGTGGACCGCGTGGCGTTCGCGCCGGATTTCGACGCACCTGCGGACCGCCCGCACCCGTTTTTGTACACGGTGACCGTGCTCAACGAATCCACCCGAGCGGTGACGATCAAGGCTCGCAAGTGGGTGATCAAAGACCTCACGAACGGTCATTGCCATGTCGTGGAGGGCGACGGGGTGGCGGGACGTTCGCCGCGGCTGCTGCCTGGAGAGATGTTCAGCTACGATAGCTACCATGTGGTCGCCGCCGACAGCACGGCGGAAGGAGCGTTCCTGGCGTACGAGGATGTGGGCCGGCCGTTGCTGGTACGTGTGCCGGCGTTCAGCATGCACGTAAGTCGTTCGTGAAGCGCAATTTGTCAGTTTTTGTCGGTTGGTTTCCCCGCCGGCAAAATGAAAATATCGGGTTGCGGCAGGCGCAATCTATGGCAACAATTACTCTGGAAATACGGCCGTAGCGGGCTATCTCCCCGATCCTGACCCGCCGGCTCCGTTCCCATCCCCCGAAAAGTATGGATAACATCATCGCCGCGCAGGAGTTGCAGATAGAACGAAAACATTTTTACATCGAGTTTCGCGAGAACGACCGCGGACGTTTCTTGCGCATCACCGAAGAGGCTCACGGGCGCCGGAACACGATCATTGTACCCAGCACTGGATTAGAAGAATTCAGCGCGACCCTCAACGAGGTCTTGGACACGGTTCACAGCAGTGCACCTGCCCCGGCGGCCTGAGCGGGAAAATGCCGGATCAAGGCGGTTGTTCGTCCGCCTGCGGCGGGAACGAAGATTGGCCGTCATTTTCTCTGGGCGGTGGCAAGGACCGTCTGGAGGTGCGGACTTTGTTCCTCGCGCGCCACCACGGACACCTCAACGGCCTCGAACCCGGCGCGTTCCAAGAACTGGTGCAGCTCCAATTCGCTGAAGCCCAGCCACAGGTCGGCGTAAAGCTCCCGCGCCTGTTCGAACCCGTGCGCCAGCAGGTCGAGCACGACTAGCCGCCCGCCCGGCTTCAGGATCGCGTGCGCCGCGTTGATCGCACGTTCGGGCTGGCTCGCGTGGTGCAGCGCCTGGCTGAAGATGGCGAGATCGACGCTCCCGGCCGCGATGGGCGGCGTCTGCATGTCGCCCAGGCGATACTCCAGGTTGGAGAAGCCGTGTTCACGGGCGAGCGCCGCGCCAAATTCGACCATCTTTTCCGAATTGTC
>CAXTOX010000051.1:0-22926 GCA_964245885.1 uncultured Chthoniobacterales bacterium | reverse complement strand
CGGCGATGACCTGCCGCGCCGTGCGGGCGAGCAGTTGGGAGAGCGTGCCTTCACCCGCGCCAAGGTCGGCGATCACCATGGCAGGCAACAGTCCGAGGAGCATGTGTGCCATCCCTTGCCATGACCGGCCAGGGCAATAACTGCGGCCGAACTTCCCGGCCAGCCGGTTGAAGTATTCGCGCGCCCGGTCCTCGCGTTTTCGCAGCACGAGGCCGAGGGCCACGCGGTCCGTCGCGCTCTCGGGGATTTCCTTGGCGCTCGCGGTGACGATCTCTCGTAACTGCACGCTTGCGTCGTCCGTGCCTGCCTCCGCGAGGCCGTAATAGATGTTTTTCCCGGCCCGCCGGTCGCGCACGAGACCGGCGCGCTTGAGTTGTGCGAGGTGGGTCGAGATGCGCGACTGGCCCATGTTCAGGACCTCCTGGATTTCGGCCACGGTGAGTTCCGCCTGTTCCAGCAACAGGAGCAGGCGCAAGCGTGTTGCGTCCGCCAGCAACCGCAAGGATTTGATGATCGAAGGCATGGCCAAACCTAATATATCAAAGCATCATGATTTGTTTATAAATATTTGTTGAACGCGGGAGGGTTCGCCGTTAAATACGAATGCGATCACGCGCAGCCCACCAAATTTTCCAAACCTCCCCGCATGGCCCGCCGCTTCATTTTTTCCTCCGAATCCGTCGGTGAAGGACATCCCGACAAAGTTTGCGACACGATCTCTGACGCCGTGCTCGACGCCTGCCTCACGCAGGATTCCAAGAGCCGCGTGGCCTGTGAAACCTACGCCAAGAGCAACATCGTCATCGTCGGCGGCGAGATCACGACGCACGCGAAACTCGACTACGTGCAACTCGTCCGCGACGCGGTCCGCGAAATCGGCTACACGAACGAAGACGACGTGTTCCACGCGGACAAGATTTTCGTTACCAATATCATCACGGCGCAAAGCCCCGACATCGCGCAGGGCGTCGACGAAGTGGCCGTCGAGGGCAAGGCGACCGCCGAACAGGGCGCGGGCGACCAGGGACTGATGTTCGGCTACGCCTGCAACGAGACGCCGGAGCTGATGCCCGCGCCGATCATGTTCGCGCACCGCCTGGGCCGCGCCCTGACGCGCATCCGCAAGTCCGGCAAGGTCAACTGGCTGCGGCCCGACGCCAAGAGCCAGGTGTCGGTAATCTACGAGGACAACAAGCCGGTCGGCATCTCCAACGTCGTGATTTCCACGCAGCACGCCGAGGGCGTCGACAACGACACCATCCGCGACTTCCTGATGGAAGAGGTCATCCGGGCGGAGTTGCCCGCCGCGATGCTCAACGACAAGACCGAGTTTCTGATCAACCCGACGGGCCGCTTCGTTATCGGCGGGCCGCAGGGCGACACCGGGCTGACCGGGCGCAAGATCATCGTCGACACCTACGGCGGCTGGGGCCGGCATGGCGGCGGCGCGTTCTCGGGCAAGGACCCTTCGAAGGTCGACCGCTCGGCGGCGTACATGGGCCGCTGGGTGGCCAAGAACGTCGTCGCGGCAGGGCTCGCCACGCATTGCGAGGTGCAGTTCGCCTACGCCATCGGCTGGCCTGACCCGGTCAGCGTCCACGTCGACACTTTCGAGACGAGCACCGTGGACGAGGAGAAAATCCAGGAAGCCATCCAGCAGGTGTTTTCCTTCAAGCCGCGCCGGATCGTCGAGCAGTTGAACCTGCTCCGTCCCATTTACTCCAAGACCACCAACTACGGGCACTTCGGCAAGGACGACCCGGACATCACCTGGGAGAACACCGACAAGGCCGAGGAACTCAGGGCCGCCGTCAAATAACCATTCACCGCCGTAGCTGTACCCACCGAAACAGAAAAGAATATGAGCACTTCCAACACAGAAACCGCCGCCCAAACGCAGGACTTCGCCGTGCGCGACCTTTCCCTGGCCGACTTCGGCCGCAAGGAAATCGAGATCGCCGAAAAGGAGATGCCGGGCCTAATCGCCATCCGCGACAAATACGCCAAGGACCGTCCGCTCGCCGGCGTCCGCATCACCGGCAGCCTGCACATGACCATCCAGACCGCCGTGCTCATCGAGACGCTGGTCGACCTCGGCGCCGACGTGCGCTGGGCCTCGTGCAACATCTTCTCGACCCAGGACCACGCCGCCGCCGCCATCGCGACCGCTGGCGTGCCGGTGTTCGCCTGGAAGGGCGAGACGCTCGAAGAATACTGGGATTGCACCTGGAAGGCCATCGTCAATCCCGAGGGCAAGGGGCCGCAGCTCGTCGTCGATGACGGCGGCGACGTGACGCTGTTCATCCACAAAGGTTATGAACTCGAAGAAGGCGACACCAACTGGGTCGATTCCCCCGCCGAGAGCCACGAGGAAGGCGTCATCAAGGCCCTCCTCAAGAAGATCCACGCCGAGAACCCGTACATCTTCCACGAGATCGTGAAGGACTGGCGCGGCGTCTCCGAGGAGACAACGACCGGCGTGCATCGCCTCTACAAGCTGCATCAGCAGGGCAAGCTACTCATCCCGGCATTCAACGTGAACGACACGGCCACCAAGTCAAAGTTCGACAACCTCTACGGCTGCCGCCACTCGCTGGTGGACTCCATCAACCGCGCCATGGATCTCATGATCTCCGGCAAGGTCGCGGTGGTCTGCGGCTACGGCGACGTGGGCAAGGGCAGCGCACAGTCGCTCCGCGGCCAGGGCGCGCGGGTGATCGTCACCGAGATCGACCCCATCAACGCCCTCCAGGCCGCGATGGAAGGCTTCGAGGTGTGCCCCATTGAAGACACCCTCGGCCGGGCCGACCTCTACGTCACCACGACGGGCAACGTCGATGTCATCACCATTGAGCACATGGCCAAGATGAAGGACCAGGCCGTGGTTTGTAACATCGGCCACTTCGACAACGAGATTCAGGTCGATAAGCTCGTGAACTACGCGGGCATCAAGCACACGAACATCAAGCCGCAGGTGGACAAATACGAGTTCCCCACGGGCAGCGCGATCTTCCTGCTGGCCGAAGGCCGCCTCGTGAACCTCGGCTGCGCCACGGGCCACCCGAGCTTCGTGATGAGCAACAGCTTCGCCAACCAGACCCTGGCGCAACTCGACCTCTGGGAGAACCGCGAGACGTACAAGCCGGGCGTGTACATCTTGCCCAAGAAGCTCGACGAGGAAGTCGCCCGCCTGCACCTGGAGAAGATCGGCGTCAAGCTGACGACCCTCAGCGACAGGCAGGCCGAATACCTCGGCATCCCGGTCGAAGGGCCGTACAAGCCGGCGCACTACCGGTATTGATCCGCCGGAGGGCACCCACCTTTTAGCAACCGTTTCCGGCGCGCCGGCCGGTCTCATCCGAGACCGGCCGGCGCGTTCCGTTTGAAGGGACTTGTCGGGGGTGGCTCCGGTGTGCCATGCTTGAACCCGTGTTCCTCTCCACGTTCGCAAAGAGGTTTCTTTTCGCTGCCGTTCTCGCGCTGCTGGTGATCGTCGCAAGCCCGCGCGCAAGGGCGGCCGGCGCGGGGGGCCCCGACGCCGAAAAACGCGCGGCACTGTTTCAGGCGGAAGCCCGCCGAATCCTGGTTCACGACCGTTGGGCCATCGTGCGCGAAGGAAAGATGGGGTTCACGGCGGTCCACGCCGCGGCGTCCGGCGGGGCGACTTCTTCGGAAAATAACGACTCGAACGCGCCGCCTTTGATCGTCCACGTCTCGATCACGTTCGCGCCGAAGCGGGTCGACAGCACGGATTGCGCGGTCAAAATCGAAGGGTTCCGCTACACGCCGCCGGCGGGCGGAAGAAAGCCGAAGGTCCACGGGCCGTACAAGGCGGATTACCCAGAAAATACCGATTACATTCGCAAGGTCTTGGAAGCCGCCGAGGACCAGCTTGGCAAGAAAGATCCGAAGTACGAAGCCCGGTGAGGTGAGCCGATGAAAACGCGCTGGAAGCTGCCAACTCTCGTCGTGCTCGCTTCCGTGGTCAGCACGCGTCTGGTCGCGGCCGAACCAAAATCCGACGAACCGGCAAAAGCCCGCGCGGCGCTTTACCAGACGGAAGTGTCCGTAGAACTGACCTGGCAACACTGGCACGTCACCACGAACAACCCGGGCCGGCTCGTTGCAACCCACTTGCTTCCGCCGGAGGCGCGGGGCAACGATCCGCTGGGCTACGTGAGCCTGGTTGTCACCTTCAAACCCAGGAGCAAGACGGACACCGAGTGCGGCATCAACAAGGTGCTCTACCTGTACGGGAGCCAGACGGGCAATCAGTTCCACAAGACGTTCCAAGGCCCGTATGTGCAAACCGACCCAGCCGCGCTCCGGGATGTCAACGACCTGCTGGGCAAGGCCCGCCGGCGGATGTTCAAGGCGCACCCGGAATACGCCGCGCCGGCGTCGCGTTGACGCGGCGTCGGGGGATGGTGGAGGTTGCCGCCACCTATGGAACTGACCCCTGCCGAGACCCGCGTTCTGGGTTGTCTGATCGAAAAGGAACGGACGACCCCCGAGAACTACCCGCTGAGCCTGAATGCACTGGTGAACGCCTGTAACCAGCTCACCAACCGCGAGCCAATCATGGCGCTGGGTGACCGCGAGGTGGAAGACGCGCTCGACACGTTGCGCCAGAAAAAGCTCGCCACCGTCATCTTCGGTGCGGGTTCGCGGGTGCAGAAATACCGGCACATCCTCGGGGACATGTATAACTTCAGCCCGCAGGAACACGCGCTTTTGTGCGTGCTGCTCCTGCGCGGCCCGCAGACGGCGGGTGAGTTGCGCGGCCGCGCCGAGCGGATGGCTCCCTTCGCCATGCTGGCTGACGCCGAGAACGTGCTCAACGCCATGGCCGAAGGCGCGGAACCGCTCGTGCGTTTGCTCATCGCGAGGCCCGGTCAAAAAGAGCGGCGTTACGTCCAACTGTTGTCTGGAGAGCCGACGGAATCGGAGGTCGATAGTCCGGCACCAGCACATCCCGTCAACATCGAATCGACCGGATCGACAAGGCTGGAAACCTTGGAGAAAGAAGTTGCCGATCTGCGTGGTGAACTGTCGCAGCTGCGGGCGAGCTTCGAAGAGTTCCGGCAGCAGTTGGGAGGTTGAGTCCGGAGGTGACGACGCTCTCCGGGCGGGTAGGTCCATGGGTCACAGAGGTCCTCTCAGAGAGAGTGTGAGAAGTGTCCGGGTAGCCCGCCGCAGGCGTCGTCACAACAGGTAGGGATGGCTCTCCGAGCCGCTCCCTATTTTGGATTGGGTAAGCGTGCCCGTCTCGCGACCTTCCCTGTCCCAGAAAATCTAGGGAGCGGCTCGGAGAGCCATCCCTACCTGTTGTGACGACGCCTGCGGCGGGGGTTTCTCACACGTTTTCTAAGACCTAGCAGGCGGGCCAAGCCACAACCGGCAATCCAAGCGGCCCGAAGCGCGCCACCCATCCGCTGATCTTCTCACCCGATGGTCCTCGCGAGTTCCTCGGCGATCTCTCCCCGTGTCCAGCCCTTGCCAGCTTGCCCCTTTGCCATCACCTTTCACGGCTTTGAAAAAACCCAAGAAAACGAGCCCGATCCTACGGGTTTTCAGTTACGTGCGGCGTTATCCGGCACTGGCGTCGGGAATGATGGTGTGTGCCGTTCTGGGCACGGTGTCGGTCGTCGTGTTTCCTTATCTGACCGGCGGGGTGGTGGATGAAGTCAAGCGTGGTGGGCAGGCCAACCGGCTCCTGCCATTGGCGCTGATCGCCCTGGGAACGTTCTTCGTCCAGCAGGTGCTCAACGCGGTGCGCATTTACATCAACAATGTCTTCGAGCAGAAGGTCATCTTCGACCTGCGCAGCGACCTGTACTCGCACATCCAGCGTCTGCCGCTGAACTGGTTCGACAATCGCGCCACGGGCGACCTGATGACGCGCATCCTCGAAGACGTGAGCGCCGTCGAGCGCGTGCTGATCGACGGCATCGAACAGGGTGTCATCGCCGTGCTCCAGATCATCGTCGTGGTCGCGGTGCTGCTGCATTACAGCGCGTGGCTGACCTTGGTGGCGTTGTCGCCGGTGCCGTTTTTAGTAGCCGGTGCGCTGGCCTACACCCTGACGGCGCACAAACGGTACAAACAGCAGCGCGCCGCGTCGTCCGCGATGAATTCGCTCTTGCACGATAACCTCGCCGGTATCCGGCAGATCAAGACCTACGTGCGCGAGGACGAGGAACACCGCCGCTTCAACGGCGTCAGCAACCAGCTTCGCGAGGCGACGCTCATCATCATGCGGACGTGGTCGCTCTACAGCCCGACGATGACCTTTTTCACGAATGCCGGGCTTGCGCTGGTGCTCCTGTTTGGCGGACGCGCGGTGCTGGCGGGCGAGATCAAGCCCGGCGTGTTCACGGCCCTGCTGCTGCTGGTCGGATTTCTGTACGAGCCGATCCGGCAGTTGCACAGCCTCAACCAACTCGTGCAGGCAGGGCGCGCGGCGGGCGGGCGGGTGTTCGAGATCATGGACACGCCGCCCGAGGTCGCCGACGAGGTGCGCCGGCACGAGCCGGGCCGCGCGGAGGCGGCCGGGATCACCGGCGAGGTGAAGTTCGCCAACATCGGCTTCTCCTACGACGAGGAACGCCCAGTCCTGAAAAACATCACCCTCCACGCGGCGGCGGGCCAGACCGTCGCGCTCGTCGGGCCGACGGGCGCGGGCAAATCCACCCTGGTCAACCTGCTGACGCGTTTCTACGAATTCGATTCCGGCGAGCTCGAGATCGACGGCATGCCGCTCAAGGAAATCCCGCGCGCGCAGCTTCGCGCGGCGGTGGGACTCGTGACGCAGGAAAGTTTCCTCTTCAACGGCACCGTCCGCGATAATCTGCGCCTCGGCAAACCCGACGCCACCGACGACGAACTGTTCGCCGCTGCCCGCGCCGCCAATGCCCACGGCTTCATCGAGCGGATGCCCGAAGGCCTGAGCACCGTGGTCGGGGAGCGCGGCGTGAAGCTGAGCGTCGGCGAGAAACAGCGCGTCTCCATCGCGCGCGCGCTGCTCAAGGACCCGCCCATTCTCATCCTCGACGAGGCGACCGCGAGCGTGGACACACAGACCGAGCGCGCCATCCAGGGGGCGCTCGACGGGCTGATGCGCGGGCGGACGAGCTTCGTCATCGCCCATCGCCTGAGCACGGTGCGCAACGCCGACCAGATTCTCGTCATGGAACACGGCCGCATCGTCGAACGCGGCCGGCACGACGAACTCCTGGCCGAGGGCGGGTTGTACGCGAAACTGTGCGAGAGCAGCTTCCTTGACGGCGAGGAAACCAACGCGACCCGGCTCGAAACGAAGCCGTTGCCCGCACCGGTGGCAGCGGGCGTATGAACCTCTATTTCCTCGGGCCGGCGAACACGTTCACGGAACGGGCGGCGCAGAATTTCGCCGCGGCTTTGGCCGTTCCCGCGTCGCCGGTTCCGGTCCGGTCGTTCGAGGCCGTGGCCCAAGCGGTGACCCGGGAGATGGACGAACCCGCACTGGGGGTGCTGCCGTACTACAATTTTCTCGAAGGACTGATCCAGGAAAGCCTCGACCTGATCGTGGAACACGGTCTGGTCATCGCGGATGCCTGCCGCCTGCCGATCTCCTTTGCGGTCGGCGGATGGCCGGACGGGGAAAACACCGTTTATTCCCACCACAAGGCGCTCGCGCAATGCTCGGACTTCCTGCGGAAGCGGTTCCCGGAGGCGCGGCTGGAACCCGTCGCCAGCACCGCGGACGCCGCCGGCATCGTGGCCCGCCGGAAAGGAGGCTGCGCCATCGCGGGCGAAGCGGCGCTTGCCAATGCCGGCCTGCCCGTGGTCGCGCGGGACATCGCCAACCAGCGGCACGGCAAGGCGAATTTCACCGAGTTCCTGTTGCTCGGACGCGAGGGCGTTGCGAACACCTCGCGGCATCCGCCCGACATCCTGCGGACGATGGTGGCCATCGCGCCGGATTTTGATGAACCGGGTCTGCTCGCCATCATTCTCGGGCAGGTCGCGTTTCACCGCATCAACATCGCCAAGATTCATTCCCGCCCGCTTTTTTTGGCCGGGGCCGGGGACACGGAGCCGCAGATGTTCTACCTCGAACTGATGTGCCCGCCGGCCTCTCCGGCGCTGGCGTTGTGCGTGGAGTCGTTGCGACACCGCTTCGGCCGGGTGGAGTCCGTGCGGCTGCTGGGCCAGTTTCCGCGGCTGCTTCCGTGAACACCGCGACCCGCCATCCGCTGAAGCGCGCCTGCCTCGTCGGGGTCAACGGGGCGTTCGGGCGCATCCTGGCCCGCAAGTTGAACCGTGCGGGGCTGATGGTGTCGGGCACGGATTTGCCGGCGATGGACGGGCGTCCGCCGGAATCGGTGCTCGAAGAGTTCGTGTCGGGAGAGATCGGCAGCCTTCTCGCGGGGCGGGAGGATTGGTTTGCGGGGTTTGACGTACTGATGTTCTGCACGCCCGAAAGCGTCGTCACCGAGCACCTGCCGGCCGCGTTGCGCATCGAAGGGCCGAGGCTGTACTCGGATATTTGTTCCGTCAAAAGCCGGATTGCGGCGGTGGTCGCGGCATCCGTCAGCGCACGCCGGAAACCTTTCGTTTACGTGAGCATCCATCCGATGTTCGGACCGGTGGAGGATTTCACGGGGTTCAACCTGTGTACCGTGCCGATGGCCGACGGGGCAGGGGAGACGCGGGATGCTTTCAACGCCATCGTCGAAGGTTGGCAGGCGCGCCGTATCGAGTTGTCCGCCGAGGAACACGACCGGCTGACGGCTTGGGTGCAAGCGGCGTGTCACTTCGCGATTCTAGGCTACGGGGCGGCGCTGGCGGCTTCCGGCGCATCGTGGGAATCCATGCAGCGAATTTCCACGCCGACGCAGCAACTCTTGTTGTCGCTCGTCGCCCGCATTGCGCTTTCCGACGAGGCGACCTACGGGCAAATCCAGAAGGAAAATCCGTTCGCGGCCGGTGCGCGGGCCGAGATCGCCGCAGCGTGCGGGCGTTTGGAGCAACTCACCAGCGGTCAGCCTGACCCGACGTTCCAGAACCTTTTTCGGCATATTGCCGGGTTTCTCGCCACGGATGGTGGACACCTGAAAGGCTTGTCGGATCGGTTAGTGGAATTGGTCAGGCAGGGCTGAACTCCAAACGCTCCGCAGCTTCTACGGCGTCAGCACGACCTTCACGCAGTTATCCTTCTTCTTGGCGAAGATCTCGTATCCGTACGGCGCATCGTCGAGCTTCATCCGGTGCGTGATCACGTCGTCCGCCTTGAACTCGCCCCTCTCGATGTGCGCGAGCAATTTGTCGATGTGCGCGTGGGCCGGAGCCTGACCCCAGCCGATGAAAATGCCTTTGTCGAAGGCCTTGCCAACCGGGAAGTCGTAATTCGCGGGATAAACGCCGATTACCGTCACCCAGCCACCGCGCCGCACCGCGCTGATGCAGTTATCCAGCACGGTGACGCTGCCGACCTGTCCTTTGACGATGTTGAGCGCCTTGTCGAGGATCGTGCGGTGCGCCTCCATGCCGACGCAGTCCACGCACACGTCCGCGCCGCGTCCTTCGCTGGCCTCGCGGATATACTCGATGGGGTCCGTTTCCGAGGCGTTGACCACCTCCGCGTTGGCGATCTTGCGGGCCAGTTCCATGCGGTACGGCTCCACGTCCACGCCGATGACGCGTTTCGCGCCGCGCAGCCACGCGCTCTTCATCGCCATGATGCCCACCGGGCCGCAGCCGAACACCGCGACGATCTCGCCGCCTTTCACCCCGGCCCAGTCGATGCCGGAATAACCCGTCGGGAAAATGTCCGTCAGGAAAAGAACCTGCTCGTCGGTCAGGCTATCCGGCACTTTGCGCGGGCCGTAATCTGCGTACGGGACGCGGACCAGCTCCGCCTGCCCACCGTTGTAGCCGCCGTAAAGATCCGTGTAGCCGAACAGCGCACCACCCTTTTGGGTGAGGACGTTGCCTTCCGGGCCGTAGTTCCCGGGGTTGGAGTTCTCGCAATGGCCGGGCAGGTGGTGGTTGCAAAAGAAACAGGTGCCGCAGGCGATGGGGAAGGGGACCACGACGCGGTCGCCTTTTTTCAGGTTGCCGACGCCGGAACCGGTTTCCTCCACGATGCCCATGAACTCGTGGCCGAGGGCCATCGGACGGGTCTGCGGGAGGAAGCCGTTGTAAATGTGCAGGTCGCTGCCGCAGATCGCCGTAGCGGTGACGCGGATGATCGCGTCGCGCTGATCTTCGATCTTCGGATCGTCCATGGTTTCGACGCGAACGTCGCCGGGTTTGTGGAATACGAGGGCTTTCATGGTTGGTTGGTGGAACAGAATCGCTCCCGGGACGGGGGCACGGTCTGCGAAAGTTTGCGAATTCGGCCGGGGCGGCTTTCGTCTGGAGAGGCGGCAGTGTAGCTTCCTACCCCTCCGTTCCCCGAAGTCCATGACTGAACACGGCTACCTCGCCCTCGTGCTGCACGCACACCTGCCGTACGTGCGGCACCCGGAGTACCCGGAGTTTCTGGAAGAAGATTGGCTCTACGAGGCGATCACCGAGACCTATTTGCCGCTGCTGGCGGTGCTGGACCGGTTGGCGGGCGAGAACGTGCCCTTCGCGCTGACGCTGACGCTGACGCCGCCGCTCTGCGCGATGCTGCACGACCCGCTCCTGCGCGAGCGCTACCTGCGCTACCTCGACCGTTCGCTGGTCCTCGCCGGTAAGGAAGTCACACGCACGCATAGGCAGGGGCGATGGGCGGAGAACGCGCAGTTTTATCTCGAACGCCTGCGCGATTGCCGCCGCCAGTACCTCGAACGCTGGCAGGGCGACCTCGTCGCGGCGTTCCGCGGGTTCCAGGACGCCGGATACCTGGAGATCATCACCTGCGCGGCGACCCACGGCTTGCTGCCCTTGATGGAAAACATCCCGCAGGCCGTCCGCGCGCAAATCGCCATCGCGCGCGACGATTACCGCGCCTGCTTCGGACGTGATCCGGCGGGCATCTGGCTGCCGGAGTGCGCGTACGTCGCGGGCATCGACCAGGTGCTCCAGGAGGCGAACCTGCGCTGGTTCATCCTCGACGCGCACGGGCTGATGTACGGCCAGCCTCGGCCGCGCCGGGCGATCTACGCGCCGTGCTTCACCCCGGCGGGTCCGGCGGCGTTCGCGCGCGACCGCGAGTCGAGCCGGCAGGTGTGGAGCGCGCAGCACGGCTACCCGGGCGATCCGGCTTACCGGGATTTTTACCGCGACATCGGCTTCGATCTGACTCCGGAACAACTCGCCCCGATGGCAGCAGGAAAGTTCTCCGGGTTCAAGTATCACCGCATTACTGGGCGTAACGGCGAGGAAAAAGAGGCGTACCACCGTTCGTGGGCGCTGGCGGCGGTCGACGCCAATGCAGGGCATTTCATGGCCGAGCGGCGCGGGCAGATCGAGAGCTTGCGCAACGTGCTGGACGTGGACCCCATCGTGGTCGCACCGTTCGACGCGGAGCTTTTCGGCCACTGGTGGTTCGAGGGGCCGGAGTTTCTGGAAATGTTCATCCGCAAGGCGGTGTACGATCAACAGACGTTCGAGTTGACCACGCCGGGCCGTTACGTGGACACGCACCCGCGCCAGCAGATGGTCGCGCCGTCGGCGTCGAGCTGGGGGCAGAACGGCTACTGGGAAGTCTGGCTGCACGAGAGCAACTCGTGGATATACCCGCACCTGCAAACCGCCGCCCGCCGCATGGTCGAGGCCGCGCGTGCGGAGGTGAAGGGCAACGGCTTCCTCGAACACGCCGCCGAGGCCGGGCGCGTGCCGGACGCCGACGAAACCTTGCGCGACCGCCTGTTACGCCAGATGGCACGCGAACTCCTCCTGGCGCAGTCGAGCGACTGGGCCTTCCTCATGAAAACCGGCACTGCCACGCACTACGCCTCCAAGCGCACGCGCGACCATGTTTTGCGTTTCACGCGGCTCTACGAACAGTGGCGTAGTGGTACCTTGGATGTAGAGTTTCTGGCGAACTGCGAGTGGCGCGACGCCATTTTCCCCGACTTGGAGTGGAGATATTATGTTTGAAAAGAAATCCGTCCGTCGCATCGTCGCGGCGGCAGTTTTGTGCGCAACGTTGTCGGCTGGCCCCGTGCAGGGCCAGGAGACCTCGAAGAAAGGCGGATCGGTGCCGATCACGTTCGTCCCGCCGCCTGTGGATAACGCGACGTACAGCGTCGGGGTCTACGAGGTGAAAACGGGCAAGCTCGCCCGCCGGCTCTGCGAGGCAGCGGGGCAAAGCACGTTTAAGGTCGGCCTGAACGGCCTCATCACGAGTTGGGACGGCAGGGACGACGACGGCAAGCCGCTGCCGCCCGGTAAGTACGCTGCGCGCGGGTATGCGGTCGGACCGCTGCACGTGGAGGGCGAGGCAACCCTCGGCAACGATTGGGCGGAGGACGACGATAATTTGCGCGTGCGAAGCGTGGAAAAAATTGCCCTCGTCTCCGAGGACGAAGGATTGGCGGCGGTGCTCAACATCGGCGCGGGGATGGTGGTTGCGCGTTTCAAAGGCGCGGACGGCAGTCTGCTCTGGCAGAAGTCGGCCGACTCCGAGAAGGTGGCTCATTCCGGCGGTGATATGATCAGCAAACTGGAAGCAAAAGATGGCGAGCTGATCGTCACCCGAGGGAACGGCGAACGCACCGGATACCGGGTCTCCGATGGCGGGTCCCGCACGCTGCCCCGGGTGTCGCCGCCTTCGGAAAACGGGAAAACCAGCCTCGGAAAAAACGAGTCTGTCTGGGTGATCGAGGACGACGTGCTTTCACAGCGTTCCTTGAAGGGGGAGGTGTTACGTTCGCTTGGCTCGAAGGAAGGCGATCCGTCGCCGATGGCCGTCGCAGCGTCAACGAAGAGCGAGCGGCTGTTCCTCCTCGAAAAGAAGAAAGGCTGGCAGCGGG
This sequence comes from uncultured Chthoniobacterales bacterium, assembly GCA_964245885.1. GTDB lineage: Bacteria > Verrucomicrobiota > Verrucomicrobiia > Chthoniobacterales > SZAS-18 > CAHJWO01. Next base: position 9,976 of record CAXTOX010000051.1, on the reverse strand, counting down.
TCCGGGGCCTTGCATGGGTGGAAACGAAGGAGGAGAACGGTAAACCCATCTCGACCTGGCAGACGTTCTTCGAGCACAACATCCGCGCGCCCGACCCTTCCACGGGACTGGAAAATCCCCTCACCGCGACTCCGGCGTCGACGACGGTGGAGATCCCGCTCGCCGGAAATCCCCTCGCGCCGGGTAAGGGCGAGACCGCCAAGTTGACCGCGACGGCTGACGAAAAGGGCAGTTACCTCTCCACCGCTGACGGCCTGCGTTTGCGACAGATCAGCCAGCGCGCTGGCTTGCGCGCGCTGAAAATTACCCAGAATAAGGTAAGCGGTGAGCTGTCGTTTTTCCAGACGGACGGCGCGGCTTGGGATCAATTCTCGATCAAGGGTGTCAAGGAGATCATCAGCTTCGACGCGGGTGAGTTCGAGATCGACGCCGGCGGCGAAAAACCGAGCGCTGAAAAAGCGTCCGAACCGGACCTTTGAGGCGTTGATTTTGTTTGGCCGTGGGGCGGTACGGCGGCATATTTTCATTGTCTGATGACCCCGAAGAACATCGTTTATTTCGACCTCGAAACGCAGCGCACTGCCAACGACGTGGGCGGCTGGGATCGCAAACGCGACATGGGCATGAGCGTCGGCGTCACGTACTCCACCGGCACCGGCGAATACTCCATCTTCAGCGAAAAAACGGTCGATGGCCTCGTGGACCAACTCCGCCGCGCGGACCTCGTGGTCGGCTTCAACATCCTGCACTTCGACTACGAGGTGCTGATGGGTTACACCGTGCTCGACCTGCCCAGCCAACTCGCCACGCTCGACCTGATGCTCGACATCGAAAAGGGTCTCGGCCACCGCCTCAAGCTCGAATCTATTGCGCAGGCGACCCTCGGGGTCGGCAAGACCGCCGAGGGACTCGACGCGATCAAGTGGTGGCGGCAGGGCCGGTTGCTCGAAATCGCTGAATATTGCTGTTTCGACGTGAAGGTGACCAAGCTCGTCCACGAACACGGCTGCCAGAGCGGCGAACTTTTTTACAACGACCGTTTCTCCAACAAACAGAAGGTCGCCGTGAAGTGGTGAGTTCATCCAGCCCGCATCCGCCATCATCCCCATGTCTTCCGGTCCCCAGATTATCAGCGGCACGGCCATCGCGGAGAAAATTCTCGGCGAACTCCAGTCCGAGATCACCGCGCTCACAGCCGCCAGCCGCACGCCCGGCCTCGCCGTGGTGCTCGTCGGCGATAATCCCGCCTCGCGTTCGTACGTCCGTGCCAAGGACCGCATGTGCCAGAAGATCGGACTGTACTCCATCAAACTCGAACTGCCCGCCGAGACGACGCAGGCCGAACTGCTCGCCGTGGTAGACCGGCTCAACCGCGACCCTGCCATCCACGGTATTCTCGTCCAGTCGCCGCCGCCGAAACACATCGACGAACAGGCGATCATCCGCGCCATCGACCCGACCAAAGACGTGGACGGCTTCCACCCGGTCAACGTCGGCAAGCTCGCCATTGGCGACCCGAGCGGGTTCGTGCCCTGTACGCCTCTGGGTTGCCAGCGATTGCTCATCGAGGCCGGGGTCGAAACGGCCGGCGCGCACGTCGTCATGCTCGGACGCAGCATGTTGGTCGGAAAACCTTTCGCCCTGCTGATGCTGGGCAAGGGCGAGGGCGGCGACGCCACGGTGACGGTCGCGCATTCCCGCACCCGTGACCTGCGTGCGACGATGCGCTCGGCGGACATTCTGGTGGTGGCCATCGGCAAGGCGAACTTCGTGACGGCCGAGGATGTGCGCGAGGGCGCGGTCGTCATTGACGTGGGCATCAACCAGATCGACGACGCCAGCAACCCGCGCGGTTACCGGCTGGTCGGCGACGTGGATTTCCAGGGGGTGGCCCCGAGGGCCGCCGCGATCACGCCCGTGCCCGGCGGCGTTGGGCCGATGACGATTGCGATGCTCATGGCGAACACCGTCAAAGCGTGTCAACTCGCGGGCCATGAAAGTTAGCTCATCGGTCCGCCTGGCCGTCGCTTTTGCTCCGGTGGACACAGCCAAAGAGAGTCGTCAAGCCGCGACGGCGGCATCGTCAACCAAGGTCCCGATGCCTCTCCGAGGCAGTCCCTAATTTTGCCTGGATGACCGTGCCCGAGTCGACGCGTTTCCAGAAGAATCTATGGACTGCCTCGGAGAGGCATCAGGACCTTGGTTGACGAACGCCTGCGGCGGGCTTCTTCCGCTGTACGTACGATGGCGGGCGTGCTATTCTAGCACCCGATGACTTTGGCCCGACCCGCCTGCGCGCCGCAGTTGTTTTCCCTGCCCGTCGGCTCGACGGACCCGGAATTCTTGCGCGTCCTGCGCACCGCCGATCCCGGACCCGCGCTGGACGGTCCGCTCACGTTTTTCCCTGCCGTCGGTGCGACTCCGGCCGGCTGGCTCGGCACCTGGAACGAATGGCGGCAAACCGTCCTGGCAACCTCCCTCGCGCCGACGCTGTTGCAAACGTTTGCCCTGGCCGAGCGCGGCTGCGCCCGCGAGACCCTCGCGCTCGACCGCGAACTCGACGCGAAGCTCGATCCCGCCACGCGCGAACGCAGCGCCGCCGCCGGGCGTCGCCTGCTCGTCCGGCTGGCAGCCTCACGCGGCGAACGCTGGCTGGGACGGTTTCAACAGTGGGTCGCCGCCGGCGAGATGCCGGCGCACTTCCCGGTGATCTACGCGGCTCAGCACGCGCTTTTTCACCTGCCGTTGCGACTATTGGTGCCCGCGTATGCGTATTGGGAATGGTCCGCGGCGATGTCCGCGCAGCCGTGCGCCGGAGAGGGCGCGCCGGATTTCTCACGCGAGACCGACGGCCTGTGCCTCCTCGCGCAAACTCTCCTGGCCTCCTTGTCTTCACCCTATGCCGTTGACCACCTTCCAGCCGCGTCGGGCAACCGCTAGGAACGCCGTCGCCGAGCCGACCGTCGAGAAGCAGGAAGAGACCGACGAAGCGGTGGACGTGCCATGGAACGTCGTCGTCCACAACGATCCCATCACGACGACGAACTACGTCACCATGGTCTTCCAGCGGGTGTTCGGCTATCCGCGCGAGAAGTCGGAGAAGCACATGTGGGAAGTGCATCGCCGCGGCCGCTCGATCCTGTGGAGCGGGGTGCGGGAGCGCGCCGAACTGTACGTCGAGCAGCTTCACGGCTACCAACTCCTCTCGACGCTGGAGCGCGCGCTGGAATGAAAGTCTTCCGCCACGGCAAGCAGCCGCCGGCCATCGTCTTCGAGAACATCGAGCCGTTCTTCATCGACGTGCTGCGCCAGCTTCCCGGCGACGCCGATCCCGGCGACCACCCGGGAGCGCGCGCCCGGTTGTTCAGCGAACCCATGTCCGACGCGGAGGACGGGGACGAATTCCTCGAAGATTGGAAAAACTTCGTCGAACCCGACCTCCGCGATCTGTTCCTCTCGGCGCGTGAAATCGTGGCTGGCGACCTCGCCGTGCTGCCGGCCTCCGGGCTGCCGCCCTCCTCGCCAGCGGCCGGGGAGGGCTACGGAGAGTTGTTCGATCCGATCGCGTTCGTGCCGACGGAGCATGCGCTGACGATCCCGGCCGACCACATGGAAGCTTGGCTGCGCGTGCTCAACCAGGCGCGGCTCGTCCTCGCGGCGCGGCGCGGCTTCGATGAAAAGTTGATGGAACGCGAGCGGCCTTTTCCGCCGTTCACCGAACCGCACGAACGCGACCTGTTCAAGATCAACTTTTACGACGAAATCCAGCAGTTGCTGATGCAGGAAATGGGCTACGAAGAATGAATCGTTCGTGTATTATGTTGTCGCCTTCGCGTCCGGCCGGAGTCCGGGCCGCGTATTGACTCCTTGATTACTCCTGCCTGGGCGGTCCCATCGGCTTTGCGGCCGGTGGTCGTCTCGCCGGTTTTTCTTCTATGTGGATCGTCAGACTAGCCTTGCGGAGGCCGTACACCTTCGTGGTGATGGCGCTGCTGATTTTTGTCCTGGGCGGACTGGCGATCACAACGATGTCCACGGACATCTTCCCGGAGATCAATATCCCGGTGGTCAGCGTCATCTGGTCGTACGGGGGCATCTCGCCCGACGACATGGAGAAACGCGTGGTCAACATCGCCGAGCGCGCGATGACCACGACGGTCAGCGGCATCGAGCACATGGAGAGCCAATCCTTGAACGGCCTGGGCGTCATCAAGGTGTACTTCCAGCCCAACGTCAAGATCGAGGAGGCGGTGGCGGAGATCACGTCCATCCAGCAGACGGTATTGCGCGTCCTGCCGCCGAACATCACGCCCCCGCTGATCATCCGCTACAGCGCCAGCAGCGTGCCGGTGCTTCAGCTCGCCGTCTCAAGCCAGTCGCTCTCCGAGGAGGAACTCTACGACTACAACCTGAACTTCGTCCGCCAGCAGCTCGCCACCGTGCAAGGGGCGAGCGTGCCGCTGCCGTACGGCGGCAAGCCGCGCCAGATCATGGTCGACATCAACTCGACCCAGCTCTACGCCAAGGGCCTGTCGCCCAACGATGTCACCAACGCGCTGAACGCGCAGAACCTTATCCTGCCCTCTGGCACGGTGAAGATCGACCAGCGCGAATACCTTGTGAAGCTGAACGGCAGCCCCGAGGTGGTCAGCGCATTCAACGACCTGCCGATCAAGGTCGTCAACGGCTCGACGGTGTACATGCGCGACGTGGCGCAGATCCACGACGGGTACGCGGTGCAGACGAACATCGTCCGCAAGGATGGCCAGCGCGCGACGCTGGTCAGCATCCTCAAAAGCGGCGGGGCGAGCACGGTGGACATCGTCAAGCGCGTCAAGGCCAGACTCTTGCAGATCAAACCCGGATTCCCGGCGGGGTTCGATGCCGAGCAGCTTTTTGACCAATCGGTCTTCGTGACGGACGCGATCAACGGCGTGGTCAAGGAGGCCCTCATCGCGGCGTGTTTGACCGCGGTGATGATCCTCGTTTTCCTGGGTAGTTGGCGCTCGACGATCATCATCGCCGTGTCGATCCCGCTGTCGATCCTCGTTTCGCTGCTGCTGCTCGACGCGTTGGGCTACACGCTCAACGTGATGACCCTTGGCGGCTTGAGCCTCGCGGTGGGCATCCTCGTGGACGACGCCACCGTCGAACTCGAAAATATTCACCGCAACCTCGGGATCAACAACAAACCGCTGACAAGGGCGGTACTCGACGGCGCGCAGCAGATCGCCGTGCCGGCCTTCGTGGCGACCCTGTCCATCTGCATCGTCTTCGTTTCCGTCGTGTTCCTGACGGGGCCGGCGCGGTTTCTCTTTATTCCGCTGGCGCTGGCGGTGGTCTTCGCCATGATGACCAGCTACCTGCTCTCGCGCACGCTGGTGCCGGTGATGGTGCATTTCCTCCTGGTGCCGGAAGTCCCCTTGTACCGCGAGGAGGCCGCGAACGAACACGGCGGAGACAAGAAGGAGAAGAAAAGCGAGGACGAACCCGTTGAGGAGCAAGAGGAGTTTCCAGCCCTCGCCAACGGGAACGGAGCAAGCGCGAATCGCCAAGAGTCCGCGCCGCCCGAACAGATGAAGCTCGGGCTGCCGGAAACCCCGCGCAAGAAGTCCCACGGCACGAACGGCCACGGCCCCAACGGGAAAAAGGACGGCACGGAAAACGAACCTCCGCATAAGAGTTGGGTGTGGCGTTTCCACGAGCGGTTCAACGGCCACTTCGAGAACTTCCGCGCGGGTTACGCGGGCATGCTCTCCTGGGCGCTCGAAAACCGCGGGCTGACGATTCTCTTTTTCGGTTGCCTGTTCGCGCTCTCGTTCTGCCTGGTGCCGTTTGTCGGACGCGACTTCTTCCCGCTGGTGGACGCCGGGCAGTTTCGCCTGCACGTCCGCACCCCGGCCGGGACGCGCATCGAGGAGGCCGAGCGGGTGTTCGCGCAGGTCGATAAATACATCAAGACTGTGGTGCCCGCCGACGAGTTGGGGACCGTGATCGACAACATCGGTTTACCGGTCGGCGGTGTGAACCTCGCGTTCAGCGACAGCGCGACCATCGGATCGACGGACGGCGAGATCCAGGTCTCGCTCAAGCCCGGGCACAAGACATCGGTGTTCGAGTTCATCCGCCGGCTGCGGCGCGAACTGCCGGGCAAGTTCCAGAACGTCGATTTCTTTTTCCAGCCGGCCGACATCGTCAGCCAGATCCTCAACTTCGGCCTGCCCTCGCCTGTCGACGTGCAGATCAGTGGACGTGACCGGGACGCCAATTACCTCATCGCGCACGAGATCGCCGGAAAAATGCGCAAGGTACCGGGGGCGGTCGACATCAACGTCCACCAACTCGTCAACGCGCCGCAGCTCGATGTGAACATGGACCGCGCCCAGGCGATCCTGCTCGGGCTGACGGCCAGCGACGTGGCCAATTCGCTGCTGATCTCGCTGTCCTCCAGCGGGCAGACGGCGCGCAACTACTGGGTGAATCCCACCAACGGGGTGAACTACCTCGTCGCCGTCCAGACGCCGCAGACGCAGGTCGATTCGCTCAACGCCCTCAACAACACCCCAGTCTCCGTTTCGGGTCAAGGGCGGCAATCTCAGGTGCTGGCGAATCTGTCGACGTTCAAACGCGACTTCGCCCCGATCAACATCAGCCACTACAACATCCAACCCACGTACGACATCTACGCCGACGCCCAGGACCGGGACCTCGGCGGCGTGTCGGACGACGTGAGCAAGATCGTCCAGGAGTACGCGCCGAAGCTGCCCTGGTACAAGGTGATCGTGCCGGAGTGGAGCAAGAAGCTCCTGCCCGAAAGCTGGTTCAAACTGCCGCCCTCCAAGCTGCCCAAATCGACGCTCATCGAGGTCCGCGGGCAGGTCCAGAGCATGAACGAAGCGTTCACGAAATTGGGCCTGGGCATCGTGTTCGCCGTCGCGTTGGTATATTTTCTGATGGTCGTCAACTTCCAGAGCTGGCTCGATCCGCTGGTGATCCTGATGGGGCTTCCTGGTGCGTTCTCGGGCATCCTGTGGATGCTCTTCGCAACGCACACGACCTTCAACGTGCCGAGTCTGATGGGCACGATCATGTGCATCGGCGTCGCCACCTCGAACTCGATCCTACTGATCACGTTTGCCAACGACCAGCGTCAGGACGAAGGCGCGGATTCCTTTGCGGCGGCGCTGGCGGCGGGCACGACCCGGTTGCGTCCGGTGCTCATGACGGCGCTGGCGATGATTCTGGGCATGGTCCCGATGAGCCTCGGCCTGGGCGACGGTGGCGAGCAGAACGCCCCGCTGGGCCGCGCGGTGATCGGCGGCATGCTGCTGGCGACGGCGACGACACTCTTTTTCGTGCCGGTGATGTACAGTATCATGCGCCGCAAGCCGCTGGTGCCTGTGAGCGCGGAAGACGCGGAACTGCTCTTCGAGAAGGACGAGCCCGAGTACCAGATCGCGATGGCGCGACGAGATGGCGAAGATCGCTCGGGTGACCGCCAGACGCAGCCTGCGCAGGCAAACGGTTCGCTGCAGAACGGCAACGGTCAGCACTGAACCTGCGGAAAGCATCCATGGCTGCTAACGAACACGACGAACAGCGCAACGGGGTATCCCGTATGCAAACGCAGGAAGCCCGTAACCCTCGCGATCCACAAGGCGGGAAACCGAGCGGCGGAATCGGCAAGTTCCTGCTCATCGCGCTGGCTTTCGCCGTGGTGCTCGGAATCCTTGCAGCCGTTGCCATTCTCAACGTCCTCGGCAAACACCGGGAGCGTGACAAGACCACGCAAGCCGTGGAAGCCGGCGCGATCACGGTGCGCGTGGTGAAGCCGACGAAATCTCCGCCGGTCTTCGACTTCAGCCTACCCGGCAGCACCGAGCCTCTGCTTACCGCGACGCTCAACGCGCGGGTGAACGGTTTCTTGAAGTCGCGCCTCGTCGACATCGGTGACCGCGTCGAACAAGGCCAGCTCTTGGCCGAAATCAGCGCTCCCGAATTGGACGCCCAACTGAACCAGGCACGCGCGCAGTTGGAGCAAAACCATGCGTCCGAAGGCATCGCGAAGGTGACATTCGAGCGTGCGCAACGTCTGCTCGAACAGAAGGTCGTCAGCAAACAGGAGTACGACCAGGATCAGGCAAATTACAACCAAGCCGTCGCAAACACCAAGGCGGCCGAGGCCAACGTGCAGAACCTGACCGTGCAGCAGGGCTTCGAGAAGATCACGGCACCGTTCACCGGGGTCGTCACGACGCGTTTCCTGGACCAGGGCGCGCTCATCGCCAGCGGCGGGCTCACGACCGCCCCGGCGATCTACACGGTTTCACAAGCGGACACCCTGCGTGTTTTCATTTACGTGCCGCAGGCGTACGCGCCCAACGTGCAGACCGGTCAGGAAGTCGAAGTGACGGTGTCTGAGTACCCGCAGAAGATCTTCAAGGGCAAGGTGACGAGAACGGCGAACTCGCTCGATCCGACCGCGCGCACGGAGCGGGTGGAGATCCAACTGCCGAGCGAGCAGGGCCGACTGCTGGGGGGCATGTACGTGACGGTGCGATTCAAGGTGCAGCAGGCGGAACCGGCGCTGCTCGTGCCCGCGAACACGGTGGACGTTCGCAAGGAAGGTCCGCGCGTGGCGGCGGTCGACGGCGATGGCAAGGTGCATTATCGCGACGTGAAGATGGGCCGCGATTTCGGCAAGACCATTGAGATCGCGTCCGGGTTGCAGGGCACCGAGACCCTCGTCGTCAACCCGACGACCGATCTGGTCGAAGGCGAGAAAGTCGAAGTCGCAAAAGACGAGAAGAAAGGCACATAGCGATTGGGTGGCTGCGCACAGAAGCACAACGCGCGGAGGACCGTAGCCATGCGATTGCAACTGCATGGACACCGTCGAAGCAGTCAAACTGGGGTTCCTCGGTCTCGGCTGGCCGGGTGAGCAGCACGCCAAAGCCGCCGCGACGGTGCCCGGCGGAAGCGTTTACGCCGCGTGCGACCTGGGAGCCGAGCGACGCGAGGGTTTTGCGGCAAAGTTTTCGCCGACGAAGATTTATTCGCGGTACGAGGACATGTTGGCCGACCCCGGGGTGGATGCCATCGTCATCTCGCTGCCGAACTTTCTCCACGCTTCCGCGACCATGTCCGCGCTCCAGGCAGGCAAACACGTGCTGTGCGAAAAGCCGCCGACGATGAACGACGCTGAGATGGAAGCGATCCGCTCGGAAGCCGCCGCGCGCCGGCTGACTTATGCCTTCAGCCGGCAGTCGCGGTTCAATAACAAGATGCTCGCCGCGAAGCGACTGGTGGAAGAGGGACTCCTTGGGCACGTTTACTTTGCCAAGGCGGAGCGGGTGCGTTCGCGCGGCATCCCGGCGGGAGTCGGGGGATGGTTCACGGAGAAGAACAAGGCTGGCGGCGGCGCGATGATCGACATTGGGGTCCATGCCATCGACGCCGCGTGGTACCTCGCGGGCTGCCCGGAGCCGCTGTCGGTGAGCGCGCAGGTGTCGGCCAACTTCCGCAGCCAAGTGCCCGCGGGCGTGACCTTCGACGTGGAAGACAGCGGCTTCGCGATGTTGCGGTTCGCGGGCGGGTTGGTGATGCACCTGGAGGTCACCTGGGCGGGCAACCTGACCGACGCGGTTCCGAAAAGCCCGTGGGCCGGGCACGAACTGGAAAACACGACGCTCTACGGCGACCAGGCGACACTGAGCCTGAATCCAACGGTCCTCTACACGATGCAGGAGAAGGAGCGCAAGGTGACCGCGGTCCAGACCGGACCGGAGACCAACGGCTTCGACCACCAGATGAGCGACTTCCTGCGCGCTGTGCGTACTGGTGAGAAGCCGGTCAACAACGCCGATCAGGCCGTGAGCTTGATGAAGATGCTGATGGCGGTGTATGAGTCGAGCGCAGCCGGGGCAGAAGTAAGGCTGCGCCCTTAACGTTGCGGGTCGGCCGGCAAGACGTTAGC
>CAXTOX010000050.1:0-26435 GCA_964245885.1 uncultured Chthoniobacterales bacterium | reverse complement strand
CTCCCGCGCAGGGCGTCGTGCTTGGCGTGCGAGAAGTTGATGCGCACGACGTTGAGGCCGGCGTCGATCATGGCGCGCAGGGTGTCGTCCCGGTCGCAGGCGGGGCCGAGCGTGGCGACGATCTTGGTGCGTTTGCGCGCGAAGGGCGTGGTCATGGCGTCGTTGGACAAGCTTCTGGACAGGCCGCGAGGCGGCCGGTCGTCATAAGGTAGGGTTGCCTCTCCGAGGCAATCAAAACTTTTCCTGGAAGGGAGCGTCGCAGGACGGGCGCGTTCATCCAAGCCAAATTTGGATTGCCTCGGAGAGTCAACCCTACCATGGTTGGAACCGCCTTTGGCGATGCGCCGATGGCGAGCCTACCTCGCCGGGATCATCCCCGTCTGCCGCGCGTACGCAAACAGCCCGCCAGCCTCGACGACCGGCCGCACCTCGCCCAGAGGCTTGAGCGCGTGGACCGTGCCCGCGTGCGTCAGGGTGTCGGCTTCGTAATCGATCGTCGCCTCATCACCCGTTCTGAGCACGTCGCACAGGCGCGCGACGGATTCGTACGGGAACACCTCGCCCGTGGCCACGCTGTTGCGGAAGAAAATGCGCGCGTAGCTCTCTGCCACCACCGCCCGCACGCCCGCCGCGCCGAGGGCGATGGGGGCATGCTCACGCGAGGAGCCGCAGCCGAAATTCCGCCCGGCGATGACAATGCCGTAGGGAGTGCGTTGCTCGCCCGGCGGCACGAACTTCGTCGGGTACGGACCGTCGGGCAGGCCGACCATCGCGTAACTGCCGAGCTGCGCATATTCCTCCGGCACCGTGGGCAGGAGCGTCAGGTATTGCGCGGGAATGATCTGGTCGGTGTCGATGTTGTCTCCGACGACGTAGACGCGGGCGGTGTAGGACATGGTTCAACGGAAGTTCACGGCCGGCGACGGGCTTGGCGTGGCCTTGGGCCGGGCGTCCGGCTCGGGCAGACGGGTGTTGATGTCGGCCGCGGAGGGGATCGTGTAACTGCTCTCCACCGCGCTCGATTTCTTGCCGCTGCGCGTGGTCACCGGAGCGTTGCTGGCCGGCGTCATCGCCGTCAGTTGCGCGCCCGCCGCCGCCTGCGCGGCCTGAAGCGTGGCGGCGTCTTCCTGCGCGATTTCATTCGGGGCCAACGGCGCGATATCTTCCGTGCCCACGTAGCCGGTCTGGCCATCCGCGGTCTTGATCTGGCAAAACCCCCGGCCGCGCTTGACCATCGTCAGCCGGGCGTCCTTCTTCAGGTCAAAGTCCGAGCCGGCTGCCTGCAACGGTGAGTAACGGAAAACCCCCGTCGTCTCCGCCGTCACCTTGTAGCGGTCCTTGTCCGGCACGGCCGTGATCGGAGCAGTGCCGGCGGCGACGGTCGCAGCGGGCAGGTTCGTCGTCGTGGCGGTGGATGCCGTCGAGCCGCGCTTGCAGCCGGCCGCAGCTAGCAAGGTCAGCAAGACCGCCGTCAGGGAACCAAAGGACCGCCGCGGACGCTTCATGTCAAAGATACTCGCGCGGGTCGGTGATCCGGCCCGTCAGGGCGCTCGCGGCCACCGTGTACGGGCTGGCCAGGTAGACCTTCGATTCCTTGTGGCCCATGCGGCCGGGGAAGTTGCGGTTGGTCGCGCTGATGCAGGTGAGGGGCTTGTTCATGCGGCCGAACGTGTCCACCGGTCCGCCCAGGCACGCGGCGCAACTGGCGTTTTCCGTCAGCAGGACGCCTGCTTCCTCCAGCCATTGCCAGACGCTTTTGCCATCCCATTGGATCTTGTGGAGATCGTCCACGACCCCCGGCGTCGCCGGTACGCCGAAGGTGTCGATGGCGACTTTTTTTCCTTTGATGATTTCCGCGAACGCCAGGAAATCCGACAGCTTGCCGCCCGTGCAACTGCCCACGTAGGCGCGGTCGAGCGCGACGTGGCCGAGGGTCTTGGCGAGCGCGCGGTTGCCCGGGTTCGGATGCATCGCCACGGTCGGTTCCAGCGCCGAGAGGTCGAAGGCCTGATCGTAGACGAATTGCTGGCTGCGCCCGGCGACGGCGGGTTCGTAATCGGCCTTCGTGCCGTTGGCGGCGCAACGCGCGTTGACAAAATCGAACGTCTTCTGGTCCGCCGCGAAGATGCCGTTCTTGCCGCCGGCCTCGATGGCCATGTTGGTGATCGTCATGCGGTCGTCCATGCCCAGGTGGCTCGCGCCGGGGCCGTCCCACTGCATCGCGCGGTACGTCGCGCCGTCGAAGCCGATCTCGCCGATGACGTGCAGGATCACGTCCTTGGCCATCACGCCTTTGGGCAACACCCCGTCGAGGTAGAAGCGCATCGTCTCGGGCACCTTCACCAGCAGCTTGCCCGTGCCCAGGATGAACCCCGCGTCCGTGTTGCCGATGCCCGTGGCAAATTCCCCGAACGCCCCCGCCATGCAGGTGTGTGAGTCCGTGCCGAAGAGAACCTCGCCGGGCCGCACGTGGCCCTTTTCCGGCAGCGCCGTGTGGCAGACGCCCGCGAAAGAGCCGCCGTACTGGCGCTTGAGCTGGCCGCGCGCGGCGTCGAACTGCCAGTGGCCCTCCGGATCGTCGATCACGTCGTAGAAATACGGGAGCCCCTGCTCGCGCACGAAGTCGCGCAGGATGTCCACGTTCCGATTAGACAGGCTGTCGGCGGTGAAGATGTAGTGGTCGGGAATGATGACGATTTTCTGCCGGTCCCAAACCTTGGCGTCGCGGCCGAACTCCCGGTGGAACACCCCAATGGTCCCCGGCCCGCAAACGTCGTGCGTCAGGAGAATGTCCGCGTTGACCCAGATGTTATCGCCGGGTTGAACCCGGTCGCGGCCGCTGGCCCGGGCGAGAATCGTTTCGGTGAGAGTCATGCGCGGGATCGGAAGGGAAAGGACTATGACACCACGGTCCCCAGCGTCGCAACGGGATTTTACCACGGCTTGACGGCCTGCCACGTCGTGTTGCACGGGTGCCGCCTCCGTCGGAATCTCCGGTCGCGCCGTAGTGAATAGTCTTACAGTCAGCGGTCAAACAAAAGACCGGAAGCAAATTCAAAGTTTTGGTAGTGGTACAATTTGGCAAGTTCCCAGCCCCGGCAGGGGCGTCAGAGTGAAGCCCACGGCGTGAGCCGTGGGAAAACGATCACCCGTGAGCCTAGCCCCGGCAGGGGCGCAAGAAGGGACGCCCTCGCTCCGGGACCACCCGGCCGGTTTTCTGCCGCCCCTGCCGGGGCTGACGCTTTTTTGTTCTTTTCCCACGGCTCACGCCGTGGGCTAACTTCTTGCGCCCCTGCCGGGCTGCCAAGACATCAAACTGTACCACCACCAAAATTTTGCTTGCTAGGTCGCTAAGCGGCGAAGTAAGAGAAACTTGTGAGTTGTACATCGTGGAGGCTGTCTCTCGAACGAGCCAGGAATTTACAGCAAATTGCATTACAAACAGTTGTTCTTTTCGAACCATTTGCACGGAAATCGCAGCGGAAGAGACCTTGGCAGGCTGACGAGTCTGCCTTTCACTGGTACGAGCAGATGGTGCGGAAGTTACAGATGAGCCTGAATGGCAGCATTGTTCAACGCGTGGAAAAGTTCATGCTCCGGTTGGGCAAGTCTGGAGACTCTCCGCCCATGCGTCCAGCTTGGTCCCTCCTTTTTGGGCAGGCTCGTGGGAGGTGGTTTTGCATTATCACCTACTCAGACTCAACATTTGCCTATACATCGTAAAAGTTTTGTAATGGTTTGTAACAATCCTGATTCCTCGTGGTCCCAGGGTAGTCAAATGACACTTTCGTTGTCAGAAATTCACCAAAGCCAAAAACCGCGAACCGCTAAGAACCCAACCGTCTTTATCACCTATGACACTCGGAGATCGCCTGAAAACATTACGCAGAGAACTCGGCCTTTCGCAGGAGGCGTTCGGAGCGCAAGGATTCGTCTCCGCCCCCGGCTGGATCAAAATTGAGAACGGTCAACGTCAGGCCAGCGAGAAGCTGATCGAGCGTCTGGCCAAGTGGCTGGTGGACGACAAGTACATGCGCGCGGGTGCCGTGGGCACGCTCAAGGAAGAACTCTTGACGCTCAAGTACTTGGGCAGCCGTTCGCCCTTCGTGCGCGAGATGGCCAAGTCGCACGCCAAGAAACTGCCGAACAACGCGGTGTTTCTCGCCGCCGAAGAGCCCGGTGCCTACCGGGCCAAGCCGAAGCGTGGCCGCCCGCCGGGCACCAACTACAAGAAACGCGCGTAGCGGTCCCCGATCAATGGTGGGACGCGCGCAGTCTGTCGCGCGCGGCCACAGACACGCGTCTGGCTCCCGAACCGCCTCACGGCACCAGCCCGACCTGCCGCTGGAAATCGCTCTCGGCCAGAACCTCGGTCACGTTGCTGATGCGTGTGACCATCCGACGGTCCTTGTTGGCACCAACGGCGACGGGCGAGGCAACGAGGATCGTCTCGGCCGGATCGGAGTCGGTGTGCCCGGTATAATAGAGCCAATCCATGGCCTTGCTCGTCTCGGGATGGTGGAAGCGGCTTGCCACGGCGGGGAGGTTGTCGGCGCCCATGCCAGGCTGGGACTGACGCCACTCGATGTCGGCGATGGTGGCCGGGTAGCGGCCGTCGTGTTCATCGGCGTGGAGCTTGAGCGCGTGCCCGAGCATCTTGAGGTGGGCCAGTTCGCCGGCCAGCCGTTCCTCGTCGGGAGCAGCGGGAGCAGGTGCCTCCCACGGAGCGCGCACAAGAAACGTCGCGACGGCCGCCGCCAGCAGACCGAGCAGCAACGCGGTGCCGCGCCACGTCGTCGCCCAGTTCCCCTTCGTCGAGTCGCTCCGCGTCATACGGAAATGCAGAATGCAGAATGCAGAATGCAAAAGTCCAGAGAAGAAAGTCCTCTTGGTCGCTTCCTAGGCCGGGGAGATGCCGCGTTGTGCCTTCCGCTTTCCGGACTTTTGCATTCTGCATTCTGCACTTTCTTCAAAACGGACTCTGGACCATCGCCTCGAAATCCGCTGCCGCCGCGCGCACCAGGGCGGCGGGACCGGTCAGCTTGATGAACACGTCGCCGTCCTTGCTCTCCAGGATCGCACCGTAGAGTCCGTAGTCGGCCTGCGGCGTCGTCGGACCGCCGGGCATGCCGCTGTTGAACGTCCCGCTGTCCACGCGCACCCGGGTGACCTTGGTGCCCTTGATCTCGGCGGTTTCCTCGACCGGCTTGACGGCCGATCCGTCGGTGTGCTCGAACTGCCCGACCCAGCGCGCGACGTTTTGGTCGACCCCGCCGCCCTGGCCCGCGCCGAAGGTGAAGAACACCACGTCGGCGCTCTGGCCGCCCTCGCCCTCGACGCGGAGCTGGGCCTTGCGCATGGAGTTGGCAGCGACCGCCACCCATTTCCAGGCGGGCGGGCGTTTGAAGCTGAAGGCGCTCACCGTGAACGTCGCCGGGTCGGCGGCACGGCTGGTGGCGGCAACGCTCAGGGTGAACAACAGGCAGACGGCGGCGAAACGGGTGGCGAAGTTCATGCTCGGAACAGTTTGGAAAAGGAAACCGTCCGAATTTACATCCGGAAGTCCAGAAAATCCTTCGCAAAGCGACGTTCGTTGAAAAACCCGGGGATTGTCACCACGCGAACCGGGCGATGATCGGATGGTGGTCGCTGGCGGCCGGACCGGTGCTTTCGACCGTGGCGGCAACGAGCTTCACCGGTGCGTTGCCCGGTTGGTAGAAGACGTGGTCGAAACACTGCGCCGCGTAGCGACCTTTCGCTAATATAGTCAACCGGCGGGGGAGGGGAACGCCCTCCCAGACCCACCGCAGGCCGCCGGTCCGCAGCCATTCGCGCAGGGTGGTTTCCGCCTCGAAGGAGGCGTCGTCGAACGAGGTGTTCATGTCGCCGCCGACGATCAGCAGGCGCAGACGGTCCGTGCGCGCCCAGGCGGCGGCGGTGGCGCGCGCGTGGACGAGCAACTGGCGGCCGGCTTCCTCGCGCAGGAGGACGTTCGTGGGCTGGCCGCCGGGTTCGTCGGCGACGTTGCTCTTGAGGTGGAGTCCGTAGACGATCAGGACCTCGCCCGGCGCGCAGCGATAGACCGCGAACACGAACCCGCGCCGCTGCCGATGGCCGGAGGCGTCGGGCTTCCACGGCTCAGCGCCGGTGGCGAGCACCGGCAAGCGGCTGCACAGGGCGATCTGCTGTTGATCGGGCACCGTCCACGGCGCGCTGTCGTCGGGGGTTGTGGGGAGCGGCGGGTCGTCGTTGGTGGGGTCGTTGTCGTCCTCTTCCCGGGGGGCGGCCCGGGTGCGCTTGCGCTTGGCCTCGGGACCCCGCAGGAACTCCGAGCAAACGTCGACCTTGAAGCCCCGCAAAGGGCCGATGATGGTTTCCGCCGCCGGCCGGCCGGCGATCTCTTCCAGGCCGAGCACGTCGGCGTCGAGCCGCGCGGCCACGGGCAGCACGGCGGCGGCGTGCTTGGCCTGCGCGGGCGGCCGGGCGTGCGGATGGAGGCCGGGGAACCAGTTGAGGTTCCAGAAAGCGACCGTCAGCGTGTGCTCCGCCGCGGGCAGCTCCTCGCGGCGAACCGGCGTCGGTGGTGCCTGGCGGTGGCAGCCCGCAGCCACGACGGCGAGGGCAACGGCAAAAATCCCCCGGCGAAGGCAACGCAAAGGAAAACGGCCCATGGAAGCACCAATCCTAAAGCCGTCGCACCGAACGGCAAGCCGCGATCCGGCGACGATTCTAAGACTCTCGTTTGAGAAACCCGTTTGCCCCTCCTGCGGCATCCTTCCAGCGGCCTGCGGTTTTCGCCCGGGTTTCGGCTCTCGCAAGCGTTCGGTCTGCCACTTGCAATGCGACGTGTCCGCGTCGTCGGAGTAAAATCGCGCCGTCCGCCGCGGCTAACCCCCGGGCCTGAGGCTTGCTCAGGCGGAAATTGATCCGGCGCGCTCTTTTTCCAGTACCACGATCAAACGAGCTGCGAAAAGGGAGGGCAAGGCCGACAACCATCCGTCGACCTTTTGCAGCGCGGGCAGCAAGGCGTCCGGATAACACTGGCGCTTGCTGAAGCCGCCCGAGGCGAAATACGAGAGGCTGCACAGTTGCTTGACTTCCTTGATGGTCCAACCCTCCAGTTGTCCCCTGGCTTCCCCCTGCACGAACATCCGGCTGGCGTTCCCTTGGGCGGCGTAGTACCGGGGCGTTCCGGGGTCGAAGTCCGGGGGCACCTCCCAGTGGATGCGGTGGGACATCGCCAGCGGCTCGTGGTGAAACAGCCCGTAGACCAGGCGGCCCAACGCGCTGACCGCAGGCTCGAACAGGATGACGCGACCGCCTGGCTCCAGCACGCGATGGAACTCGCGCAACGCGGCGGTGGGGTATTCCAGGTGGTGCCACACGTCAAAGAGGATCAGGTCCGCCACGCTCCGGTCGGCGAAGCTCAAGGCGTAGGCGTTCTCCTGTTGATCCAGCCACGGGTTCGGAAACAGGTCCGTCGTGCGGCATTGCGGAAGGAATTCCTTGATGTTGCCCATCCCGGAGCCGAGTTCCACCGGGATGCCTTGCGTGCCGCGGCTCAATCGCTGTACGATCTGGCGGTAGAACTCACTGTAAACGCTCCGCAATAGCGGCTTGCGCATCCAGGCGTCGCGGTTGCGGTAAATCTCGATGTTGTGTTGTTCGAGTGCTAGCAGCATGGCATTTCGTCTTCAGCAATTTGCGTGCATGGCGTTGCCGAGACGGCGAAGATTGCCGTCGGAAAGCCGCTTCCCCGACGGAAAACACGCTGGGCATGGCGTGAACCGCCGCCAAGGCGGGGGAGGGATTCGCAAAAACGGGAACGCGTGCGAACGGCGGACGGAAGCCGGCCGAATCAGCCGCCGGTCCCGGGTGGACCACTGTGATGAGTTCGCCACCCGGAATAACATCCGTGGTCTGCAAGCTGCTAACCAGCTCTTGCGCCCGGGCGTCCATCCGTCTGAAAGTGCAACGCTCGACGGCAGGCAAGCCGGACGCCTCGCCATCACCGCCGATCCTAACATGACCTCGTCTCTGCCACGTTCCCTGCCACTCGCCCCCGGCGAATCCCCCGCCCCCGACCCGGAGCGGTCGGCCGCGCTTCCCGCCGCGGGCAAGTCCCTCTTTGACCTGCTGCCCCGCTGGGAACTTCTAGCCGCCGGACTGCTTTCCTTGCTGGCGCTCTATCTTCATATCCACCTCTACTTGCAGGGCCAGCCACTTTGGCGGGACGAGGTGAACCTGCTGCAGCTGGCGACCCTCCCTACCATCGCCGACACTTGGAAGTATCTGCCTTACGATTCCTGCCCCGCCCTATCTCATGGGATCGTGCGGGTATGGGCGGCGATCTTCCCGTCGGACCAAGATTTCCATCTGCGGCTGCTGGGCCTGACCATCGGTGCGGGAGGCTTGGCGACCATGTGGCTGAGCGTCCGCGCGCTGGGTGGCCGTGCCCCCCTGCTGTCCATCGCGTTGCTGGGCTTCAACCCGTTGTTCATCCGCTATGGCGATTCTGCGCGGGCGTACGGCCTGGGAATTCTCTTTGCGCTGCTCACCCTGATGGCGGTCTGGCGGCTGGTGGAGAAGGTCAGTGCTGGACGCATCATCCTGGCGGCGGCGGTGGGCGTGCTGAGCGTTCATGCGCTTTTCTACAACGCCATCCTGCTGTTTGCGATGTGCGTCAGTGGGGCCCTGCTGGTGGCGCGGGAGAGGCAGTGGAAGAAGGCGGCGGTGATCCTGGCAGTTGGGTTGCCGGCGGCCGTCTCGCTCCTGCCTTATGGAGCGATGATCCACGAGCAGCACCGCTGGAGCTTCCTGCTTTATTATCCGGTGACGGCAGCGTGGATCTGGCAGCGGCTCTCAGAGGTGACCGGCTCGCCTGATCCGATTGGCGTCTGGATCTGGACGCTGCTCGTCCTCGGCCTGGCCGGGTGGGCCGGCAGCCATCTTTTCCGCTACCGGGCGTCGGGCGCGCCTCCCCAAGCGCGCGAACGCGCCATCCTCTATGCCTTGTTGTCGCTGGTGACGGGCTTCATCAGCTACGGCGTCTTTCTGAAGGTGCTGAACTACTACACCCAACCCTGGTATTACATCACAATCCTCGCGCTGGCGGCGGCTTGCCTGGACGTGATTTGCAGTGGCCTCATCGACCGCGCGGGGACGAACGCGCGGCCGTGGCGGCTCGTGCGGCTGGCGCTCGTCTTCGGATTTGCCGCACTGGCTTTCCTCCAGGCACGGCAGGAACTGCTCGCCCGCCCGACAAACGTGGATCTGGTGGCGAAGACCCTGGAGGAAAGCGCGGCCAAGGATGATCTGATTGTGCATTTGCGCTGGGAGTGCGCCATTCCGTTCGGCCACTACTACCACGGAGCCGCGCCGCAGGAGACCACCCCGCCTCTCGCCGACCATCGCTTTCATCGCTACGATCTGGTCCTGCAAGCGATGGCCACGCCGGATGTCATGGCACCGGTCCTCGCGCGGATGGCGAATGCCTTGCAGGCGGGGCACAAGGTCTGGCTGGTCGGCGAGCCGCTCTTCCTGCGGGCCGGGGCGGTCCCGCCTTCCATCAAGCCAGCGTTCCAGGGGCCGGGCGGATGGCGTCTGGGCGGAGATTATTACACGGCCTGGCAGATCCAGGTCTGCCACTTTTTGCAAGGGCATGTCACGTCGGCGAAGCCGGTGCTTGTCCCGGTGGACCAGCGCGTGTTGTTCTACGAGAACCTGCCGCTGGCAGTCTTTCAAGGCTGGAAGGCGTCCGGGCCAGAGGCCTCTGCCGACGCCTTGTCTGCGCCGCCGGCAGCGCCGGTGCCGTGACGCACCCGCCGCCCAGGGAAACCGGCGGCAGACGCGTTTTCCTTTTCCTTGGCCTTGCTCTGTTCCTAGTCTGGCGCGCCTTATGAATTCCGCTGGCATCATCGACGAGCATCTCTCCAAAATTCGCGATTTCTACGAACACGCGCCCGCGACGATGAGCGTCACCCGGGCAGCACTGGAATATCGCCGTCTGCTGGCGCATTACTACCGGTTGATGATCCCGGCGGAGGCTTCCGTCCTGGAGATCGGCTGCGGCGGGGGGGATCTGCTGGCGATGCTGCCCAATCGCGATGTCACCGGGGTTGATCTCTCGGCGGCGCAGGTCGAGCAGGCGAGGCAGCGGGTTCCCCACGGAACGTTCAGCGTGCAGGCCGGCGAGCGGCTGGAGCTGGATCGCGTCTTCGACGTGATCATCCTCTCTGAGACGATCAACTACGCCGCCGATGTCCAGCAGATCATCGAGCAGTTGCACGCAGTGTCGGCCCCGCATACCCGGCTGATCATGAACTTCTTCAGTTCGCTCTGGCGACCGGTCCTCGCGCTGGCGACCTCCGTCGGCCTGAAGGCCCCCTCGCCGCAAAGCAACTGGCTCAGTCACAAGGATGTTTGGAATCTTTGCGGCCTCGCGGATTGGGAGGTCATCAAAACCCAGGGGCGCATTCTCTGTCCCACGCCGCTGCCGTTCAGGCTGGATGCGGTCATCAATCGCCTGCTCGCCCCGTTGATCCCCGATTTGTGCCTGACCGTGTTCGTCGTCGCCCGGCCCCGCGCGCGGGTGCCGCTGCCGCCCACCGTTCCCAGGTCCACCGTGTCGGTCGTCGTGCCCGCACGCAACGAGGCGGGCAACATCGAGTCCGCCGTCCGGCGCACGGCCGAGCTGGGCGGCGGCACAGAGTTGATCTTCATTGAGGGAAATTCCTCCGACGACACCTGGCAGGAGATCGAGCGCGTGGCGGCGTTTCACCCTGAACGCCAGATCAAGACCCTGCGCCAGACCGGTAAGGGAAAGGGCAACGCCGTGCGCGAGGCGTTCGCTGCGGCGACCGGAGACATCCTCATGATCCTTGATGCCGATTTGACGGTCCCGCCCGAGGAGCTTTCCAAATTCTACGAGGCGATCGCTTCCGGCCGCGCGGAGTTCGCCAACGGCGTGCGGCTGGTTTATCCGATGGAGGAGGGCGCGATGCAGTTTCTCAACCTGTGCGCGAACAAGCTGTTCGGCGTGGCGTTCACGTATCTCCTCGGCCAACCCATCAAAGACACGCTTTGCGGGACCAAGGTTTTGTGCCGCCGCGAGTACGAGAAGATCGCCGCCAACCGGGCGTACTTCGGCGATTTTGATCCATTCGGGGACTTCGATTTGCTCTTCGGTGCGGACAAGCTCAACCTGAAGATCCTGGACATTCCCGTGCACTACCGGGAGCGCACTTATGGGACGACCAACATCCAGCGCTGGCGCCACGGCTTGCTGCTGCTGCGGATGCTCGTGTTCGCGGCGCGCAAGCTGAAGTTTGTTTGAACCCGAGAGCCCGCTCATGGCCCGAGTAGACACCCGACGACCGATGCCGATGTTCCGCCAAGCCCGCCACTTCTTGCTGAAGCATCTCAACGGACATCCGCTGTGGCGGAAGCTGCCGGTGAGGGTCTGGGGGAATGTGATTCATCCTCCGACGGGCGACCGCTGGCTCGCGCTGGTCTTGCACCGTCTGTCGTTGATGGGCCGGGAGGATCGTGCCCTTCTACAAGCGCGTGTCCGGCCCGGGATGCGCGTGGCGGACATCGGCGCCAACCAGGGGCTTTACACGCTGCTGCTCTCACGGCTGGTCGGTACGGAAGGCCGCGTCTGGGCATTCGAGCCGGACGACGTGCTGTTTGCGGCGCTGGAGCGCAATCTTGCCGTCAACGGCGTGACGAACGTCCTGGCAAGCCACCGCGCGCTGGGCTCGGCACCCGGCGCGATGACCTTGTATCGGTCGTTGCTCAACTCGGGTGACAACCGGCTGGCCGATTCCGGGCGCGAACATGCTCACGCGGCCGTCCAAGTGAGCGTCGATCCGCTGGATCGCCTGCTCGCGGGCGAGCGGCTGGACTTCATCAAAATGGATGTGCAAGGCTGGGAAATGGAGGTGCTGCGCGGTATGTCGCGGCTCCTGGACGATCCCCGCAACGAACGACTGGAAATCCATCTCGAATTCTGGCCTAAAGGTTTGCGCGAAGCGGGCAGCGATCCGCGCGAGCCGCTCGATTATCTGGCTGGACGAGGGTTTGCCATCTACCGGCACGGGAGCGAGGCGCTGGTCCCGGTGGAGGATTTCTCCTCGCTGACCCGGCCGGAGCCGGCACACGCGTACATCAATCTTTGCGCTCGCCGGCCCGCGGTTTGACCATGCTTCAACCGGACAACGGATTGACTTGGTCCTGAAAACGTGGACACGCGGAAGTGCTACAATGCAGGGCGTCCGTGAACCTTTCCTCCCCTGAATTCTTCCTCGGCCTCGGGCTGGGGGCGGCGGTGCTCGCCCTCGTCAGCCTCTTCGGCTGGCTGTGGCTGCGGCAGGGGCGTGATCTGTTCGCCGCCCGCCTGCGCGCCGAACTCACCGCCGCCCACGCCGCCGATGTGCGCGCCGAGGCTGCCGCCCGCGCCGCCGCCGAGACCCGCGCCGCCCGCCTGCCCGAGATCGAGGCAGCGCTCTTTGACCTGCGTTTCGAGAACGGCGACCTGCGCGCCCGCGCCGCCGAACTCGACGCCCTCCTCACCGCCGAACGCGACGCCCACGCCGACCAGCTCCGCCTCCTCGACGACGCCCGCGCCGAACTGTCCGACGCCTTCCGCGCCCTGTCCGCCGACGCCCTGCGCGCGAACCAGTCCAGCTTCCTCGCCCTCGCCGAAACCCACCTCGGCCGTTTCCACGAGGCCGCCGCCGGCGACCTCGCGCGCCGCCAGCAGGCCATCGACGCCCTCGTCAGCCCCGTGCGCGAATCCCTCGACAAGATGGGCGCGCACATCGTCGAACTCGAACGCGCCCGCACCGGGGCCTACGAGGGCCTGAGCGCGCAGGTGCGTTCGCTGCTGGAAGTCCAGCACCTCCTGCGCGGGGAGACGAATAACCTCGTCAACGCCCTGCGCCGCCCCAACGTGCGCGGTCGCTGGGGCGAAATCCAGCTCCGCCGCGTCGTCGAACTCGCCGGGATGCTCAACCATTGCGACTTCCTCGAACAGCAGACCGGCGCGGCCAACGACGACGGCGCACGCCTGCGTCCCGACCTGGTGGTGCGCCTGCCCGCCGACAAGATCGTGGTCGTCGACGCCAAGGCCCCCGTGGACGCCTACTTCGACGCCGCACGCGACGGGATGAGCGAGGCCGAACGCGCCACCCACCTGCGCCGTCACGCGGGAGCCGTCCGCGCGCACGTCGAGACGCTCACCCGCAAGGCGTATTGGGACCAGTTCCCGTCCGCGCCGGAGTTCGTGGTGTTGTTCCTGCCGGGGGAAAACTTCTTTTCCGCCGCGCTGGAGCACGACCCGGCGTTGATCGAGCACGGCGTGGAGAGGAAAATCATCCTGGCTACTCCCACCACGCTCATCGCGCTCCTGCGCGCGGTGTTCTACGGCTGGCGGCAGGAGGCGCTCACGCGCGAGGCGGCGGTCATCAGTGAGTTGGGCCGCGACCTGTACCGGCGGCTGGGCACGCTGGGAGAACATTTTTCCAAGGTGGGCGCGGGCCTCGACGCGGCGACGCGCTCTTACAACCAGGCCGTCGGCAGCCTGGAGGGACGGGTGCTGGTGACGGCGCGGAAGTTCCGCGACCTGCAAGCGATGTCGAACGAGGAGGTGCTACCCACCGTGGGGCCGGTGGAACAGGCCGTCCGCAGCTTGCAGGCCGACGAGGTGCGTGAGACCGATGGTGACCGCTAGCGCGCAACGGTTTGTAAGGATTTTGTAAGGTCCACCGGAACTGCAAAAAAATCGCGGCGCTCGCATTTCTTTTGTTAATAATTCGCCGCGCGCACGTTCCGTTTGGAACGTGTCGCCAGATGGCTGCCGTTTGTCACCCTGGCATTTGCGCGGCAACCTCGACTAACCGATTATCCTCCATGTTTCCCTCGTCTTGCTCCCTGCCGCGGTTCCCCATCCGGTTGTTTGCGACGTGCCTGGCCACCCTCTGTTGTACGGGGTTCGTGCGCGCACAGACCGACGCGGCTTCGTCCCCGGCCGCCGGCGCGGGCCGCGTCCGGATGGCGGACAGCTTTCGGGCCGTGACTCCGGCGGGTCAGGTCACCTCCGCCGCGAACGCCGCCACCGTGCGCGACACGCTGACCGCCGCCGAGGCCGCCGCGCCGATGCACGTGCAACTGCCGTTGCGTCTGCGCAACTCCGCCGAGTTGGAACGCCGCGTCGCGGCGGGTGAGACGATCTCCCGCGAGGAGATGGCCGCGCGCTTCCTGTCCGACGAGAAGGATTGGCAGGCCGTGGCCGACTGGCTCACCAGGCAAGGATTGACCGTCAAGCCTGCTGGAGCCAGCCACTCGGTCGTGATTGCCACGGGCACGCCGGCCCAACTGGAGAAGGCGTTCGAGGCGCATTTTGCGCGCGTGCAGTTCCACGGGCAGGAATATACCTCCTCGACGGTCGCGCCGAGCTTGCCGACCGACATCCAGACGCGCGTGCAGGCCGTCCACGGCTTGCAGCCTCACCTGCGCCCGCACAAGACCGGGGTAGTCAAGCAGGTAAACACCAATGGTGGCCAACCGCCTTTTGAGGTCGGCGACATCCTGAAGGCTTACGACGTGGCCGCCAGCGGCCTGACCGGCGCGGGTCAGACCATCGCCATCATCATCGACACGGTGCCGAACACCTCTGATTTAACGTCCTTTTGGATGAACAACGGCGTTTCCCAGAGCCTGAGTAATTATTCGACGATCAACGTGGACGGCAACAACGTCGGCAAACCCACCGGTGAAGAAACGCTCGACGTGGAGTGGAGCGGCGGCATCGCGGCCGGGGCGAAGATCGTGGTCTACGCCTGCGGCGACCTCAATTACGTCAACGACTGCTACAGCCGGTTGCTCGACGATTTACAGAGCGGTGCGCAGCCCAATCTGCACCAAGCCTCCATGAGCTACGGCGCGGGCGAGATTTCCGACGAGACCCAGGACGACATCAACAGCGTGCATAGCCTCTTCACGGGGATCGCGGCTTACGGCGTCAGTCTCTTCGCCTCGGCGGGAGACGAAGGCTCCTACGGCAACGACGAGGGGCGGATCGAGGCGCTTTACCCGGCTTCTGATCCACTGGTCACCGCCGTTGGCGGTACGAGCCTTTTCCTGGATTCCACCGACGCGGTGATCAGTGAAACGGCCTGGTCGCCCTCGGGAGCGAAGCGCGACCACGACAGCAGTGGCGGCGGGGTCAGCACGATCTTTCCCCGGCCCTTCTGGCAGGTGGGCACGGGAGTGAATACAGGGGCGATGCGCCAGATTCCAGACATCTCGCTGGTTGGTAATCCAGATACGGGTTGTTACGTTTTCTTCAAGGGCAAGTCTGAGCAGGACGGCGGCACCAGCCTCAGCACGCCGATCTGGGCCGGGCTGTGTGCGTTGATTAATCAGGGACGCATCAACCAAGGGCTGTCGGTGCTGCACGGGTTCAACCCGGCCCTGTACCCGCAGCTAGGTAACAGTGCGATCCGTGACATTACCTCAGGCAACAACGGTGCCTACACCTGCACGGCGGGCTACGATCTGGTAACTGGTCTGGGCGTGCCGGATTTTAACGTGTTGTACAACAACTTATTGGGAGTTCAGACGCACGCGGCTTTCTTCACGAACGAGGCGGCTTTAGGCAGCGGAGCATATTACCTGTCGTTTTCGAACGGGAACTACTTCGGATACTACAGTTATCTTTCCAATCCGCGGTACGTCTATCATTACGATCTGGGATACGAGTATTGGTTCGACGCCAACGACGGCAAGAACGGGATCTACTTCTACGACTTCGCCAGCAAAACGTTTTTCTACACGTCGCCGAGCTTCCCGTTCCCGTACCTGTACGACTTCAGCCTGAACTCGGTGGTGTACTACTTCCCAAACACCACGAGTGGGGGACGCTACACGTCCGGGCCGCGCTACTTCTACAACTTCGCCACCGGCAAGATCATCACGAAGTAGACCTACAGGCAGCCGTGAGACCATCAGTAGTTACCGGTAGGTAGGGTTGCCTGCGGTGGATGGTTCCTCAAAAGGGCAACATCCCCGCCGCAGGCGGTCGCTCCAAGGAGGGTTGCCTCTCCGAGGCAATCCAAGATTTTCTGAGTAGGCTGCTGAACTACAGACACGGTCCACCAAAAACGTTCGGATTGCCTCGGAGAGGCAACCCTACCTTGGAGCGACCGCCTGCGGCGGGGCCTCTCACACGCCTTCTAATAAAATGAGGGACGGCTCGGAGAGTCGTCCCTACCCCGTAAGCTTACTTCGAGATGACTGTGCCCGTGGCAAAGTCATAGAAGTACCGCGTGCCATTCGTGTTGTACCGACCCGGCATGGTAGAATCCGGGTAGTAGTACATCACCGATTGCAAGCTGAAGTCATACAGGTACGGGAACGGAAACACCGGACTGCTGTAGAAGAACGTGCCACTCTTGAAGTCGTACAAATAGACTCCGCTGTTCCCGTCGGCGGCATCGAACACACACTCGTATCCGAGATCGAAATGATAGAGGTAGTTCGGATCGCTCAAAAGCGCGTAGTAGCCGAAGAAATGGCCGTTGGAGAACGCCAGGTAGTCAACGCCATTTCCTAGAGCATTCGCACCCCCGAAAAACGCCAGATCCCCGGCCTGCACGATGCGGCGGATTACCCCATCCTGCTTATCGAGGAAATAGACGTTTTGCTCGGCATCAAACCCGTAGCGTAAATCTGCGCGGGTAGCCGACGAGTTCACCGCCTGGATCATGCTGAGGAAGGTCATCTCGGTGCCGTTGGAACGCAGCCGCAGTTCCGTGATGCCGCTCGTCCCGCCATTGGGCAGGTTCACCGCGTCCAGCGTGTACGGCACGCCGTTGACGAAGTCGCTGAAGATCAGCCGCCCGTACAACGCCGGGATGCGCGGGTCACGGTACACCGGCCCCGTGGTGACAGCGTTGCCGATGCTGCTGTAGTGGAGATACTCGGCGATGGGGTAGGTCAGCCCGGTCGTCGCCGCATCGCTGCGGTCGTCCGCGCCGATGGAGCCGTCACTGTTGAAGAGGTAGTCGCCCTCCCGCTTGTTCCAGCCGTAGTTCGCGCCGGCCTGCCCGAGGTCGATTTCCTCCACGGTGTTCTGCCCGATGTCGGCGATGAACATGCGGCCGTTGACACGGTCCCAGGTGAAACGCTGCGGATTGCGGAAACCGGCGGCGAACTTCTCCGGCAGGAAAGCCGTGTTCGTAGTGTAATGGGGATTGTCGGCGGGGACGCTGTACTGCCCGTTCGCGCTGGCCGTCTTGCTGCCGGCCGCCGGCTGGAGCGGGTTGATGCGCAAGATCGAACCGTAGGCGTTGCCGAGCATCTGCGCAAGCCCGAGAGGGTCGCCGCCGCCGCCGCTGTCGCCCGTGCCGAAGTAGAGGTTGCCCCGGTCGGAGGCGGCAGCCGTCGGGTTGAAGGAGATGTAACCGGCGTTGTGGTTGCCGTTGGGGCGGGCGATGCGCAGCACCTCGCGGAACGGCGTGCCGGCGCTGGCGGGCGTGAAGGTGCTCGCGGCCGGGTTGGCCACGGTCCATTCCAGCAGGACTTCGTCGTGGTCGTGTCCCGCTCCGCTGACGCCCGGCGTGAAGGTCGCGGCCGCCGAACTGTTGGGCTGGCTGGCCATCGTGTAAAATTTGCCGTAGCCCGCCGCCCCGGGAGTGTTGAAGTCCGGGTGGAACGCGAAGCTCTGGAAGCCGCGCTCGCCGTTGTCCTGGAGCACCGAGACGTAGGTGGCGAGGTTGAGGTACTGGGTGACGGTCGCCCCGTCGGCGCTGACGAGGTAGAGATACCCGCGCTGATCGTTGACGAAGAGGCGTCCGTCCGGCGCGGGGCGCAGGACGTTGATGCGCGGAGGCTGGTTGCTGCTGTTGGGGATCGTGGCAAACTTCTCCAGGTCCACGACGATGTTGCCCTTCGCGATGGTGGCGCTGGTCTGCGCTTGCGAGGAGGTTCCGGCGAGCGTCGTCAGCAACGCGGCGGTGAGCAGGCGGGGGAGGGGCAGAGTTTTCATGAAGAGTGGGGCCAGCAAACGTAGCATCAAATACGCCTGCCGTTCGCGAGGCGGAGGTAAATTCCCATCGGATCCGGTGAAGATCCCTCGGTTGGAAGCCGGTGGCGGGTTTCCTGACGGCGGGCGTTGCAAAGCAGCGCGGCCTGCTCTCTAGTGGAGCGGTCCGGGAGCCGTTACCCTGCATGAGTTGGTTTCATTTTGATCCTGCCAGCTTCGCGCTGTCTTTCCTGAGCGTGCTCTTCGAGAGCGTGCCGTTCCTGCTGCTGGGCGCGTTGATCTCGGGGTTGATCGAGGTGTTCGTGCCCGCGCGCTGGATGACCCACCTGCTGCCGAAGCACAAGGGCGCGGCGGTGGCCGTCAGCGGACTGCTGGGCGTGGTGTTTCCGATGTGCGAGTGCGGCGTGGTGCCCGTCATCCGCCGGTTGATGAAAAAGGGCCTGCCCGTGTCCTGCGCCGTGACGTACCTGCTCGCCTCGCCGGTGGTCAATCCCATCGTGGCCGTGAGCACGTTCGCAGCGTTTCGCGGCGGCACGCCCGGTCCGTGGGCGGTGACGATCTACCGGGTGATCTTTTCCTACTGCGTCGCGGTGCTGGTGGGCCTGATCGTCACGCGTCTGAAGACCGAGCAGTTCATCGCCCCGGCCGTGCTCGACACCTTGCCCGGCCGCAGCACCCGGCGCACGGCGGGCTTCCGGGTCGGCAGCCTCGCGGGAGCACCCGCGCCGGCCATGGCGGCGACGGCGGCGGCACCTTTCAGCCTGGAGGGGACGGAGGTCGGCAGCGGCGGACCGGACTCGCTCGCGGCGTTGGACGCGCTGGAGGAAGGGTTGACTCCCTCGCTCGGCAAACGGCTCGTGGCGGCGCTTCAGCGCGGGACCAACGATTTCCTGGACGTGGCGGTCTTCGTGGTCATCGGCGCGGCGCTGGCGAGCGTGTTCAACACCGCCGTGGATCAGGCACGCATCATCGCCCCGCTGGCGACCAATCCGTGGACGGGCGTGCCGGCGCTGATGCTCCTGGCCTTCGTCGTGGCGGTGTGCAGCACGTCGGACGCGTTCATCGCGGCGACGTTCACCGGGTTCTCGTTCCCGGCGCGGCTGGCGTTTTTGGTATTCGGGCCGGTGTTCGACCTGAAGCTGGTGTTCCTGTATTCGCTGGTGTTCCGGCGGCGGTTCGTCCTGGTACTGGGGGTTGGACTTTTCCTCTTGATCGCGCTAGTCTGCATTCGGCTTTCGGCGTCCTGATTTCCTCCTTATGAAGACTCTCTCCCGCGGTCTCTCGCTGGTCGCGCTGCTCGCCTGGAGCGCGCTGATGCTCTATTTCTATTTCAGCGGACGGTTGGCCGATTACCTGATTCCCGCCTACCGGCCCCTGGTGGCGGCGTCGGGTTTCGTGCTGCTGGCCATTGCCGCCGTCCTCGCCTGGGGAATGCGTCCGAGCGCAACGGCCGCCGCCGGACTCGTGTTGGAGGACCGTGGCGACGACCTCTCCTCGCCGCGTCGTGTCAAGACGATGCAGGCGCTCGCCTTTGCCATGCTGGTGTTGCCGGTGTGGGCGGCGGCCGGGATGTCCAAGGACCAGTTCAACGCCAGCGCGATCCGTAACCGCGGGATCGTCAGTGACGCCGCGAACCTGCCGGGCAAATCGACGCCTCCGCCCGCCGCGCTGGCCAGCAATAACCCGCCCGCGTCCGCCGTCGTCGAGCCGCCCCTGCCCGGCGACACGCCGATCGCGATCAACCCTGCCAGCGCGGCCTCCGACGCCACGCAATACATCCAGCGCACGCCCGATGGACACCTCTTGCTGGAAGTGACCGACCTGCTGTTTGCCGCCGACGACGACACGTTGCGTCCGCAGATGGAAGGCCGCACGGCGGAGATGATCGGTCAGTTCATGCCGGCCAAGGACGACGCGAGCGGCCAGCGTTTCCAACTCGTGCGGATGTTCATGGTCTGCTGCGCGGCCGACGCACGGCCGGTAGCGGTGGCGGTGGAAAAGCCGGCTGACTCCCAGACGCGCGCCGCGACGGACAAGTTGCCCGAACTCGGCTGGGTGCGGGTGACCGGCAAGGTGGAGTTCCCGTTGGAGAACGGTCGCCGTGTCGTGGTCTTACGTGCCGACAAGGCCGCGCCGACTGACCCGCCCAAAGAGGCGATGCTGTACTAAGAAAGCGTGTGAGAAGCCCCGCCGCAGGCGGTCGTCACGCGGGTAGGGACGGCTCTCCGAGCGGTCCCAAATGCTTCCGGATGGACCGGCAGTGAGTGCCACCCTCAGCCAGAAGATCTGGGGACCGCTCGGAGAGCCGTCCCTACCCGCGTGACGACCGGCTACAAGCGGCCTGTTCAGACGCTTCTCACACGCTTTCTAAGAACGTCCCGGGTGCTGTGTATGTGGCCTCGTTGCGGATAGCCTCTCGCAAAGGCCGCGAAGGGCGCAAAGGAAAAAAAGAAGTAGGAAAGCAAGAACGGGCTTCACCTTTTCTCCATCTCTTTTTTCCTTTGCGTCCTTCGCGGCCTTTGCGAGAAGCTATCTGCTCTCAACCTCGTCGCGGGATCAGTTTCTCCAAGGTCGGATTCGCCGCCAACACCTCGCTAGCTTCCACAAACGTCTTCACCAACTCCGCCGGCGACTCGCCGGCCGGGCTGACGACTTCCATCTCGCGCGGGGTCACGCGCACCTCGCCCACGTAGCCCTTCAACCGCACGCGGCATTCGCTGCAATCAGGCGGATACGTCAGGTTCGCCTGGCCACCGGGCTGGTCTTCCAGTTCGTCGATGAGGTCTTCCATGTCGATGGCCTCGCCGAAGGTCAGCGACACCCGGTTGAACACCCCCGCGAACACCTCGTTGAGACTGCCGTCGCCGAACACCGCGATGTCGCGGATCGTGTGCAGATCGTACGTCAGCCGGAAGTCGCCCGGGTCGGCGGGGTCGAGCGTGTAGAGCAGGTCCAGGGTGAAATCGGTCGTCGTCAGCGTGGCGTTGGGCGCGTCGACGTTGAGGTTGATCTCCTTGCGCTTGTAGCCGCGGGCAGTGCGCAACTTTTCGAAGAGGCCGCGCGCGAGGTCTTCGACATCGGGCGCGCACATGGCTGCGAACTGCCGCTCGAACATTGCGTCCGGCAGCGTGGCCGGCACCTTGTGGAAGCCCTTGCGGAAGCCGCCGAGGTTTTTGACGTTGCCCGGCCGGGTGCCGAGGAGGTGGACGCGGTGAACTTCGGCGGCGGAGGGACTCGACATAAGAGGAAATTGGCTCCCGCATGATACCGCAAAACAGGGCGATCCGAAAGGTGGAACGTCGTTCGACCCCCCTTGTGAACGAAACCGCCGCGCCGTTACCTTCTGCCGCTGCCTGCCAGCGCGGCCGGGTCGCTCGCGTGTTCCTCCTCCGGCCACGGGTGCCCGCCGTCGCTCCCGCCTTCAGGCTCGGGATTGATCCCGCTGCCGTTGCCGGTCGGCGGATCAGGTAGCAGACCGATGCCGTCGTCATCGTCGTCGTCGCTGCCGTCGTCGGCGTCGCGGAGGTGCGGATCGACGAAGTGATCCAGCGCGAGAAAGAGTGCCTTCGCGTGCCGGGCAATCAGGATGTTGATGATCGGCACGGGCAACCCCACGATGCACAGGAACTCCCACGCCGGCATCAGGCCGACATCGCGCGTCTCGGCCAGATAAATGAAGAGCACCACGGCCACGAACACCGCGAACCCCGGGTTGAACCCGAAGACCGCCAAAAGAAAATATCCCGGTTCGCGTTCGTACGGGTAGCCGCAGCGCGGGCAGCCGTCGAGCGGCGTGAACCAATCGTGAAACGAACGCACGCGCCAGATCGGGATGAAGAGGGGCCGCGTGCCGCACACGGGACACTTGAGCAGCATCGCGCGCCAGAGGTAGCGCCACGCCTGCCCGACCGAGCGGCTCTCGCCGGTGGCGATCTGGAAGCTGTCACCGGTGGCCATCCTGCTTCCGTAGCACGCGCGCGGGCAACCTGCCACCGGGATTTCGCGGAAAACGGTGGCTTGTTCGCTTCCTGACACCCCATTATAAGGTGAACCTGCATGGAGGAAGAAGCCACGCCGCCAGCACCACGGCAGAACACCCTGCTGACAGCGCTCAAGCAACACCGCGTTTACGGCGCGGCGGTGGGCTATCTCGTGGCCGCGTGGATCGTCCTGCAAGTCGCCGCCATCGTGTTGACGGGCTTCGGTGCGCCGGCGTGGGTGCTGCGCGGGCTGATGATCGTGCTCGCCTTCGGTCTGGGGATCACCCTCCTGGCTGTTTGGAGCCGGAACCGCCGGAGCGCAGGCCGTCCCTTGCTGCCGCGCACCAGGCGGGGCCGCGCGTTTTGGGCGATGGCAATTCTGCTTTCCATCGCGCTGCCGCTGTTGTTCTTCTTCCGGCGGCCGGCGACCGGCCCCGCCCTACCGGTCGGAACCGTCGGCGCACCGCTGGACAAGTCCGTTGCCGTGCTGCCTTTCGACAATTTCTCGGAAGACAAGGACAGCGCGGTCTTCGCCGAAGGGGTGCAGGACGAGGTGCTCACCGATCTCTCCAAGGTCGCCGACCTGAAGGTGATCAGCCGTTCGTCGGTCCTCCAGTATAAAAACAGCACCAGCCGCAACCTGCGCGACATCGGCAAGACGCTGGGTGTCGCCTACGTGGTGGAAGGCAGCGTGCAACGTGCGGGCGGCAAGATCAAGGTCACCGCCCGGCTCATCAATGCACGCACCGATGCCCACCAATGGGCCGAGCAATACGTGCGCGATCTCTCCGATGTGTTCGTCATTCAGGGCGAGATCGCCCAGGCCATCGCCGGGCAACTCCAGGCCGCGATCTCTCCGCGGGAACACGCCGCGATGGTGGAAGCGCCCACGCACGACCTCCAGGCCTATGAACTCTACTTGCGAGCGCGGCAGGCCTGGGCGGACTTCGACGCCGTCGCCGATCTGCGGATCAAGACGAACCATGTTCTCGACCTATTGCAGCAGGCGACGGCGCGCGACCCGGACTTCGCGCGCGCGTACGCGATGATTGCCGAGGTACAGGCGTTCACGTATCGTTCGGTGGATGCCTCCCCGGCACAGGACGCCCTCGCTCTGCGCAGCGCCGAGACGGTCGCACGTCTGCGACCTGGTTCCGTCGATGCCCACAAGGCGATGGGAAGTTATTCCCTTTACGTCCGGCACGATTACCGGCGCACCCGCGAGGAGTTCGCCGAGGCGGTGCGGCAGGCTCCCGGCGATGCCAGGGCGCTCAAATCGCTCGCGGAGGCCGACAGCCGGCAGGGTCTGTGGACCGAAGCGGCTGATCTCATCGGTCGGGCAGCGGCTCTCGACCCGGAAGACGAAACCATCGCTTACAACCGCGCCGACATCCTGCAACGGCTGCATCGTTATTCCGAAGCGGTCGCCGGACTGGATCGCTGGCTGGTGGCTCACCCATCGACGTATCTTCTGCGCGTGGCCAAGGCCGGGATGCTGCTTGACTGGAGGGCCGAGCCAACCCTGGCCCGGGAGGAGCTGGCGCGACTGCCGCCGGGCTTCGACCCGCGGGGTGAAGTCATCAACGTGCGTCTCGCCTGCAATTGGGGTGAGCGGGACTTCGCCGCCGCCGAGCGCGACCTGACGGCCAGTCCGCTGTTGGAAATCTACGAGGTGCCGCGGGATTTTTACCGGGGGTTCAACGCCCACTACCGTGGCGACGCGGCGGCGGCGGCAGCGGCGTTCGCCTCTGTCCGCGGCGCGTTGCAAGCCAAGGCCGAGGCACAACCAGGGGACCCGCGGTGGCCCTTGCTGCTGGCGATGACCGATGCGGCCTTGGGCAACACGGACGCCGCGCGGGAGGAGGCGCGGCGCGGCGCGGCCCTGTGCCCGCCGGAGCAAGACGCCAAGGAAGGTCCGAAATTCGCGCTCATGCTGGCGTCGGTACTGGCCTCGACGGGAGAGTACGAGGAATCCATCCGGACCTTGCAAGCACTTGCCTCGCGGCCGAACGGGCCGACCTACGGCGATCTGCGCTTGTCCCCGGAATGGGAACCTCTGCGGAGCGACGGGCGCTTCGCCGCGCTGGTGGCTTCCCTCTCGCCGAAGCCATGAAGCGGAAAGGGCTTGAGGCCGTTCGCGGGGCACGACACAATGGTTTCCCCTTTCCTTCCAAGCCCAACCTTTTCCCATGAGCGATCCCGCCAGCCAGAACATCGAATCCAGCCTCGTCGAAAACCGCGTCTTCCCGCCGCCGCAAGAATTTGCCGCCAGGTCGCGGGTCGGTTCGATGGAGGACTACGAACATCTGTATAAGCTCTCCGTCGAGCAGCCTGACGCCTTCTGGGCCAAGGAAGCCGCCGAACTTGCCTGGCGTGCCCCGTGGAGCACCGTCCTGGAGTGGAATTGTCCGGACGCGAAGTGGTTCGTCGGCGGGCGGCTCAACGTCACCGAAAATTGCCTCGACCGTCACCTGAACTCCCCCCGCCGCGACAAGCCGGCCATCGTCTGGGAAGGTGAACCCGGCGACCAGCGGACGCTGACCTACGCCGAACTCCACGCCGAGGTCTGCCGGTTCGCCAACGTGCTCACCGTGCAGGGCGTGGCGGCGGGCGACCGGGTGCTCATTTACCTGCCGCTGGTGCCCGAGGCGGCCGTGGCGATGCTGGCGTGCGCGCGGATCGGCGCGGTGCATTCGGTGGTGTTCGGCGGGTTCAGCGCGGACTCGATCAAGGACCGGCTCGCGGACAGCGGGGCGAAGCTGATCGTCACGGCAGACGGCGGCTGGCGGCGCGGCAAGGTCGTGCCGCTCAAGGCCAACGTGGACGCCGCGCTCAAGGACGGCGACGGCCACATCGGCAAGGTGATCGTCCTGCGCCGCACGGCCAACGAAGTTTCCATGAAGGACGGCCGCGACCTGTGGTGGCACGACGAGATGGGCCAGGCGTCGGCCGAACACGCGCCGGAGCCGTTCGACAGCGAGCACCCGCTTTTCATCCTGTACACGAGCGGGTCAACCGGCAAGCCCAAGGGCATCCTGCACACCACGGCGGGTTACCTGCTCGGGACGTACTGCACGACGAAGTACGTCTTCGACCTGCGCGAGGAGGACGTTTACTGGTGCACGGCCGACGTGGGCTGGGTCACGGGGCATTCGTACGTCGTCTACGGACCGCTGGCCAACGGCGCGACCGTGCTCATGTACGAGGGCGCGCCCGACACGCCCGCGCAGGACCGCTGGTGGAAGATCATCGCGGACCACAAGGTGACGATCCTCTACACCGCGCCGACGGCGATCCGCGCGTTCATCAAGTGGGGCAACCAGTGGCCGGAGGGGCACGACCTCTCGTCGCTGCGGCTGCTCGGCACGGTGGGTGAACCGATCAACCCGGAAGCCTGGATGTGGTTCCGCGAGAAGATCGGCGGCGGCCGGTGCCCCATCGTGGACACCTGGTGGCAGACGGAAACCGGCGGGCACATGATCACGCCGCTGCCCGGCGCGACGCCGACGAAGCCCGGCACGGCGACGCGACCCTTCTTCGGGGTGGATGCCGCCATCGTGGACGACGCGGGCAACGAGGTCGGCCCGAATGTGGGCGGCAAACTGGTCATCCGCCGGCCGTGGCCGAGCATGCTGCGCACGATCTACGGCGACCCGGCGCGGTATCAGAGCGCGTACTGGAGTGAGTTCGGCGACAAGGGATATTATTTTACCGGCGACGGCGCGCGGCGCGACGAGTTCGGCAACTTCTGGATCGTGGGCCGCATCGACGACGTGCTCAACGTCGCCGGTCATCGCCTGGGCACGAGCGAGATCGAGAGCGCGCTGGTGGCGCACGCGGCGGTCGCCGAGGCGGCGGTGGTTGGCAAGCCCGACGAGATCAAGGGCCAAGGGGTGGTGGCATTTGTCACGCTCAAGGGTGGTCAGCAGGCCGGCAAGGAACTGGTGGACGCGCTCAAGAAGCACGTCGGCACGAGCATCGGAGCCATCGCGCGGCCGGACGAGATCCGTTTCGCGGACGCGCTGCCCAAGACGCGTTCAGGCAAGATCATGCGGCGTTTGTTGAAGGAAATCGCGAGCGGAAAAACGGTGACGGGAGACACGACGACGCTGGAGGATTTATCGATCCTGGCGAAGTTGCAGACGAGCGAGGACTGAAGGAAAATGTGTCCCAGGAGGGACCGAGGAGGAACAAACGTCGCCCGGCGACCTTCGTTCCAACGGTCGCCCGTTGAAGCCCGGAAGATCACGGTTGACCAGAGCGTTTTTTGGTTGCTCGCAAGGTCTTCAGCCCCGGCAGGGGCGCAAGAGTTTAGCCCACGGCGCGAGCCGTGGGTCAACCAAGTTGAGCGGGCAAGCCCCGGCAGGGGCGGAAGAAAAGATGCGGGCCTTCCACGGACCCTCACGCCG
>CAXTOX010000049.1:24567-26527 GCA_964245885.1 uncultured Chthoniobacterales bacterium | reverse complement strand
ATCGCCCCGGCGCGGACGTTCACCTTTTACGAGGACATCCAGCCGCTCATGGACAAAGGGCTCATCAAGGGCGGCAGCCTGGAAAACGCCGTCGTGGTGCGGGGCGACAGCGTTCTGAGCAAGGAACCGATGCGCTACGAGAACGAGTTCGCACGGCACAAGATCCTCGACGTGATCGGCGACCTCGCGCTCCTGGGCCGGCGCATCCGCGGCCACGTTATCGCGGTGCGCCCCGGCCATGCGCCCAACGCCGAACTGACCCGCGCGCTCGCCAAGCAGGCCGCCGCCATCGCCGCGCTCGCGCCCGCCACCCGGCTCACCAGCGGCGAGGGCGCGCTCGACATCAACGAGGTCATGCACCTCCTGCCGCACCGTTACCCGTTCCTGATGGTGGATCGGGTCATCAGCACGGAGGGCGAGTTGAAGTGCGTGGCCGTCAAGCAGGTGACGATCAACGAGCCTTATTTCCAAGGGCATTTTCCGGGGCACCCGGTCATGCCGGGCGTCCTCCAGGTCGAGGCCATGGCGCAGGCCACCAGCCTGCTGATGCTCCGGCAGCCCGAGCACACGGGCAAGCTGGGGTACTTCATGAGCGCCGACAACGTGAAGTTCCGCAAGCCGGTTGTCCCGGGCGACACGCTGTTCATCCACGTCGAGATTACCAAGGCGCGCCGCGGCATCCTGAAGGCGACCTGCCATTGCACGGTCAACGAGACGGTCGTCAGCGAGGCCGAGATCGCCCTGAGCATGTTTGCCCGTTAAGCCGCCCATGACGACGCGCATCCATCCCACCGCCGTGGTCGATCCCGCCGCCGAACTCGGCGACGGCGTCGAGATCGGCCCGTATTGTGCGGTCGGACCGGGTGTCCGTCTCGGCGAGAACTGCCGGCTGCAAAGCCACGTCGTGCTGGCCGGTCCGGCGGTCATCGGCGCGGGGAACGTGTTTTATCCCTTCGTCTGCGTGGGCCAACGGTCGCAGGACCTGAAATACGTGGGCGAGCCGACGTACCTGGAGATCGGCGACCGGAACACGTTCCGCGAGTTTGTCACCGTCCACCGCGCCACCGCCCCGGGCGGGGTGACGAGGATCGGCAGCGGCGGAAATTTTCTCTCCTACAGCCACATCGCGCACGATTGCCTCGTGGGTGACGACGTGGTTTTTTCCAACAACGGCACGCTGGCCGGTCACGTCGAGGTCGGCGACCGGGCGGTGGTCGGCGGGCTGACGGCGATCCACCAGTTTTGCCGGATCGGCCGGCTGGCCATCACGGGCGGCTGCTCGAAAATCGTGCAGGACGTGCCGCCGTTCATGATGGTGGACGGCAACCCCGCGCGCGTGCGCCACATCAACCAGGTCGGCCTCGAACGCGCCGGGATATCCAAGGAAACCGTTCGCTCGCTCCGGGAAGCCTTCCGGGTGCTCTACCGGCTCGACCTGAACACCGCGCAGGCGTTGGAACGTCTGCGCAACGAGCAGGGCCACGTTCCGGAAATCGTCCAACTCGTGGAGTTCGTGGCGGCCTCGCAACGTGGGATCACGCGCTAAGCTGCCAGATGCAGGATGTGGGATGTGAGATGCAGAAGGATCGGGAGCTTTCTCCGCCGCCCACATCCCACATCCTGCATCCCACATCCCACATCCCACATCCCATAACTCATGAAGATCGCAGTTCTCTTTGGCGGTACGAGTGCGGAACGCGACGTTTCGCTGGCCAGCGGCGCGCAGGTCATCAAAGCCCTGCGGCAGACCGGCCACGAGGTCGTCTGTGTGGATACGGCCAAGGGCGTGCTCACCGCCGCCGAGGAGGGACGCTGGCTGACCGGCGGGGTCGGGGTCGAACCTCCCAAGAACGAGGAACTCGCCCTCCTGCAAACCGACGCTTCGGCCCTCACCCGCGCCCCGGAGACGAGCGACGTGGACGTGTTCTTCCTCGCGCTGCACGGTGGCACCGGCGAGGAC
>CAXTOX010000049.1:18793-24557 GCA_964245885.1 uncultured Chthoniobacterales bacterium | reverse complement strand
CGGGTGGTCGTCCTCGCGTCCGGGGCAGGATCCACGCTCCAGGCGTTGCTCGACCTGGCGGGCGTCGCGTACACGGGCAGCGGGCACCTCGCCAGCGCCGTCGCCATGGACAAGGACTTCTCCAAGCGGCTTTTCTGCCTGGCGGGCGTCCCCACGCCGGAGTGGCTGATGGCCCCGGTTCCCACGTCGGAGATCGAGGCAAAAATCGGCTACCCGGTCGTGGTCAAGCCGACGATGCAAGGCTCGACGGTCGGGTTGAGCGTGGTCAAACGGACGGAGGACCTCGACCCCGCGTTGGAACTCGCCAGCCGGTACGGCGGCGAGATCATGATTGAACAGTTCATTCCCGGCCGGGAACTGACCTGCGGTGTGCTCGGCGACGAGGCACTCATGCCTGGC
Source organism: uncultured Chthoniobacterales bacterium (assembly GCA_964245885.1). Classification (GTDB taxonomy): domain Bacteria; phylum Verrucomicrobiota; class Verrucomicrobiia; order Chthoniobacterales; family SZAS-18; genus CAHJWO01. Next base: position 24,158 of record CAXTOX010000049.1, on the reverse strand, counting down.
GAAATCTTTCCTAAAGGGGAGGTTTTCGACTACGAGAGCAAGTACCAGAGCGGCGGCGCGAAAGAAGTGTTCCCCGCCGACCTGACGCCCGAGCAAACGGCGGAGGTGCGCCGGTTGTCGCTGCTCGTGCACCGCGCGCTCAAGCTGACGGGCTACAGCCGATCCGACTTCCGCCTGGACGAAGCCGGGCGGTTTTGGTGCTTGGAGGTTAACACCCTGCCAGGAATGACCGCCACGAGCCTGCTGCCGCAATCGGCCGGAGCGATGGGGGTGGGGTTCGGCGAGTTGTGCGAACGGATTTGCCGCTTGGCCGTCGAAGCACACCAGAGACGGTCGAAGTAGCGGCGCGTTCCTGGTCGCCCGATCTTCACGCCGGCCAGCACGGCGAGAGCACCGATCAGCAGCCCCCACCCCGACGGCTCCGGCACCGTGGGGAGTGCAACGCTCCCGGTCGTCTCCAACCCGCCGTTGGCAATTGCCGACCCGCCGGTGCCCGTGGTCGTGCTCCCGCCGCTGGGATTTTGGGAAGTGCCGCCCGGCTGGGACCAGCCGTCCATCGACGGAATACCCGGCCCATCCAGAGGTCCCATGCCGTCAGGGTAGTCGATGGTCGTGTTAGCGGAAGCCAGGCTGAACGTGGGTCCGATGCCGGCATTGTAAGCTATCCCGCTCCCCCCGGCGAGGTCGAAGGCCCCATCGGCCTCCAGGCTCACGGGCACTTTGTTCGTGCGCAACGAGAGCAGGAGTTCCTCCCCGCCGGGCAGACGCACCGCGGCGTGCGCGAAGTCGGTGTCCAGGAGGTAGCCCCACTCTTTGTGGTCGTTGACGTAGAGGCTGGGAAACGAGACTTCGGAGGTCAGGAAGATGCCCAGCCCGCCCTTGAAGAACCAGAGGTCGTCCGGCTGGCTGCCGACGTAGAGCAGCTCTTTCATCAGGTGATGCTCGACCGCAGGGAATGATCTAACGTTGAGGTAGCCGAACCACGGGGAGTAGAGCCAGCCGCCGGAAAACGCCAGCACCCGGCCCCAGCGAGGATCGTTTCGCCAGACACCGGGCCGCCGGAGCATCGCGCCCATGGGGTTGAGCACCGGCAGGTCTTTGTGGCCCGCCTCGCGGTAGACAATTTCCAGGCGGTCGAGCGTCGGCTCTGGACACATGCCCTGCTCATGGAAGATGAGCAGCAGGAAAGGCCGCGTCACCCACCAGAACGGCGACGACACCAGGCCGTACTCCCAGGAGGGCTTCATCGTCGCGGGGGCGAGGAGTACGAGCGGCGGCGTGAGGTAAACCAACTGCGGCGGCATCTGCGTGAACTGCCGTCGGACGAGACGGTGACCGCACGGTATTCCCGCACGTTGGGCGCGACGATCCCGGCATGGACGTGGTAGGCGCTACACGCCGCCAGCAGCAAGGCCAGGCTCCCGCCCGCCAGTTTCCCCGCCTGCGGGGATGTCCATGGCCACCAAGCCACCGCTCCCTCGGCCGCGAGGAAGGCCACGGCGGCATAGAGCACCGGCAGCGAACGGTAGGCGGCATTGTTCTCGCTGACCACCAGCAGGGGGGCGATGCTGGCCAAGAGCATCCCCGCAGCGAGCGACGCCTTCGCGCCAGCCGGCCAGGCTCTGCCGCCTCTTGCGTGCGGCGTGATGATCCCGGCGACGATTGCCGCCAGCGTCAGGCCCGCCGTCGGCAGTTCCCACGCGAGCGAGTGCAGGCGCGCCCAAGACCCCAAACCGGAGCGCAGCAGGTCGCCGAGCAACAGGATCTTGGCGTGCAAGTCCGTGGCCAGAGCCGTCCGGTCAACGCCCGGTCCGTGCACCCACCCGAGCCAGACCGCGCTCTTCTGGCCGAAGAAGTAGACCGCCAGCGTGGCCCCCACGACGGCGGCGGTGGACAAGGTTTCACCCGGCCGCAAGGCGTCACGCCACGTCGCCCCCTCCCTGATCCGCCGCCACCGCTCCGCAAAACCCGGGAGGAGAACCATCGGAGCCGCCGCTTGCCAGAGGCAGCAAGACAGCAGCAGGAGCAGCGCCGCCTCTGCCCGCCGCCGCCCATGACCCGCCGGGTCGGCGCTCTGGGCTTCGAGCCACGATCCCGCCAGCAGACAGAACGTCAGCGCGTACGGGCTGAGAAACGCCGCCGCCCAAGCTGCGTACACGCCGCAGGCCGGCGAGAACGCCAAGCCCGCCGCGACCGCACCCGCCGCCGCGGCACTCTGGCCGCTCCGGCGCAGGATGCGGTACAACGTCAACGTGAGCCACGCGATGCCGGCCAGGGTGACTAGACGCAGATAAACGAGGTGGCGCACCGACCCGGAGCAGAGGCCGTACGCAGCCTCGATCATCCATGAAGCCACCGGCCGGCCCATGCCCACCTGTTCGTTGTGGGCGGGGTCGAACGTGCCCACGTACACGCGTTGGAGGTACTGGTAATCGTCGTTGTAGCCGAAGGGACCGCCGACGAGGACCCCGGCGTAAACGAGGAAAACGGCCAGGGTGACGAACAGGCCGACGCGTCGTGGGGATTGCGCCATGGGCGCGGATCGTTCCACAACGGGTCAGTCGCGGCAAGGCACATTGACGGGCAGCGCCTCCTTTCAACGGAAACGGCACCTCCCCTTACGGGAAGGTGCCGTCGTGTAATCCGGGAGTGGGAAAAGTCGGCCGACGGCGGAGACGCTCAGCGCGTCGTACTTGTCGTCGTGGTCGTCGAACCCGCTGCCGGCGGCAGTTGCGTGGTCGTCGTTTCCTGGTGCGTGGTCGTCGTGGAGATGGTCTCCGGCGTGGACGAACAGGCTCCCAATCCAAGGGCGGCCGAAGCGGAGATGGCGAAGAGGAAGATTCTGGTCTTCATGTCAGGCGATGAGTTTGTTGGTCTGCAAAGGGGCCGCTCAGTGCTTCGTCGTGGTCGTGGTCGTCGTCTCTGTCGTCTCGGTCTTGCTCACGGTCGCCGGGACGGTGCGGTTGACCACTACCTTGCTCACCACGGTCTGGCCGTCCACGGTCGTGTAGTAAACCGTCGTCGGCTCGCCCGCCTTGATCGTCTCGTAGTTGACCACGTTGCCGGAAGCATCCACGAAGGTCGTCTTCTTGCTGTAGGTGTACGTCATCGGAGTGCCGCTGGAGGTCTTCACGACGATCTGTGAGGTGCCGGGCGTAAAAGAGCTGATCGTGCCGGCGGCGTTGGTCGCGGTCGTCTGCGTGGTGGTCGTCGTGGGCTGCGTGGTGGTGGTCACCGTGCTCGGCTGGGTGGTCACAATGGTTTCCTGGGCATTGACGGAAGCCAACGACGCGAGCGAGAACAGGCCAACGGCGGCAAAAACTTGGGTCTTCATACGAACGGAATTTCTACTTCGGATGTGGTGCTTGGTGAAGGTGAAAGTCCTGCCGACCTCATCGGCTACTGCAGGGCTTGTGCTAACAGGATCGGTTGGCCTCTCAAAAGCGGCTCTGTGCTTTTCGCGCGGGCATCCTCTGGTCAAGCCAACCTCTTCTCGACTCCTGGAAGGATTTTGATTTCCTTCTCTCGGTCTGACGCGGCGGTGCCGTTCCCTATTCAATGAGCGGGCGCAGGTTCGGCCGGAAACTCATCCGACGGCAGGTCCGCCGCAACCGGCATCCGTGCCTGGAGCGAGTCTGCGAGGTTCCCCACGAGCGCGGCCTTCGAGCGGTCGAAGACGAACACCTGCCGCGAACCCTTCCCGGCGTTCAGGAGGATCAGGTCCTCGCTCAGAAAGCGGGATTCGTGCGTCACCGTGCAATCCGCGAGGTCCACGACGCGCGCCAGCGTGCGCCAGCCGCGGCGACCGACGAAGTGCAATTTGTCGCGTTGGGTTTGCAGAGCGACGAGATGCCCGCGGAAGTTGACCGGCAACCCGCCCTTCGAGGAACCCGTCAGGCAGGGAGCGATCCACGCGACCGGTTCGCTCGTCGGATTGAGCCGTGCGAAGAGCAGGTCGGGATCGGGTGGCAGGGTGGTGCCGGGCACCGTGATTTTGGCGTCGAAGGCGGGCCAGGACAGTTTTTTCCACAGCAGCCAGACCCGGATGCGGGCGGAGCGGAAGAGCCTCGGCGTCACGTACAGCAGGACCGCCACCACCGCCGCGAACACCCCGAGCGACAGGTACGGCGAGTGGCGGAACGAATACGCCATCACCCCAAGGCCACCCGCGACGGCGGCATCCTCGGTCACACTCGCGGCGATGTTGGTGAACGGCTCCGGCGAACCGTTGACGAGCAGGCGCGTGCCGGCCTTCGCGCCGTGGGTGGTCAGCGTCACCCCGCCCGCGAGCAGCGCGGTCACGACATTGAACGCCGGGTCGTGCGGACCGAGGGTCTGGAGCGCCAGATAGGCTCCGCCCACCGGGCGGATGAGCGTGTGCAGCGCGTCCCAGGCCGAGTCGAGCCACGGCACCTTGTCCGCAAAAAACTCGACTGCGTACAATACCCCGGCGGCGACCAACACCACCGGATGCCCGAGCACCTGGAGGTCCGGGTACGTCGCCGACAGGTCGATCCAGTGGTAGTGGATCGCCAGCCCGGTGGCGAACACGGTCAGGTAGAGGTTCAGCCCGGCGAGCGTGGCGAACCCGAGGGCGGAGCCGAGTTTTTGCAGAACGTCCATGGACGGAAAGGATGAAGGATAAAGGATGAAGCCGAAAGACAAAAGGTGAAGAACGGCGGTCCGTTTCCTCTGACTTCATCCTTCACTCTCCATCTTTCCACAAGCTCTGGAGCCGCGGCATCCCACAGGAAATCAAAGACGCGTTTGCGAACCGGCCACGGCCGGTGCCGGTTCCACCAGTCCCGGGCGGCTTTGACGGAGAAGGTGGACACGGTGGAGGTTTATGGACGTGGACCGATCATGCCGGCGCGTCGGGTCGGGCGACGCGGCGTTCGCGGAAGAACTCTTTCAGGAGCAGTCCACATTCCTCGCCGCGCACGCCGGCGCTGATCTCGCAACGGTGGTTGAGCGAAGGATGCTGGAGCAGGTTGAGCAAGCCGCCGGCCGCCCCGCCGCGGGCGTCGCTGCAGCCGAACACCACCCTCCCCAACCGCGCGTGGACCGCCGCGCCGGCGCACATCGGGCAGGGTTCCTTGGTGACGAAAAGCGTGCAGTCCGTCAGCCGCCAGTCGCCGACAGCGTGTTCCGCCTGGGTGATGGCGAGCATCTCGGCGTGCGCGGTGGCGTCGGTGAGGGCTTCCACCTGGTTGAAGGCTCGCGCGATGACGCGTCCGCCGCGCACGATCACCGCGCCGACGGGCACTTCCCCGGCCTCGTAAGCGCGGAGCGCCTGGCGCAGGGCGTCGCCCATGAAATGCACGTCGCTGTGCAGGTCGATGATCGGCGGGTCGTCGTCCAAGAC
>CAXTOX010000049.1:0-18783 GCA_964245885.1 uncultured Chthoniobacterales bacterium | reverse complement strand
CGAGGGTAAATGCAAAATGCAAAATGCAAAATGCAAAAGTCTGGAAGGGAGCAGCCCGCGCCAGAATGCCCTTCTGCATTTTGCATTTTGCATTTTGCGTTTTGCCTTCATGCTTCTCGCGTGTCCGATTTTGACAAAACCATCGTCGCTCCTTCGTTGCTCGCCGGGGACTTCGCGCAGCTCGGCGAGGAGGCGCGCCGCGTCGAGGCCGCCGGGGCGGATTGGTTGCACCTCGACGTGATGGACGGGCATTTCGTGGACAACATCTCGTTCGGCCCGGCGGTGGTGGCGGCGATGCACAAGGCCGTCAAAATCCCGCTCGACGTGCACCTCATGATCTCGCGGCCCGACCATTACCTGTCGCGTTTCATCGAGGCCGGCGCGCGTTCCGTACACGTTCACCTGGAAGCCAAACACGACGTAGCCGAGACGTTGAAGAACATCCGGGCGGCGGGCTGCCTGGCTGGGTTGGCGATCAATCCTGCCACACCGCTTTCCGCCGCGAAGGATCATTTGGGGTCGCTCGACCTGCTGCTGGTGATGACGGTGAACCCCGGGTTCGGCGGACAAGAATTCATCGTTTCCACGATGGAGAAAGTGGCCGAGGCCGCCCGGTGGCGGGCGGAAAACGGCTGGAGCTACCACATCGAAGTGGACGGCGGCATCAAGAGCGACACCGCGTTGCTCTCGCGTGAGAACGGCGCGAACGTGATGGTGGCCGGCACGTCCGTGTTTCGCGCCGGCGATCCAGCGGAGGCGATCCGGAAGTTGCGCTAGCAAGCCCGCCGCTTCCAGGCTCAACTCCCCAACCCCGTCCGCGCGGTCGCCTGCGTCTGGTACGTGTTGTTGATGATGTCGAGCAGACGCTGCGCGCCTTCGACCTGCGTCGAGGTCATGTCCACATGGCCGTCGGGGGCCAACACGACGATCCCGATACCCTTCCCCTGCACGCCGAAGTTCGCCGCGACCGCCGCGCCGTTTTGCGCGACGACGAAGGGCACGTCGGACTGCACCCGGCCCATCGTTCCCGTGAATGCCGCGACGAAAATCGTCTTCTTCGCCGCGAAGTCTAGGTACTTGTCCTCGATCCGCCGCGCCTGTTTGCGGAGATCCCCCTCGTTCGGCGAGGTGGCAATAAGGATCACCACCGGCTGTCCGCGGAAGTTTTTGCCGGGGAACGTTTTTCCACCCGCCCCGATCCAGGTAAAGTCGGGCACGGTCCGCACCGCGCCTTCCGCAGGCTTGCCAGTCGCGGCGGACTTATTCTTTGGCGCGGCGCTTGCCATCAGCGCCGTTGCCGCCCACAAGCAGAAGGTTGCCGTGGCCTTCGCCAGCCGGTTTTTGCGTCGTTCGATGCGGACAGGTTGCGGATGCATAAGACAACTCAGACTTTCATCACTTCGGCTTCCTTCGTGGCGAGGGCGGCGTCGATGTTCTTGATGTACTGGTCGGTGAGCTTCTGGATGCCGTCCTCGAAGTCGTTGAGCTGGTCTTCGGTCAGGTCGCCGTCCTTCTTGCCCTTGCGGGCGGTCTCGATGCCTTCGCGCCGGTGTCCGCGCACGCGCACCCGCGCCTCTTCGGCCATCTGCTTGATGCCCTTGACGAGGTCGCGGCGGCGTTCCTCGCTCAACTCCGGGATCGGCAGGCGGATGATCTTGCCGTCCACCGCCGGCATGATGCCGAGGCGGGATTCCTTCAGCCCGCGCTCGATGTCCTTCACCGTGGAAGCGTCGAAGGGCTGGATGACGAGCAGGCGCGGCTCCGGCGTGGTGATGAGCGCGAGCTGCTTGAGCTTCATGTTCGAGCCGTAGGCTTCCACGTCGATGTTCTCGACCAGCGCCGGGGAAGCCTTGCCGGTGCGTACGCTGGAAAACTCGTGCGTCATGTACTGGACGCTTTTCTCCATGCCTTCTTCGGTTTCGAGGAGGATGTCGTCGGGATTCATCAGGGAGGGGAAATTTGGAGGGCAAACGCCCCGGGGAAAGCGTTGCCGTCCGGGCGCAACCGCTCCTAGCTATATCGCAGGTTCCCCTGCCTTGCACCCGGAAAAACCGCCCGTGCGAGCCGGGTTCCGGCGCTCAAGCCTCGCCGGTCACCAGCGTGCCGACCTGTTCGCCGAGCACGGCGCGGAGGATGTTGTCGGGCTGGTTCATGTCGAAGACCATGATGGGCACCTTGTTGTCCTGGCACAGGCTGAAGGCGGTAGAATCCATCACCGCCAGCCGCTTGGAAAGCGCCTCCGTGTAGGAAAGCCGGTCGTAACGGGTGGCCGACGCGTCCTTCATGGGGTCGGCGGTGTAGATGCCGTCCACCTTCGTGGCCTTCAGGATGATCTCCGCCTTGATCTCGCTGGCGCGCAGGGCCGCCGTCGTGTCCGTGGAGAAAAACGGGTTGCCCGTGCCCGCGACGAAGATGACCACGCGGCCTTTTTCCAGGTGCCCGATGGCTTGGCGGACAACGTAAGGCTCCGCGACGTTTTTGACCTCGATGGCGGTTTGCACGCGGGTTTCGACGCCGATGTCCTCCAACGCGCCCTGAAGGGCGATGCCGTTCATGATGGTGGCGAGCATGCCCATGTAATCGGCCATGGTGCGGTCCATGCCGCGGCCCGCAGCAGCGGCCCCGCGCCAGATGTTGCCGCCGCCGACGACCACGGCCACCTGCACGCCGAGGGCCTGGATCTGTTTGATGGATTCGGCGACGTTGCGGACGATCTCGGGCGAGATGTTGTCCGGGCTGCCGACCTTGCGGAGCGCCTCGCCGCTGATCTTTAGCACGATGCGTTTATAACGAATTTCAGCGGAAGGATTCATATTGATAAATAATTGCCGGATAGTTAGATGCGCTGGACAGTCGAAAGACATTGAACCGGGGCAGCACCCCGTCCTGCCGACGCGCACGCCAGCAAAGACGGTCGGGCGGAGGTTGTCACGCAAAAGTTCGGACTGGACAATCGACGCCGCTGCTCGCCGATCAGAGTTCAATCTCCCAGTCCCTTATCACTACAGCGTTTTTCGTTTGCGTGTGGAGTCCTCCCAGCCCCGGCAGGGGCGCAAGAATTTAGCCCACGGCGTGAGCCGTGGGTCGACCAGGTCGAACGGCAAGCCCCGGCAGGGGCGGAAGAAAAGACGCGGGCCTTCCACGGACCAGCGCGCCGGTTTTCTGACGCCCCTGCCGGGGCTTGGACGTGGATGGGAACCTTTCCCACGGCTTGCGCCGTGGGCTAAACTCTTACGCCCCTGCCGGGGCTACAAGCCCTGCGAGCAACCAGAAAATGCTGTAACGCGAAGCGGATCACGCCAGCCGTCGGTAGAGTTCGTGGTTTTTCTTCAGAACGTATTTGGCGGCTCGTTCAAAATCGCTGGTGCGATCGACCAGCAGAGCTTCGATTCTTTTTCGCAGCCATTCTTCCGGTGTTGTCCCTATCTCCTGAGCCAGTTCGCGGATTTGCAGCATGTGCTCATCGCGCAAATCCACCGTGATCGTGCTCATCGCTCCGAACTTCGCATCGAGCAGGCCACGGCTCAAGAACCGTGCTTTAACTGCCCCAAAATTAGCCCGACCGCGAGCGGATGCCCGCGCAAAAACTCCGCCGCCCGCAGCCGGCGTTTCCCCTCTAGCTGCACTTCGGCGAGAACGATCCTCCCTTGCCCCGTCGCCACGATTGGACCGAAGCTCGTGGTTTTGACCACCTCGCCCGGCTTCGCCCCGGTAGGGCGCGAAAACGCAAACGCCTTGAAGATTTTCAGCATCCGCGCCGGGCCGCCGCCCATTCCCGGCAGCCAGATGAACGCTCCAGGCCACGGGTTCATGCCGTAGACGAGACGTTCGACCGCACGGGCGGGAGCCGTCCAGTCGATCAGGCCGCTCTGGCGTTCGAGCTTCGGCGCGTACGTGGCCAGCGCATTGTCCTGCGGAACGCGGGGAGCGTTCCCGGCGGCGAGGAGGTCGAGCGCCTCGAACAGCGCGTCCGGGGCGAGTTCGGCCAACCGGTCGTGCAACGAACCCGCCGTCTCGCGCCGGTGCAGTTGGACGCGGCGTTCGAGCAGCACGTCGCCGGTGTCCAACCCCTCGGCCATGTACATGACCGCCAAGCCGCTTTCCCGGTCGCCCGCGAGCACGGCGGCATGAATCGGCGCGGCCCCGCGGTGGCGCGGCAGCAGCGATGCGTGGAGGTTCAGGCACGCCACGGCCGGCAGCGCGAGCACCGCCTGGGAAAGGATCTGCCCGTAGGCAAATACCACGAACACGTCGGCAGCCAGCGCGCGCAATGCCTCCACCGCTTCGGGCCACCGCAGCCGTTGCGGCTGGAGCACGGGAACGCCGGCTTCGAGCGCGAGCGCCTTGATCGGTCCCGGCCGGACGGCTTGTCCACGGCCGGCCGGACGGTCCGGCTGGGTCACGACGGCGAGCAGTGCGTGTTTGCCCGCCGACCGCGCCGCCAGCAAGGCACGCAACGTCGGCAGGCCGATCTCACCACTGCCGAGATAGACGATTCTCAACGGCTCGAAGGGTAACCCGCCTCAAGGCAGCAGCAGGGACGAACGCGGCGCGGGCCCTCGGGCGGCCGCCGCGGCAGACATCAGCTTTTCCGCGCTGGTCACCTCCCGTTGGCCGACCGAACTCGCACAGCCCGTGCAAAGGTAATCGTAGATTTCCTTTTCCGGCAGGATCAGGAGGAGCTTCTCACGCACCGGCATCGCGTTCTTGCACTTCGGGCAATAAAGGCTGGAGGCGCGCAGGCTCTTGAACTGCGATTGGGAGGCAGATGGACGGGAGGACATAGGTTCAAATCGCTGTCACGGTTTTGAGGATTTCCAATAGCACCTTTACCGGCGGCTGCGTGGCGTCGATGGTCTGCACCAAGTCGAGGCCGTAGTGTTCGAGCACCGGCTTGCTCTCCGCCTCGTAGATGTCGAGACGCTGGTGGATAATCGCCTCGTTGGCGTCGTCGAGCCGGTTGTCCTTCAACGCCCGCTTCTTGAGCCGGACGAGGAGTTCCTGCCGGTTCGGACAGGCGAGGTAGAAAACTTTCTTCACGTCGATGTACGACCGCATCAGCTTCGCCTGCTCCACGCTGCGCGGGATGCCGTCGAGCACGAGGTAGTCCAGGTCCGGCTTGAAGCGGTGCGATTCGACGTTGTGTTGGATCTGCACCTTCCACAGTTCCACGGTCAACTCCGCCGGCACCAGCGCGCCGCGGCTGGAGTATTCGAGGAACGAACGCCCGATCTTGGTGCGGGTGTCCAACGAGCGGAACACGTCCCCGCACGCGCAGTGGTAAAACCGCGGCACCGCGCCGAGCGCCTTGCCCTGCGTGCCTTTCCCGCTGCCCGGCGCGCCGAAAAACAGCAGGGTGCGGTAACGTTCCGGCAACGGTTCGGGGAAGGCGTCCGGCAGGGAATGTTTGGAGGCATCCGCAGGCATGAGGCAAAGAGGAAAATCTTGCAACGAGCTTACCCCATGCTTCCGCTTTTGGCCAGGGCCGCTTCCACGACCGTTCGCACCGTTGCCAGGTCCAGGCTGCCCATGAATCCGTCCGGCGCGCGCACGACTTCCACCCCCGGATAGGGCGGAGCCCAGAGGTCCGGGTCCGTCGGTCCGAACAACAGGACGCAGGGCGTGCCCACCGCCGCCGCCAAGTGCGAAATCCCGCTGTCGTGGCCCAGGAACCAGGCGCACTGCGCGAGCAGCGCCGCCAGCGCCGGGAGAGGCAGGTTCTCGGCCACCAGGACATCGTTCGTCTCCGCCTCGCGCCATGCCGTTCTCAGGGCCGCGACGGCTTTCGAGTCGGCCTCGCCGCCGACCAGCAGCAGGCGCAGGCGCGTCTCCGACGGGCGCGCGAGCAGGGCGGAACCCAACGCCTGCCAACGGTCGGCGGGCCAGTTCTTGCGTTCGCCGCCGCTGCCGGGATGGATCGCGACAAGCGGACGCGTGCGGCCGTCGGCACCGGCCCGGGCAAAAAACTGCGCGGCGAAGTCTCTCTCGTTCCCCGCGTCGGCACGGAGCAGCGGCCCCGTGGGAGCATCGAGGTAGAGAGCGAGGCTCTCCAACGGACGCGCGAGTTGGCGGGAGGCATGCTCGCCTTCCGGGTCGATCTTGGGCGAGGCTGCGATGAGGTTTTTGACCCCGCAGCGCCGCAGGTTGCCGCTGAAGAACCCGTCGGGATCGTACAGGTAACTGACCACCTGCTGGAAGCTGCCGAAGTAGTCCGACAGTTCCGGGTCCAGCGTGGCCTGCGGGTTGAAGAAACCGGCCATCGCGGCGTATTCGATGGAGCGCACCCGGTCGGCGTACCCGCCGCAGGTCGCCAGCGAGACGATGTGCTCGTAACCGAGGATTTCGAGCCGCGCCTGCGGAAACGCCTCCCGCAAGAGCGCGAGCGCGGGCAGCGTCAGCAGGAAATCCCCGATGGCACCGCCGCGAATGACGAGTATTTTCGGTTGCAAGGAAGCAGGCAGGTTGGCTCTGAACCGTATCGCGAATCGCCAGCGGATTCATCCGGCGTTCGCGCTCCCGCCCTTCTTTTTTCACGTCTTCGCGCATGGATCTCCCTTTCTTTTTCGCCCGTACGGAGGCCGGTCGATGATCCAGCTGGTGGGCGGCGCGGCTCCCGTGAGCATTGGCCGGCAGCCTCCCCTCTGGAGGCACCCTGCCTTCCTCCTCGCCGCCGGGCTGTTTTTGCTGCGGGTGCTGTACTCGCCTTGGTGCGAGTTGTTTCCCGAGGAGGCGTATTACTGGAACTATGCGCAGCATCTCGACATCGGCTACCTCGACCACCCGCCGATGGTGGCGTGGTTGATCTGGCTGGGCACGGCCGTGTGCGGGCACGGGGAATGGGGGGTGCGCGTCGCTGCTCTGCTGTGTTCGCTGGCCACCTCGTTTTTCACTTACGGGCTGACGGGGATCCTTTGCTGGGATCTCCGCCCGAGGATGGCGGGCGCAGCCTTGGTCCAGTGCCTGCCGTACTTTTTCATGACCGGTTGGCTGATGACCCCGGACGCGCCGCTGACCGCTTGCTGGGCGGCCACCCTGTATTTTCTCGCGCGGGTGTTCCTTAAAGGCGACGGCCGGGCTTGGCTGGGCGTGGGGTTGTTCCTGGGGCTGGGGATGCTCTCGAAGTACACCATTGCGCTGCTGTGTCCGGCGACGCTGCTGTTCATGGTGCTCGACCCGGCGGCACGGGGGTGGTTCCGCCGGGTTGCGCCCTACGGGAGCGCGCTGCTGGCGGCGGCGATCTTTTCGCCGGTGGTGCTCTGGAACGCGCAGCACCACTGGGCGTCGTTCGCCTACCAGAGCGTCGGACGGGTGAAGGTGGCGCGGCGGTTTTCCACGCCGGAACTGTTGGCGAGCATCCTCCTGGTGCTCACACCGCTCGGCGTGTGGCTGACCGGCCTGGCGTTGTACGAACGCGCTTCGTTCGCGGGCGAACAGCGACGGGCTCTGTTCGCGCGCGTTTACGTCCTCGTGCCGCTGTCGGTGTTCGTCGTTTTCAGCGTGACCCACCGCGTGAAGCTGAACTGGACCGGCCCGCTGTGGCTGGCGGTCGTGCCCGCCCTCGCTGGCGTGCTCACCGCAGCGCCCGCGGCCGGTTGGATGCGCCGGTGCGCGGTAGCCACGGCGGCGCTCCTCTGCGCCGGGTACATCGCCCTCCTGCAATACCTCGCCGCCGGCTGGCCCGGCCTGCGGTACTTCGAGCCAACGGAAATCCTCCCGGTGGGCTGGAAGCAGTTGGCCGCGGAGGTGACCGCGCGACAACAGGAACTCTCGCGATCCGGCGCGCCCGGGCCGGTGTTCATCGTGGGGATGGACCGTGACTTCATCGCCAGCGAGGTGGCGTTCTACAGTCCCGACCAGGCGCACGCGGTGCAGGAAACCACGGGCGCGCATCTGTTTGAAGGCGACAGCCTCATGTACACGTTCTGGTTCCCGGCAGCCTTGGGGAACGGGGCCACGATGCTGCTCGTGGCCTTTGACGAGCGGGAGCTACAAGCCCCGCGCGTGGGTCGGCACAGCACCGCGCAGGGGCCGGTCGAGGAACATCGTCTCCAAATCGGTGGTAAAGCGGTGCGGACGTACTACACGCGGGTGATCACCGGCTACCACAGCGAGCGTGCGGCGCGCTGAAGAACCCTCCACCGACAAGAGCAGAATTTGCCACAGATTACGCAGATTTCCGCAGATTTCAGAAGAGGAGAGAAAAGGAAGGGTTTTACCTATCATCCTTCTCTTCAATCTGCGGAAATCTGCGTGATCTGTGGCAAATTCCCCCTGACCGACCGCGTTTAAGCCACCCCGACCGGCTGCCTTTGGGCAGCCGCCTGCGGCAGCTTCTTGAGCAGCGGCAGCACACGGGCCACGAGCGCCTTCGCCGTGAGACCGTGCTTCTCGCGCAGGACCGGGATGTTGCCGTGCTCGATGAACTGGTCGGGCCATCCTAAACGCACCACCGGCACCGGGATGCGCGCCTCGTTGAGGTGCTCCATCACCGCGCAGCCGTAGCCGTTGGTCAGCACGTGGTCTTCCAACGTGCAGACCACCTCGGCCGAACGCGCGAAAAACTCCAGCGTCGCCGTGTCCATCGGCTTGATCCAGCGCGGGTTGACGACCGCCGCGCTGATCCCTTCCGCTTCCAGCAGGTCCGCCGCTTCCTCGGCCAGCGTGCACATGCCGCCCAGGCCGAACAGCGCCACCCGCGGCGCACCCTGGCCGCCGTGACGCACGACCTCCGCTTTTCCGATTTCCATGAGCTTGGGCTGCGGCTTCGGCTTGGCCCCGGTGCCTGCCCCGCGCGGATAACGGATCGCGATGGGTCCGTCGTGATGGTTGGCCATCGTCCAGAGCATGTCGGCGAACTCTTCCTCGTCCTTGGGCTGCATGAACACCAGGTTGGGCACGTGGCGCAAGTAGCCGATGTCAAAGAGTCCGTGGTGCGTCGGGCCGTCGTCGCCGCTCAGGCCGGCGCGGTCCATGCACAGGCGCACGTTGAGGTTCTGCAACGCCATGTCGTGGAGGATCATGTCGTAGGCGCGCTGCATGAAGGTCGAGTAGATTGCCAGAAACGGCGACATCCCCTGCACCGCCAGACCGCAGGCAAACAGCGCCGCGTGTTCCTCGGCGATGCCCACGTCATAATACTTGCTCGGATGGCGCTTCTGGAAGCGTCCCAACCCCGTGCCGCTCGGCATCGCGCCGGTGATGGCCACGATCTTCGAGTTGTTGTCGGCAAAGTTGGCGATGGTGTCGCCGAGCAGTTCCGAGTACGTCGGCAGCGGTGCCTGGGCGGTCTCGCCCGTTTCGAGCTTGTACTTGCCCAGACCGTGGAACTTGTCCGGCTGCTTCAAGGCGGGCGAGTAGCCCTTGCCCTTCTTGGTCAGGATGTGGAGGATGACCGGCTCGTCCTGCGTCTTGAGGAACTCGAACGTGCGGATGAGCAGCGCCGTGTCGTGGCCGTCAATCGGTCCGTAGTACCGCAGTCCCAGGTCCTCGAACAGCACGCTGGGCACGAGCAAATTCTTGACTCCGGCCTCGACGCGGCCCGCCAGCTTGAGCGCGTCCTTGCCGGCGATGGTCTGGAGGAAGCGGCCCGCCCTCTCGTGCAGGTGCTTGTACGTCGGGCTGGTGGCGATGCGGTTGAAGTACCCCGCCATGGCCCCGACGTTCTTGGCGATGGACCACTCATTGTCGTTGAGCACGACGATGAATTTCTTCGTCGCCTCGGTGACGTTGTTGAGCGCCTCGTAGGACACCCCGCAGGTGAACGCCGCGTCGCCTGCCACGCACACGACGTGCTCGTCGCCGCCGCGCTGGTCGCGGCCGGCCGCCATGCCCAACGCCGCGGAGAGCGCCGTGCCCGCGTGGCCCGCGCCGTAGCAGTCGTGCTCGCTCTCGGTGCGCAGCATGAAGCCGTTCAAGCCCTGGTACTGGCGGATGCTGTTGATCGGACCCGGCCGCCCCTTGGGCGTGAACATCTTGTGGACGTATGCTTGGTGGCTCACGTCGAAGACGAACTTATCCTTGGGCGTGTTGAACACGCGGTGCAGCGCGATGGTCAGTTCGACTACGCCGAGGTTCGGCCCGAGGTGGCCGCCCACCCCGTGCGGGTTGGACTCGCTCATCACGTATATCAACTCCTCGCGGACCTCCTGGGCGAGCTGCGCGAGGTCGCTCTCGGGGAGCGCCTTCAGGTCGGCGGGCGACTGGATCTTGTCGAGGAGACGGACCTTGGGTTCGGCGATGGGCGGTGCCTGGACGGCAAACGGTTCAGAAGAGGCTGACTTCATTGGGATTTTTGTTCGGCCGCGCGGCCGGCGTGGCGGCGGGCGTTTTCGACGGGGTCGCCGCACCGGCGGCAGGGAACTCGCTCGTCTGCGCCTGGCTGGCGGCGTCGCGGGTGATGATCTCGATGCGCTGTTCGGCGGCGCTGAGGCGTTCGTTGCACACGCGTACCAGCCGGATGCCTTCCTCGTAGGAATGGATCAGTTCTTCTAGAGGCAGCCGCGCGTTTTCCATCTGCTCGACGAGCGTTTCCAGACGCTCCATCGCCCCCTCGAAAGTGGGGTTCGACTCGGGCGCGGGAGCAGGGTCGCGGGCGGGCATGAAGAGGGCAAAAAGCGGAAAGACGGGAACGGCGGGAAGGCAGAGCTTGCCCCAAGTTCGCCCGGAGGGCAAGCCCGGCGTCGAGCCTGGCGTTTCCTATGGGGAGTTGCTGACCGTCGCCGGCGTAGCCCAGCGGGCGCGGTCAGAGTAAAAGGTGTAGCTCAGGTCGCCGAGGATCGAGTAGCCCTGCTGAAAGGGAAAATACGGCAGGTCGCGACGGCCGAAGATCAGCGCGGGGTAGCCCACGTTCGGATTCTTCTCCTCGGCGTCCGAGTATTCACCCCGGTAGATGCCGTTGTAGAAACTCTCGCCCCGGCTGACCGGCGAAAGGAACACCCCGGCCAGCGTGCCGGGCAGCTTGGCGTTGTCGCTCAGGCCCAGCAGGTCCCGGAACTTGGCGGGCAGCCAGAGGCTCTTGCGGTCGGCGTACCAGGCCACGCCCCAGGGCATGTCCGTGGCGATGACCTCGTGGTCGTTCGTCCAGCCGTTGAGCGCGTGGATGGCAGGCTGGTAGTAGTTAACCTGCACCGGCGGCACGTTGCGCGGCAGCAGCGTGAAGATCAACGGCAGGGCGGACACCAGGAACAACCCGGTGAAGAGCGCCACGCGCGGCAGGAACCCACCCGCCCCCTCCCGACGGCTGAAGAGCACGAGCACGAAGGCCAGCCCGAACCCCAGCATGACAGGCAGGAACAGCACCCCCAACTGGTTGGCGCTGACCGGGGGCGGGACCGTGCCGCCGTCGCCGAGCAGCGCCATGCCGACGAGGCCGAACGCCCATATGGTCAGCACGGCCCAGCGGACTGAATTCACCTCCGGTCGCCGGAACACGTGCAGCAAGCTCACGAAAAAAGCCACGGCGATGATGTTGCCCAACCCGCCGATTATCCCTTCGATCTCCGCCAGGATCCCGCCTTGCAGCTTGGCCCGGAAAAAGCGCGGCTGCACGTCGGCCACCGCCGCGTCTGAGGTGGAGCGGACGTGGAAGGACGTGCTCCCGTTCAGGTTCTCGAAAAGGGCGTAGCGCGCCGTACCGAAGGCGCTGCCGCTGACCTGGTAGGTGCGCAGCAGCCACGGCGTGTAGATCAGGGCGAACGCCAGCAGCATGACGAGCACCACCGGGCCGCGCCGGCGGAAGGTCACGGCCACGAACGCCAGCGCGCCGACGAAAAGCCAGGCCGTCAGGCCATGGGTGAGCGTCAGCAACCCGAAGAACACCCCGGCGAGGCCCAGCCAGAGCAGCACCCGCGACGTCCGCGCGCCCGCCGTCCGCGCCTCTTCTTGCGTGATCCCGCCTGCTGCCGTCGAGGAAAGCGCCTCGCCGGTGAGGATCTCGATGGCCTTGTTGATCTCGACGGCACGCACCAGGGCGTAAAGCGCCAGGTTGAAGAGCAGGAGCATGAGCATCTGCGGCAGCCCCGAGAGGGTGTACTGCCAGCAGAGGTCGCACACGAGCGTCAGCGCCGCTCCCCAGAACGCGAGGCGCCGGTCGAAGAGCCGCCGCAACAGGAAATACTGGACGGCCACCGAAGCGAGGAAGAGCACCATGGACAGCGCCACAATCAACCGTTCGGCGGGCGCGATGTATTCATTTCTGCCGAATTCCATCTTCGTGCCGGCCACCTTGAGGGCGAGCGCGTCGACCAGCGGCGGCAGCGGCGCGTTGTAGGTGTCGGGGAAGTTTTCGCCGTCCCTAGGCAGCACGCCGAGGCTTTTCTCGATCTGCCAGACGGCCAGGGGCCGGATGAACAGCGTGCTCCAACCGTGCCCGCGCGCGATCTCGCGGCCAACCTGCGCGTGGTCCATCGCCACCGGCTCGGAGAAGCCACGGAACTTCCAGCCCAGGCAGATCAGCGCGATGGCCCCGACGACCGCCACCGCGAGGAAGCCGCGGATGATGAGGGCCAGACGACCCTGTTCGAGCGCATGGACGAAAGACTGGACGCGGGATTCGGTCGAAACGCTGGGAGCAGCCATAGGAAAGAAGGGCGGTGGGCGGGGAATCGGGCGATTGCAGCGGAGACTACGTGCCTGCGGCGGGGGAGGTCAAGCGGGACCGTTCACCTCGCGTCGATGCTTGGGCGACAAGTCTTCGCGGAAGCCGGAATTTATCCGCAGATTACGCAGCTTTTCGCAGATTGAAGAGGGAGAAGGAATAGGAAGAACAGCCGGGTAACTTTCTTCCTTTTTTCTTATCTGCGGAAATCTGCACAATCTGCGGATAAGTTCTGTTCCCTCTCGGAAACCCTCACCCGACCGTTTAGTCGGTGCCCCCTTTAATCTTACGGTGGAGCGTGCGCCGGCTCATGCCCAGCAGACCGGCCGCCTTGGTGATGTTGCCATTGGTGTCCGCGAGCGCGCGGCGGATGAGGTCGTTCTCGGTGGCGTGTACGTTCAACGACGGGCCGGCGGCGGGCCGGTGACCGGTGGACGCGCCACGCGCCGAGCCGGGGGCCGACGGTCCTTCCCCGTTCCACTGGCGCACGTCCAGTGGCAGGTCGCGCAGGGTGATCTTCGGGCCGGTGGCCAGCACGACGCCGCTGTCCACCGCCGCGCGCAACTGACGCACGTTGCCCGGCCAGGGGAACTCGACCAGCCGGTTCATGGCGTCGGCGGTCAGTTCGCGCGCCGGTTTGCCGTTTTCCTGCGCGGATTGCTTGAGGAACGCCTGCACCATTAGCGGGATGTCGTCGCGCCGCTCGCGCAGGGGCGGCGTGTGTACGCGCACGACGTTGAGCCGGTAGAACAGGTCGTCGCGGAATCTGCCGTCAGCTACCAGGGTTTCCAGGTGCTTGTTGGTCGCCGCGACGAGCCGGGCATCGGTCGCGAGCGAGGCGTTGCCCCCCACCCGCTCGAAGGTGCGTTCGCCCAAGACCCGCAGGAGCTTGACCTGCGTGCTGGCGTCGATCTCGCCGATTTCGTCGAGGAAAATGGTCCCGCCGTCCGCCTGCTCGAACCGGCCGACGCGTCGTTCGCTCGCCCCAGTGAACGCTCCCTTTTCGTGGCCGAAGAGTTCGCTTTCCAGGAGCTGCGGGCTGAGCGCCGCGCAGTGGACGGCGACAAACCGCCCCTTGCGGCCGCTGAGATTGTGCAGGGCGCGGGCGACGAGTTCCTTGCCCGTGCCGCTCTCGCCCTCGATGAGCACGGTCGCGCGGGTCGGGGCGACTTGGCGGATCGTGTCGAACACGTCCTGCATCGCCGCCGAGGTACCGATGAGCGCGTCCAGGCCCTTGCCGGAACGGCGTTCGACCTGCTGGCGCAGTTCGGTGTTCTCGCTCTCGACCTCGCGGCTGCGCAGGGCGCGGCGCACGAGGATTTCCAGCCGGTCGAGGTCCAGCGGCTTGGTGACGAAGTCGTACGCCCCGCGCTTCATCGCGGCGACGGCGGTGTCCACCGAGCCGTAGGCGGTCATCATGATGCACACCGGCGGCGCGGGCATCTTCAACGCCCGGTCGATGAGCGTCATGCCGTCCTCGCCGCCCAGTCGCAGGTCGGTCAGGAGCAAATCGACAATCTCACTTTCCAGGATGGACAACGCGCCGTCCACGTCGCCGGCCGTGTAGATCTCGAAGTCCCCGCCGTCCTCCAACGAAAGACGCAGGCCCTCGCGGGTATTCTTCTCGTCGTCAACGATGAGGACCGTTTTGCTGTTCACGCCGCGCTCCGGGATCAACCCGCCGGGGTGCGTTCGCCGGCGGCAGCGACGGCGTGGCCGTTCTTGCCGACGCCGTGTGGGTGGCCGTTTTTCCCGTGGCCATTGCCGTTCGTCGCGTGGCCGTTCGTCCCGGGGCCGTTGACGAGAGTATGACCGTTGGTCCGGGAGTGGCCGTTGCGACCGTTGTTACCGGCGCGGGGACGTTGCGCCACGGGGCCGCCGCCGAACTGCACCTTAGCGGTGTTGATGGCCAGTTCCATGATCGGGCCGGACAGGCTCGTGCATTCGGTCAGCGTCTCGTCGAGTGCCTTGACGAACCGGTCCACCTCCACCTCGCCGATGGTCAGCGGCGGCAGAATCTTGATCACGTCCATGTGGTGCCCGGCCACCTGGGTCAACACGCGGTGCTTGCTGAGCAGGGGCACGACGACCAACTGCGGGAAAAGCGACTCGTCGATCTTGTGCATGAGCCGCCAAGCCAGCTTGCCCTTCCACTGCGGCGGCTCGTGGAACTCGATGGCGATCATGAGTCCCTTGCCGCGCACTTCCTTGAGGAACGGGTGCTTGGTCTTGAGCGCGCGGAGGCGGGTCTGGAGCAACTCGCCCATCGCGGCGGAGTTTTCGATGAGCTTCTCGTCTTCCAGAACGGTCAGCGTCGCCAGCGCGCAGGTCATGGCGAGGTTATTGCGCCCGAAGGTGCTCGAATGCACCACGCAACGGTCCAGCCGACTGAAGACGCGCTGGTAGATCGACCGGCGCGTGACGATGGCCCCGCAAGGCACGTAGCCGCCGCTGAGCGTCTTGGCCATGGTGACGATGTCGGGTTCCAGGTCCCAATGCTGGAAGGCCCACCACTTGCCCGTGCGCCCCAGGCCGCTCTGCACCTCATCACAAATCAGCAGCGTGCCGTACTTGCGGCAGAGCGCCTGCGCTTTTTGGAGATAGTCGTCCGCCGGGTAGTTGACCCCCTTGCCCTGGATCGGCTCGACGATGAACGCCGCCACGTCGCCCATCGCCAAGGTGGCTTCGAGGGCAGGCAGGTCGCCGAGGGCGACGAGTTCCGTGTCGGCGAGGAACGGTCCGAAGCCTTCCTGGAACGAGTCGCTGCCGGTGATCGACAACGCCCCGTAGCTCAACCCGTGGTAGCTGCCCTTGAGCGACACGATGCGCGGCCGGCCCGTGGCGGCGCGGGCGAACTTCAACGCGCCTTCGACCGCCTCCGTGCCCGAGTTGCAGAAGAACACCGCGTCGAGGTGCGCGGGCGTTTTCTTGAGCAGCGCCTCGCCGAGCAGGCCGCTCAGCAGCGAGCAGTCCATCTGCACCATGTTGGGCAGGTCGAGGTCGAGCGCGTCGCGGATGGCTTTGGCAACGACGGGATGGTTGCGCCCGATGTTGAACACGCTGTAGCCACTGAGAAAATCGAGGTACTCGTTGCCCTCGGCGTCGTAGAGGTAAGCGCCCTTGGCGCGGACGTAAACGCGGTCGAAGCCGATGGTGCGCTGGACCTGAACGAGCGTCGGGTTGAGGTGCTGGCTGTGCAGTTCGTAGTTCTCACCCATGCGGGCGGCCACGAGGGATTTGAGGTCAAAGGGCATCGGGATCAGGCGAATTTAACAGAATCTTTGCACTTTGGGAAGAACCCTCCGCTGGCGCTGCCGACCTGGGGTGGCCGCAGGCAGATTGGCAAGCGTCCGGCGAATGGCTTCAGTCCGCGTTGTTGAGCCCGTCGTCTCTGGGCTGGTTGTTGTTGTCATCGCTGTCGTCGTCTTCCTCGTCGTGGTGCTTCTTTTTGTGCGGCTCGGGCTTCTTATCCTTGTAAACCTCGCGCAACACTTTGCCGATGAGCGGCACCGCCGTCTCGCCGCTGTGCCTTCTATCGCCGGCGTCGCCTTCCACCAGCGCGGCGAAGGCGTACTGCGGCTTGTCCGCCGGGGCGAAGCCCACGAACCACCAGGCCGTGCGCGACTTGCTCTTGTCCTCGTTGCCCGCGCCCCACTGCGCGGTGCCAGTCTTGCCGGCGACTTCGACATTGGGAACGCGCGCCTGGGCGGCCGTGCCGTGGTCGACGACCATCTCCATGCCCTTTTTGAGCGTCTCGACTACGTCGGGCGATAGCCCCACGTCCTTGCGGATGCGCACGTTGTAAGACGCCACGATGGCGTTGTCGAGGGTCTGGACCTGCTGGACCAGGCGCGTCTGGAACAACTCGCCGCCGTTGGCGACCGCCACCATCGCCTGCGCCATCTGGATCGGCGTGACCTCCAGATCGCCCTGGCCGATGGAAAGATTGGCCACGTCGCCGTCCAGCAGACGGCGGTTGTGGTGTTTCTTCATGTACTCGTCGGTGGGCACGAGGCCGATCGTTTCGTCGCGCAGGGGCAGACCCGTGCGCTGCCCGAAGCCAAAACGCTGGGCGAAGTCGATGATCTTCGCCGATCCCGTCTTGATGCCCACCTGGTAAAACCACGTGTCGCAGCTCTGGGCCAGCGCCTGGACGAAATTCAGGTCGCCCGCGTCGGTCCGCTTCCAGTTGTGGAAGAGGATGTTGCCGATGTACATGCTCGTCGGCCCGCTGAACTCGTCGTCCTTGCTGATCGTCTGCGTCTGGAGCGCGGCGGCTCCCACGATGACCTTGAAGGTCGAGCCCGCCGGGTAGCTGGCTCGGTAGGCGCGCGGAATCAGCGGGATGTTCGGGTCCTCGTTGATCTTCTTGAAGTCCGCCTCGGAGATCTGCGGCACGAACTTGTTCGGGTCGAAGGTCGGCCACGACGCCAGCGCGAGCACGTCGCCGCTGGCGGGGTCCATCATCACCATGGCGGCGCGTTTGCCCTGTTTGGCGAGGTTTTGCTCGCATAGCCCCTGGAGGTGGAGGTCGAGCGTGGTGACGACGTTGTTGCCGGGAATGGGCGGGGTGACGATGCGCTCGCTCGTCTTGTTGCCCTTGCCGTCGAAGGTGATGTTCAGCAGGCCGGGCTTGCCGGTGAGCTGTTCGTTGAAGGTTTTTTCCAGCCCCTCGCGTCCTTCGAGGTCGGGCCAGAGGAGTTCGTTGGGCTGGATGGGGCCGTGCGCCTGCGAGGCGGTCTTGCCGCTGTAGCCGATGATGTGTGCAGCCATCGTGCCGTTGGGGTAGCAACGCAGGTAGACCGGGCGCAGCCGCAGGCCGCTGCCGAGCTTGTCGCGCACGCTGGCGACCTCTTCCGGCGTGAGGTAGGTGGCAATGTCCATCGCGAGCATGCGCCGGTTGTGGTAGAAGTCGAGCACGTCGCTGGTGTTGACCTCCAGCTTGCGGGCCAGGAGCGCCTGGGCGGTGACGAGTTCCCCTTTGACGTAGTTGACCACCTGCGCGTCGGTCATCGGGTCGCCGGGCGGGAAAGTCACGCCGAGGTGGTAGCCGACGCGCGACTGCGCGAGCGGCAGCCCGTTGCGGTCGGTGATCTGCCCGCGCGGGGCGGGAATCTGGAAATACATCGTGCGGTCATCCGGCCGCGTGTCCCAGGTGGGCACGAGGGTGTCGGGCACCTTGTCACCGCGGGTCTCGTTGGAGACGTGTTGGAGGCCGGTGGGGTTCGACGACTGCTGGCCCACAGCCGCCAAGGGCCAGCCGGCGGCGAGACACAAACCCAGCAAAATGAGCGGACGGGGAGTACGCATGGGGGCCACTGTGCGCCAAAATGCCTCGCCACGCGACTGGATTTTCACGAACGTTCACCTTGTCGCGTGCGCGAACTTCCCCTAGTCTGTTTTCCCTCGCACTTCTTATCCATGACCCAGAACCAGCCCACCGCCACCTCTGACACAACCACCCCTGCCGCCGCTCCCGAGCGCGGACCGGTCATGGACGGATCGGAGATTTTGGTCGCGTGCCTGGAACGCGAGGGCGTGGACACGATCTTCGCCTATCCCGGCGGGGCGAGCATGCCCATCCACCAGGCGCTCACGAAATCCACGAAGATCCGTACGATCCTGCCGCGCCACGAGCAGGGGGGCGTCTTCGCGGCGGAGGGTTACGCCCGCGCCACCGGCCGCGCCGGGGTTTGCATGGCCACGAGCGGACCGGGGGCCACGAACCTCGTCTCCGGCATTGCCGACGCCTACATGGACAGCGTGCCGCTCGTCGCCATCACCGGCCAGGTGCCGCAATGGATGATCGGGCGCGGGGCGTTCCAGGAAACGGACGTGTTCGGCATGACGCTGCCCATCGTCAAGCACTCCTACCTCGTGTGGGACATCAATGACATCCCGCGCATCGTCAAAGAGGCTTTCCACATCGCGCAGAGCGGTCGGCCGGGGCCGGTGCTCATCGACCTGCCCAAGAACATCCAGCAGCAGCGGGCGCAGCCCATCTTCCCGGCGCGGATCCACCTGCGCGGCTACGAGTTGGACCAGGAAGTGGACGAGGTGGCGCTCAACGAGGTCATCGGCCTGCTCAAGGGCGCGAAGAAGCCCATGATCTATTGCGGCGGCGGCATCATCTCCTCCAACGCGGCTCCCGAGCTGATGGAGTTCGTCGAGCGCACGCACATCCCCGT
>CAXTOX010000048.1:0-27137 GCA_964245885.1 uncultured Chthoniobacterales bacterium | reverse complement strand
GGGAGTCCACCGACCCGTTCTCCAGCGCGAGGTGCAGTGCGTCCGAACGCTCGAAGGTCACGTTGTCCAGCCGGCGCTTGCGTGCGTTGCGGTGGGCGCGCCGCAACTGCTGGCGCGAACGGTCGATCCCCAGCACGCGCAGGTCGCGGAAGCGTTCGCCCAACTGACAACAATAAAATCCCGGCCCGCACCCCAGTTCCAGCAACCGGCTGCCCGCCGGCGGCGCGCCCTGCGGCCAGAGCGCCGCGGAGATGCCTGCGGTGTCGTCACGGAAAAGCCGTTCGCGAAAAAACGCGTACAGCCAGCTAAACCGCTCGAAAAGACTCTCGGGCTCGTGCCGTGAGCCTTCGCCGAACGATTCGCCGACGAACTCGCCGTCTTTGACCTCGACGGGGAGCACCGGCGCGGCAGACGATCCGGCGGTCGCCGCAGGCATGGAGACCAAGGCGGGATTCGTGGGCGGCGTTTCGATTTCCTTCACGTCCATTGCTCCATTCGCCCGTTGGACGCACGGCGCGCGGGTGTCTATTCATGTGTACCCGAGCCGCTGCTATCCTCGGTCGCAATGTAGACTGAGACACCGCCGGCCCCAAGTGGATTCCACGCTTTTTTGCCGGTTACGCCTTTTGGCTATCCCGGCCGGCGGGGCGTCCGGACGCGAAAGGTTAACAGCAACCGCCATGAAATTTCCCCGCCTCTTTTTCCTCCTGCTCGCCGCCCTCACCGTCGTCTGCCGCGTGGAAGTTCGGGGCGAGGACGCGGCGGTGCGCGAACTGCGCATCGACCCGGCGACGACCGGCGTGCCGCTCGGCAAGGCGAAGCTGAGCGTCGATCCGCTCGTCCACGGCGAAGGCAAGGGCGCGGAGGGCTTGCAAGCGCACTACAAGGTCGAAGTGTCGCCCATCTCCCTCGCGAGCGAAGAAGGCAATCTGACGATTTCGGTCAGCAACGAAACGCTGCGCAAACTGGCCGGCGGCCAGCCGGTCGATTTTTCCGGGCAGGCGGTCAGCACCGGCGGCAGCAAAAGCGCGGTGCAGGGCACGGCGACCCCGGCAAAAGACAGCAAGGATAACGGGGCCATCCGGGTTCGCATCGACAGCAAGAAAGGAAAGCTCGTTTTCAAGACCACGTACCACTTGGCGAAGTAGCGGTTCACGCCACGTCCCGACAAAGAACTTCGGGAAATACGGGCCGTTCCCCCGTAAACCAAGCGTGAGGAGCGGGCATGGGGATCGTTCCACCCTCCACTGGCCTCGAACGTGCCCCGAATAGGATCCATGGGACAAATAGGACAGATGGGTCCTAGGACAGATGGGTCCTCTTCGTCCCATCTGTCCCATCCGTCCTATCTGTCCCACGAGGCCGGCGAACGTCCGCCACCGGCCAGATGTCCCTCAGTCATCTGAGAACGGGTGTACCGCTGACGGCTGGAAACTTCCTCTTTCCTCTTTTCTTTTTCGGTTGGAAGTTGCTGGCATGGACATCAGCCGCCGCCGCTTCCTGCAAGCCTCCTCCGCTTCCGTCGCCGCCTCGCTGGCAGCGTCCAGCGGGCTTTACACGCCCGTCGCCGCCCTCGCGGAGGAGGAAGCCCATCCGCTGCCTCTGCTCGGCGGACCCGCGCCCGGCCAGACCCATCAGGGGGACATGATCTACCGTCCGCTGGGCCGCACCGGCGAAAAGGTCTCGCTCGTCGGCGTCGGCGGCGCGCACCTTTCCATGTGTTCCGAAGACGAGGCGGTCCGCATCGTGCGCAGCGCGCTAGACCGCGGCGTCAATTTCCTGGACAACTGCTGGGACTACGGCAACGGCCGGAGCGAGGAACGCATGGGCAAGGCCCTGCGCGACGGCTACCGCGGCAAGGCGTTTCTGATGACCAAGATCGACGGCCGCGACCGGGCCACCGCCGCCCGGCAAATCGACGAATGCCTCACGCGCCTGGGCACGGACCACCTGGACCTGCTCCAGCACCATGAGATCCTGCGCACGAGCGACGCCGACCGCGTGTTCGCGCCCGGCGGGTCGATGGAGGCCGTCGTCGCCGCCAAGAAGGCGGGCAAGGTGCGCTTCGTCGGGTTCACCGGCCACAAGGACCCGGCGATGCACCTGCACATGTTCGCCACGGCGGACGAGCATCATTTCCATTTCGACACGGTGCAGATGCCCCTCAACGTGATGGACGCGCATTTCCGTTCCTTCGCACGGGAAGTCGTGCCCGCGGCCACCCGGCGCGGGGTCGGCGTGCTGGCGATGAAGACGATGGGCTTCGGCTACGTCCTCAAGAGCAACACGGTCTCGCCCGTCGAGTGCCTACACTACGCGATGAGCCTGCCGGTCTCGACGGTCATCACCGGAATGGACAAATTCGAGTATCTCGACCAGGCGTGCGAGGCGGTGCGAACCTACCAGCCGCTCGATCAAAAACAGGTGGCGTCGCTGCTGGAACGCACGCGTGTCGCCGCCGCCGAGGGCAAGTACGAGCGGTACAAAGTCAGCGAGTATTTCGACGGCACGACCAAGCACCCGGAGTGGATGGGCTGAGCGCGCCCGGGCTTCACGGCGGCATCCGGCTCCAGCGCGCGACCTTGAACTCGAACTTGGTGTTCTTGTCCTCGTGCAGGTAGACCTGCCCGGTCAGGGTCTTGCGGTCGTTTGCGAGCAGGCAGGACACGTCGACCATCGCGTAACCGGTCGGATGCTCGACCCACTCCTTGCCGATGAGCACGAGCTTGCCCGTTTTGCCGTCCACCGTGCCCCGGAGCAGGAACTCGCCGGTCGGAACGTTGTGGTTCGAGTTGTCCGGGTAGAAAACGTACCGGGCACCCACCTCGGAGTCGCTGATCGCTTCGATCACGATGATCACCCGCGTCAATCCTTGGCCCGCCCGGTAGACGCCGCCGTAGGTGCCCTCGTAATCCTGCGCGGTCGCCTGTTGCGCCGTCGCCGCGTGGCAGAAGCCCGCGCCCCAGCCCAGCGCGGCGAGCAGCATCGTCTGCAACCACTTGCCGACCGCGGGGGAACGGGGAAAGGTCAATGCGTTCATCGTTTCTGGCGAGCAGCCTAAGATCGTCCCCGCATCGGAGGCAACCCTTTTCACCCGTCGGACTTCCCCCTGGAGCTAGGGAGCGGCTCGGAGAGCCATCCCTACCCTCTGTTTGGAACGCCTGCGGCGGGACGCTCCCTCAAGGCTCGAAGCGAAACGAGTCTCGGATCGTCCGCAAGCCGCCGCTGTCGCCCAGGGTCTCCGCGCTTTTGGCACCCGACGCCGTGTTGCCCCACAAGTTGATGTACAAGCCGTTGGTGCTGTCGTTTTGCTGTGGCACGACGATCATCCGGAAGTAGTCGTCCAAGTGATCGTTGCTGTTGCGAATGGTGCCGAGCCGTTCCTCTGCCGGGTACTTTCCGTATTGCCCGCGCTTGGCGGGGGTGACCGTGCAGTCAGGAGCCCGCTTCGTCAGCACGGCGGCGGTCTGTTCCAAAATAGCGGGACCCACCTGATCCAGGTCCCTCGATAACTGGTAGTCCACGTTGCTGCACGCGTAGGTGAAGGTGATGGACTCCACCGGAACATCCTTCCCGTTCGACAGGCGGGTCATGTGCCGCAGCTCGATGTAGCCTTCCGACGGGTTTTCCTTGACGGTCCACGCCTCGGGGTAGTCGAAGGAAAATTTGACGTAGTGCTCCGCCACGTTCCCGCTGTATTTGGAACGATCCGTGACGAAATGCCGCGTCGTGCCCGAGGGCGTCGCCGAACTCGCGTCGGGCGAAAACGTCGGGTGGAAGCCTTTCGTTAACGTGGTGATGCCGTCCACCAGGGCGACGATCCCGAGGGCGAACCCGGCGACCTTCCACCACCGCGAACGGCGCGGGCGGGCGGGCGGCGGGAACGCGTCGGGCGGGAACGCGTCGGCATGGAACAAGGGGCGTTCGCCCGGCGGGAGTGGGATCGGCGCGGGTGGCGGGGAGAGGAAGATTTGCAGGCCCGGCAGTTCGCTGATCGGCCCCCACCCCGGCGCGCCCTCGTACCAGGCGAGTTGCGCGGGGGTGTATTTGCCCGTGCGCAGGCCGGCCTTGATGGCGTCCAGGTCGAACGGCCCGGTTCGTTGCGTGCCTTCGGCGATGTAGATTTGCATGGCGCTGGAAATCGGGAGGAAAGCAGGGCGGGCCGCCCCTTGCAAAATTCCCGCCGGCTCCGGGAAGGATCCATCCACTGCTTGACGCGGTGCGATCCTGCCTTCTAGTCTCCCTCGACGCATCGCCGATGCATCGCCGGACAAACCCGGGGGGAGACGGCTGCCGAACCCCGGGGGACTGTCAAACCGGCTCGGCAACACCGCCTGCCCTCCTCCCCGTGGAACGTCCGCCGCGCGCATCCCGGCGGCGCGTTGCTGTCACCCACGGTTCCAACCCAAATTTCCCGACGTTAATGTTCAACTTTCTCATGGGCGTTTTCTCGAACGACATCGGTATCGACCTCGGTACCGCCAACACCCTCGTGTACGTCAAGGACCACGGCATCGTCCTGCGCGAGCCTTCGGTCGTCGCCGTCAAGGCCGGCACCAACATGGTCCTGGCCGTCGGCAACGAGGCCAAGCGCATGCTCGGGCGCACCCCGGCCAACATCGTCGCCGTCCGGCCGCTCAAGGACGGCGTCATCGCCGACTTCGAGATCACCGAGGCGATGTTAAGGCACTTCATCACCAAGGTGCACAACCGCCGCAAGATGGTGCGGCCGCGCGTGGTCATCGCGGTGCCCTCGGGCATCACGGAGGTCGAGAAACGCGCCGTGAAGGAGTCGGCCACCCATGCCGGCGCCAGGGAAGTACACCTCATCGAGGAACCGATGGCCGCGGCCATCGGCGTCGGCCTGCCCGTGCAGGACGCGGCGGGCAACATGATCATCGACATCGGCGGCGGCACGACGGAGGTCGCGCTGATTTCGCTCTCGGGCATCGTGTTCAGCCGGTCGGTACGCGTGGCGGGCGACGAGTTGGACGAGGCCATCGTCAACTACGTCAAGCGCGCGTACAACCTCATGATCGGCGAGCGCACGGCCGAGGAGATCAAGATCAAGATCGGCTCGGCCTTCGCGCCGGAGAACCCGGAGAAGGAACTCACCATGGAGATCAAGGGCCGCGACCTGGTGGCCGGGCTGCCCAAGACCTTGACAATCACGAGCCAGGAAGTGCGCGAGGCGTTGGCGGAGCCGATCAACACGATCGTCGAGAGCGTGCGCATCACGCTGGAGCGCTGCCCGCCGGAACTCGCCAGCGACCTGGTGGACCGCGGCCTGGTGCTGGCGGGCGGCGGCGCGCTCTTGCGCGGGTTGGACCAGCTTCTCATGCAGGAGACGGGCTTGCCGGTACACGTCGCCGAGGACCCGCTCAGCGCCGTGGCCGAAGGCACGGGCAAGGTTCTGAGCGAGATCAAGTTCCTGCGCCAGGTCGCCTCGACGGACCGGGCGTGGCGGTGAGGCAGACGCGAAACGCGTTTAAAAGATGTCCCGCTCCTCGATCATCGCGCTGGCAACCTTCGCCGTGCTGGCCGTGCTCGTGCTGACCATGCGCACCCCCGCAGCCCAACGGCTCCAGGCGCGCGTGCTCGAACTGCTGCGGCCCATCCAGAACGTGACCAGTTCCACCACGTCGTCGATCAAGGCCTACGGCGACGGCCTCAAGACCCTCAAGGAACTTGAAGACGAGGTTCAGCGCCTCCACGTCGACAACGACCAGCTCCGCGCCACCAACCTCCTGCTCAACGACACGTCGGCCGAGAACAACAAGCTGCGCGACGCGCTCGGGTTCAAGGAACGTTCCAACTTCAACCTGCTCGCCGCGCACATCATCGGCCGCAGCGCCTCGACGTGGTGGAACATCGTGCAGATCGACCGCGGCGAGGCCGACGGGCTGGACAGCGACATGCCCGTGGTCACCGACCAGGGGCTCGTGGGCAAGACGACCACCGTCGCCGCCAACACCGCGTACGTCCTGCTCATCACCGATGAAAACTGCAAGGTGAGCGCCTACGTCGAAGGCCCCGGCGACCTGCCTGCCGAGGCGCGCGAGAAGGGACTCGTTTCCGGCGAAAGGATCACGGACGCCAATTCGCCCGAGATGAGCTTGAATTTCCTGCCCAAGACCGCGCAGATCGCCGAGGGCCAGAAGGTGTTCAGCTACGGGGTGGCCGGCGGGGTGTTCCCGCGCGGGCTGCTGCTGGGCCTGATCAGGAGCGTGCAGCCCCACGAACTGGACATCCGCGCGGCCGTGGCCCCGGCGGTGGACCTCGCGCGGCTGGAGAACGTCTTCATCGTGCGCGGCCTGCGCGGCGCGGAAAAACTGGTTTTGCCGGCGATCCCGGTGGCTCCGTCCGCCCCGACGGTGCGCGCGGCACTGCCCGTCACGTCGACCCCGGCGGCCAGGAGGCCCTGAGAAAATGCAGAAGGCAGAAGGCAGAATGCAAAAGCCCGGAAGGGAGCACGCCGGATTTCTGATCCCTGCTCTTTGCCTTCCTTTGCCTCCGGACTTCTGCCTTCTGCCTTCTGCCTTCTGCATTCCCCTATGAAAACGGCGGCGTTTTTCGGTTGCGTGCTGCTGGCGGACTTCCTGGCGGTGATCTTCCAGGGTCGTTTCGAGCCGCTGCCGATGTTCTTTGGCGCGACGGTGTTTCTATTCCCGGTGATCCTGGCCTACGGGGCGCTGGCGTTGCCGTTCGCGGGGACCCTGGCGCTGGCGTTCTTCAACGGACTGCTGTGGGACGCGATCACCACCCAATTCCTCAAACCGACCGAGGCGTTTTCCCTGGAGACGCCGGCCGTGCCGGAGTTCGCGCTGGGCTGGTCGATCCTGCTGTTCGGCGCGTTGGCGATCCTCGTGCACGGCTTGCGGCCCCTGTTCCTGCGCGGGCGCTGGGAACTGCACTGCCTGGCGAGCGGATTTTGCGCGAGCGCGATCCTGCTGGCGCAATACCTCATGATCACCTTCAAGCGCCACGGGTTGATCTTCCCGCGCGAGTTGTGGGGGCGGGTTCTGGTGCCGGGATTCTTCGCGATGCTGCTCGCCGTGCCGGTGTACTTCCT
The DNA here is from genome assembly GCA_964245885.1 of uncultured Chthoniobacterales bacterium. Classification (GTDB taxonomy): domain Bacteria; phylum Verrucomicrobiota; class Verrucomicrobiia; order Chthoniobacterales; family SZAS-18; genus CAHJWO01. Next base: position 20,065 of record CAXTOX010000048.1, on the reverse strand, counting down.
TTTCCGGCTGCTGGCCGCCGCGCTGGGCTACACGGTGCGGGTGTATCCGACCAAGGCACGGCTGTGAGGTTCCCGGCTCCGGCAGGCAGACCAAAGTGGCTTAATTGTCGGTCGACACCGTTCCGCCGCGGGTATGCTCGCGCAGGATCGCTGGCATGCGTTCCATGATCTGCTCCTTGGTCAAGAACCAGGTTGCCCCCGCCTCCATGGCGTCGACCCTGGCCGAGGGGTGAACGGAAACCATCAGGATCGGCAGATCGGGAGCCTCCTTGCGCAAAGTGCGGATGAGCGTCGCGCCATCCATGTTCGGCATGGCGTGGTTCGTCACCAAGAAGGCGCACGGTCCCTCCCGGTACGCTTCCAGGGCCTGCTGGCCGTCGGCCGTTTCGACTACTTCGGCGAGGGGCAGAGTGTCCCGCGTGACCTGCGCGACGATTTGCAAGATCCACTCGTGATCGTCGGCAATCACGATCCGCGGCGGCTGGGCGGGAAGAACGGCGTTGCTCATCAAGCCGTGAGAGAAGGGTTTACAGATTTCATCCTCTTTTCTTCGCACCTTCCCGGCCCGGCGGTTTCCTTTTTCGGCACCGTCCCGCGTTGCGTCTCACCCCGCACTTGAATTCTCCCACGGAACACAGTAAATTATAGGCTTCCGCCCGCCGCCCGCTCCGTCCATGGCGCTGTTCAAGACCGAAATTCGTATCCAGATCGTTGGCCTGATTTTTCTGCTGGCCATCTCTGCCATCCTGGCCCAACTCTGGCACGTCCAGGTCGTCAAGGGGGACTACTACACGCAAAAAATCCGCGGCTCGGGCGAGGTCACCGTCCGCATCCCCAGCGTGCGCGGCGAAATCCGCGACCGCAAGGGCATCAAGTTGGTCACCAACCGGCCGAGCTTCTCCGTCGAGTTCTACCTCAAAGAGATGGTCACCGGCTACCAGCAGGCGTTCGGCAAGAAGAACACGCCGACGCTGCTGCACAAGTTCACCGTCAAGGGCGTCTACAAGGAGGACACCCAGCCCGACGTGGGCCGCATCGTGCGCGAGATCATCCTGCCGCGCATGGGTGAACTCGGCATCCACGAGGACATCGACGAGGACGAACTCCAAAAGCACTTCTACAACGACACGCTCGTGCCCTACGTCTACCTGGACGACATCGACTTCGCGCAGATGGCCAAGCTCAGCGAGCGCGATCTCGGGCTGCCCGGCGCGCGGGTGACCATCGGCGGCGTGCGCCAGTACCCCTACGGCGCGCTGGCCGCGCACATCCTCGGCTACGTCGGCCCGGCGGACACCGACCCCGAGGACGCCAAGAACTTTAACTACTACCAGCCCGACGTGGAGGGCAAAAATAACGTCGAACAGGCCATGGACAAGTGGCTGAAGGGCGAGGCCGGCGTGCGCCACATCAAGAAAAGCCCCAAGGGCGTCATCGAGGGCGAGATCGGCGTCACCCCGCCGGTCCCCGGCGACGACGTGTACCTGACCATCGACGCCCGCATCCAGACCATCGCCGAGAACGCCCTGCGCGTCGTCGGCCGCGGAGCAGCGGTCGTCGTCGATCCGAACACGGGCGATGTGCTGGCGATGGCCAGCGTGCCGTCGTTCGACCCGAACGTCTTCATCCCGAGCATCACGCAGGACGACTGGAAAAAGCTGCGCGACGACGACACCGACCCGATGACCAACCGCGCGACCCTGTCGTACGCGCCGGGCTCGACCTTCAAGACCATCACCTCTCTGGCCGGCCTCATCATGGGCAAGGAGAACAACAAATACACTTGCACGGGCGGCGTGACGTACGGCAACCGCTACATGCACTGCTGGATCGGCCAGAAGGGCGGCCAGCACGGCACCCTCGACCTGGAGGGCGGCCTCAAGAACTCCTGCAACTCGTACTTCTTCCAGTACGGCAACGCCGCCGGGGTCGACGCCATCGACAAGGTCGCCGCCGCCGTGGGCATCGGCCAGAAGACGGGCGTGCCGCTCTCCAACGAGGCTTCCGGCGTCCTGCCCGGCAAGGAATGGCTCGCGGTCCACCAGCCCAAGGACCGCTGGAGCGACGGCCACACCGCCAACCTCTCCATCGGCCAGGGCTACGTGCAGGCCAGCCCACTCCAGATGGCCATGGTTGCGGCGATGTTCGGCAACGGCGGAACGTGTTATTACCCCCGGTTGATCGACCGCATCGTCGACCAGAAGGGCCAGGACGCCGTGGACCCCGACACCGGCAAGCTCGCCGCCAGTGGCCCGCGCGTGCGCGCGCAGCTCTCCGACCTGGGCCTCAAGCCCGAGCAAATTGAAAAGGTGCGCCACGGCATGTGGCGGGTGGTCAACGACCAAGGCGGCACCGCCACCCACGCCAAGCTCAAGGACTACGAACTGGCCGGCAAGACGGGCACCGCGCAGTTCTGGCGCAACGGCATCAAGGACAACCACACGTGGTTCATCTGCTTCGCGCCCTACAAGCAGCCCAAGTACGCGATCTGCGTGTTCATCCAGGGCGCGCAGGGCGGCGGCGTGACGGCCGGGCCGCTCGCCGCCAAGATCATGGACGAGTGCCTCGCGCTCAACGACAACCGCCACTACGAGGTCGCCGTCAAGCCGCTGGAGCCGGCCAAGGGCAATTTTACGTTCATCAAAAACATCGACTTCACCAGTGCCGTGCCCGTGCAGACCGAGGGCGGCGACAACAAGCACCAGGTCGCCGACGGCGAGACGCCCAGCGAGGAGAACGAACCCGCCGCCAACGACGAGGAAAAGAAGCGCGACCACGACAAGGTCGCCTCCGTCCAGCCGAAGGTGCGCACCAACAATCACCAGACCACCCCCAGCGCGCAGACGCCGAACCCACCCAACGGCGACGGCACGTTCATGAAGTCGGTGAAGAGATTCTTCCGCCGCGACAGCGACCAGGAAACCAGTCAAGACCTCAGCACCCAACAGAAAAATCTACAGCGAGAAAAACGTCGCCAACAACAATCTTCCCAACCCTCCCAGCAGCCGCCCGCTCAGGAACCGCCCAAGCGCAAAAAGTTCCTGGGGATCTTCTAAGGTAGGGTTGCCTCTCCGAGGCAATCCAAATTTCGTCTGGATGATCTTGCCCGGCATCCGACGTTCCTGCCAGAAAATCTAGGATTGCCTCGGAGAGGCAACCCTACCATGGACGCCCGGCCTCTTCTCACCGGGAAGACCGCTTTGTTACCCTCCGCTTTCCTTCCCCATTTTGTCCTCTTCCCCCTCTCCCATCCTTTCCAATCTTTACCCACAAACCCTTTCCATGATCGAAAAAGTGAAAAAGCTGCTCGGCATCGGCAAAAAGAAGCCGTCCAACCTCCTGCTCATCAACTGCGAAAGACTCGAACGCCGCGTCGCCCTGCTCGAAGACGGGCAACTGGAGGAATACACCGTCCAGCGCACAACCGACCGCAACATCGTCGGCGGCATCTTCAAGGGCAAGGTGCGCAACATCGAGCCCGGCCTGAAGGCCATGTTCGTGGACATCGGCTTCGACAAGAATGCTTTCCTGCACTTCTGGGACGCGCTGCCGGGCCTGGACGATTCCAGCATCGAGCGCATCGACCGGCCCGACAAACCGGGCAAGAAATCCGGCCCCAAGAAGCAGAAGCCCACCGCCAAGGACATCCCCACCCTCTACCCGGTCGGCAGCGAGTTGATCGTGCAGGTGACCAAAGGCCCCATCGGCACCAAAGGCCCGCGCGTTTCGACGAACCTTTCCCTGCCCGGCCGTTACCTGGTGCTCATGCCGTTCAGCGACCAGAGCGGCATCTCGCGCAAGATCGAAGACCCCAAGGAGCGCGAACGCCTGCGCAAGATCCTGCGCGCGCTCGACATTCCCGAGGGCATGGGCGTCATCATGCGCACGGTCGGCGAGGGCCAGCGGGCGCGGTTTTTCGTGCGCGACCTGAGCCTCTTGCTGGAGCAGTGGCGCGGCATCGAGGAGGCGATGAACACGAAGAAAGCCCCCGCGTGCCTGTTCGAGGAACCCGACCTCATCGACCGCACCGTGCGCGACTTCCTGACCGAGGACGTGGACAAGGTGGTCTGCGATGATCTCGCCGCCGTCGAGCACATGAAGGAACTCGTGGGCCAGATTTCGAGCCGTTCCAAGGGCCGCATTGAGCATCACGTCGACCACGTCCCGGTGTTCGAGAAGTACAACGTCCAGCGTCAGATCGACGACGCCTTCCACCGGCAGGTCTGGCTCAAATGCGGCGGCTACATTGTGTTCGACGAAACGGAAGCCCTCATCGCCATCGACGTGAACACCGGCCGCAACAAGGGCAGCAAGGACATGGACAAGACCATCCTGCAAACCAACCTGGAAGCCGCCGACGAGATCGCGCGCCAGCTCCGGTTGCGCAACGTGGGCGGGCTGATCATCGGTGATTTCATCGACATGAAGAGCCGCAAGGACCAGCAGCAGGTCTACGAGCGGATGAAGGAGCGCATGAAGCGCGACAAGTCCAAGACCCATGTGTTGCCGCTCTCACCGATGGGTTTGATGGAAATGACCCGCCAGCGGGCGCAGGAGAGCCTCAGTTCGTCGGTCTACAACGCGTGTCCGTATTGCCAGGGCCGCGGCAAGGTCAAAAGCGCGATGAGTATGAGCGTGGAACTCCAGCGCGCGTTGCACGCGATCATGCGCCGCCACAAGGAAACCAGCCCGGAACTGCGGGTCATCGTGCATCCCGAGGTTTTGCAGCGGTTGCGGACGGAGGACGAGGAACTGCTCGTCGAACTGGAGCGCAAGCACGAAGGCCGGCTGACGTTCCGCGCGGACATCACGTACCACCACGAGAAGTTCGTGGTGCAGGACGCAATCTCGGGCAGCGAGTTGAAGCCGTAGGGCAGTCGCTCCCTGCCATTCGTCGGTGGTGGGTCGCACGCGATTCCCCCGTTCCCGGGCATGTTCCGAAAACGGGGGAATTTTTTGTGCAGACAGGGAAAAAATGCTTGTCCTTGCAGGGTCAATTGTGAAACAAGCGGGGTGTCGACCAGATTGGGAAGAACGGGTACAAGGCCCGTCAGATTCCGCCGGGTTTTAAGAAAGGGATAAATCGTGGATACGCTGAGAAGGACAGACCGGAACTACAAAACTAAATGCAGGAGGCGTTGGCGAAGACTTGCCGCCGCAAACCGCGTCACGGCGCTGGCATGCGCCACGCTGTTTGGCGCGCTGACTTACCCACTACCGTCCGTCCGCGCGGATAACCTGTACGTGGATGTCGCCTACGGCAACAGCCCCTATCCGATTACATCAGACCAAACCTACAACTACGTCGAGGTCGGCGCGCAGGGGGTAGGCGTGGTGAATCATACAGGCGGCACGCTCACTGTTGGCTCCCCTTTCTATGTCGGCTATGCAGCAGGCTCCAACGGAACCTACAACCTGAGTGGCGGGTCCGTTTCCATCGGGAGGTATGCCAATGCGACCATCGGGAATTATGGCGCGGGTCAATTCTATCAAAGCGGCGGCAGCAGCGTCACAACCAACGGCGGCACGCTTTATCTCGATGCTCTGGGTGGTGCCGGGAGTTACAACCTGGGCGGCGGCACGTTGACCACCGGGAACACCCAGGTCGGTGATAATTCCGGGACTGCCCTTTTCACCCAGACAGGCGGCACCCACACCACGGGGACCCTTGCACTGACAGGGTATACAACCGCTTCCCAGGGCACCTACAATCTGTCAGGTGGCGTTCTCGTCGCGGGTCAAATTACGGCCGGCGATGGTGGGCGCAGCGGCACAAGCACCTTTAACTTCAACGGCGGCACGCTCCAGCCGTCGGCTTCCACTTTCACGTTCACTGGATTGACCACCGCCAACGTGCAGTCCGGCGGTGCGTTCATCAATACGGGCTCCTACAGCGTCACCATCGGGCAGGCGCTGGTGCATGACACCACGACGGGCGCGCCGGCCACCGATGGCGGACTGACTCTCAGCGGTACCACCGGGACCCTTGCTCTCTCTGCGGCGAACAATTACACCGGCTCCACGACGGTCAATGGCGGCACGCTGTCCGTCAGCGGGAGCCTCTCGAAGACCAGTGCCATCACGGTGAACAACAGCGGTACGCTGCTCCTGAGCGGCACGTCGAGCACCGATCATCTCAACAACGCGGCTTCCCTTACGATTGCCAGCGGCGGCAAGTTTTCCACTGGCGGCACAAGCGAGGGCGCGGCGACGACCGGGTCGGCCGCCGGCCTCGGCGCGCTGACGTTGAATGGCGGATCGAGCCTCGACTTCGTCAGCACCGGCAGCACCGTCCTGGCAGCCTCCGGCGTCGTCAGCGGCACCGGGACCATCAAAATCCTGGATTGGACCGGAACGGCGAAGACAGACTCGGGCGCGTCCGCCAATGACCGGCTGCTCTTCGTGAGCAGTCCGAACTTCACGGCGGCGCAACTGGCGCAAATCGAGTTCTACAACAGCGCTGGCACGGACCTCGGCAGCGCCGTGGCAATTTCTTACAACGGCTTCACCGAACTGGTGCCTGTTCCCGAACCGGCGACCTGGCTGGGTGGGGCGTTGCTGGCAGGCGCGGCGGCCTCGCGCCGGCGGCGGCACACTTCCCTCATGAGGAATCGGTGGCAAGGGACGCGCGGACGGACAACGAATTGATGCCGTCACTCGTAGCGACTGGGCGGCTCGGATCACCATATTTCCACTGACCGGCGCGGTTTGACAACCGATTTGCTTCCTTTTAGGATCGGCCCATGGGCGTCGCACTTCCTCACCAGTGGTGGATCAGCCCGGAGGAATATCTCAAAGGCGAGGAGCTTGCCGAAACGAAGCACGAGTACGTCGGCGGCGTCGTTTACGCGATGGCCGGCGCAAGGAACCGGCACAACCAGATCGCCGGAAATGCCTTTCTGGAGCTAGGAACCCAGCTTCGCGGGCATCGCTGCCAGCCGTTCAACTCGGACACCAAGGTCTGCATCCGCAACGGCAACGATGTGCGGTTCTATTACCCTGATGTCATGGTCGTCTGCGAGCCGAACGACCTGGACGAGGTCTTCCAGGACCTTCCGGTCGTGATCTTCGAGGTGATTTCCGAATCGACCGCCCGCACGGACCGCGAGGAAAAACGGCGCGCCTACCAGACGGTTGGCACGTTGCGCGCCTACGTCGTTTTGGAAAGCGAACGCGTGGGGATCACCTGTTATCATCGCGCTGACGATGCCGCCGAGTGGATGGCACAATGGTTTGATCAACGCGGTGACCGCCTGCTCCTGCCCTCCGTCGGCTGCACGGTGGCCGTCGAAACGCTCTACGCCCGTTCCGGCCTGTGACGGGGTGAGAAACGGTTCGGCCCCCAGCGGCCCGTCCAGAATTCTTCACGCGCGTTCTCTCAGATGCTCAGACCTTCGGACTTCATTTCCGAAACGCCGTTGATCTTCCACGCGCCGTCTTCTTTCTTGAGCAGATACTGGTACTGCGCGCGCTTGCCGTCGGCGCTCTCGACCGTCACGTTGATCACCGCTTCCTCGCCCGTGTCGAAGGCCAAGCCATATTCCGCCTTCGCCGAACCCGCGATGACCGGATACGTGGTTTTGACCATCTCCTCGAAACGATTGGTCGAGAACATCCCCTGGATCGCTTCAGCGGCGAAGGTGTACGCCTTCGGGTAGTCGTTGGCGCGGAAGGCAGCCAACTGGGCGTCGATGACGGCGGTGAGTTCCTGTTTCACGGGAGCGGTGCTGGGATGAGCGGCCGAACCCGGTTCGGCGGCGGGCGCGACCGCGGTCCAGAGGAAAATGGCGGCGGCGACGAGGATGGACGGCGGCAGGCAGCGGAGAACGCGGCGGCACATGACGGCAGCATGCCTCATCCCGACGCCGACCACAAGGATTGTCCGCCGGATTTCAGACGGTCTCTTGCCATCGGTCAGACGTGCAATTTCCCCGGCGGGCGTTTATCGGTGTGACCATGCATTTCCCCGCCGCGCCGCCCTCCGACGCCGCCCCCTCGCGCCGGTTCGTCGCCGGATGGGCGCTGCTGGCGGGGGCCGTGATGTTCGTGCTGGGGATTTTCCACGGTGGTTTCCCGTGCGAGTACCATCCCGACGAACCTATCAAGGTCGCGCAACTCCTCGACGGCACGCGCAACTACCACCACCCGCCGCTCATGCTCACCCTTGCGGATGCCGCGGCCCGGCTCGTCGGCGTCACGCGCCAGCCAGGACATCTCGCGCGCTTGGGCCGAACGCTCTCGGCGGTGTATCTCGCGGGCGCCGTCTCGCTTTTGGTCGTCCTGGCCGGGATCTACGGCGCGACCCGCCGCGCCGTCGTCACGGCCGCGGCGGCGTTGGGCACGAACGCCCAGGCAGTGCTGGCCGGACACTTTTTCAAGGAAGACGCGCTTTTTGCCCTGACGCTGGCGCTGACGTTCGTCGCTGGAGCGATCCATTGGCGGAGGCGGGGTGGGCTGGACCGGCTGGCGTTGGGCGCGGCGGCGGGGCTGGCGATTTCGTCAAAATACGTCGGCGTGCTGGCGGTGATCTATGCGCTCGTGCTGGCCGCGCTGGCAGCAAAGGCAGAAGGCAGAAGGCAGAAGGCAGAAGGAAAGATCAGCCGAAGGATTGCTGGCGGCTGGTTTGCTTCTTCTCTGTACTTCTGCCTTCTGCCTTCTGCCTTCTGCCTTCTAGGAACGCTGGCCGTCATCGCCTTGTGCAACGGCCCGGCGTTGTGGGGGCACTTCGACCTGATCCGCGAGGGATGGCGGCTGGGCGTTGCCACGGTGCAGGAGGGCAACGGCGGCGTGGGTGCGCAGGTGCCGCACTGGCAGTTCGTCGGGATGCTCATCGTGACGACTCCCCTGCCCGTGCTGCTGGGCGCGGCGTGGTTCTGGGTCGACCTGCGCCGTTTCTCCTTCCGCACGCACGCCGACCGGTGGCTGGCCGGTCTCGCCCCTCTGTGGCTGACGGCGGTGTTTTCTTTTTCGGCCAGCACGGCGGTGCGGTATTTCCTGCCGGTGAGCCTCCTGCTCGGATGCGTGGCGGGCGTGGCGCTGCCGGAGGCGGTTCACCGTACGGCTCTATGGTGGGGAAAAGCGCGGATGGCCACGGCGGCGGCCACGGCGGCGGTGGGGCTGATCCTCCTGTTCAGCCTGCCGGAAACGATCTCGCTGCTGGCCGGCTTCGCGGGCGACGACCGTGCGTTACTCGGGCGCTGGGTGGCGACGAACCTGCCGCCGGGAGCCGTCATTGCCGAAGACGCCCTGGCCCGGCTGCCGGCCGGCGCGCTGGGGAACCGCCGCTTGATCGCCGCGCCGGTGGTCGCCGATCTGGGCGACGTGGAGGCGTTGCGCGCACAGGGGATCAGGTACGTCGTGGTGTGCTGGTACGATTCGCGCCGCTACGTGGACCCGCACAAGCGGCCCAGTGCGGAGGCGAGGGATTTCCTCAAGCGCCGGGCGTTCTACGAGTCGCTGCCCACCCACGCGCGCTCCCTGTGGAAAAGCGATCTGAGGCAGCCCTTCCCGCTGCGGCCGGGGCTGGAACTCTTCGTGCTCGACCCCTGATCGGCCACGAAAATTCCTCCTTGCCAAGCCAGAACCGGCGGCATAGTATCCGCTTCCCTTGCAACCAAGGGAAAGCAAGAGTTATGGCATACGTGATCCTCAAAGCCGGCGGCAAACAGTACAAAGTGGCCGAAGGCGACGTCATCGACATCGCGAGACTGGACGCCGAGGCGGGCCAGGAAACGACGTTCTCCGACATCCTTTTCCACGCCGACGGCGACAAGCACACCCACGGCGCTCCGACCCTGAGCGGCGCTTCCGTCGTGGCCGAAATCGTCGAACAGCGCAAGGCCGACAAGGTGATCGCTTTCAAGTACCGCCGCCGCAAGGGCTACCACCGCACGGTCGGCCATCGCCAGAAGCTCACGCGCGTGAAGATCAAGTCGATCTCTTTCCAAGCTTAACCATTTTACCAGTTTCTCGTCATGGCACATAAGAAGGGTCAAGGCAGCGTCAAGAACGGCCGCGATAGCGTCAGCAAGCGACTCGGCGTCAAGAAGTTCGGCAGCCAGCAGGTGGTTGCCGGCAACATCATCATCCGCCAGCGCGGCACCAAGTGGGTGCCCGGCCGCAACGTCGGCCTCGGGCGTGACTACACGATCTTCGCACTCACCGACGGCGAGGTGAAGTTCGACCGCGGTGGTCGCCGGGTGAACGTCGTCGTCCTGGAGACGGCTCCCGCCACGGCCTAGAAACCGTTGCGTCCGGCCTGTTGAGGCCGGTCGAATCGGAGGCTGTCCATGTCAGCCGTCCCTTCCACAGCCGGTGAACCCGCGAGTTCACCGGCTTTTTATCGTGCAGCGTTCGAGCGGATGACCGCGGACGCGCGTTACCAGAGAAATATCCACTGGGGCGAACCGCGCTCGGGGCATCCCGAGGGTTCCATCGCCGCGCACATCGCCGAACTGGAGCGCAACGCGGCCGTGCTCGACGCCCGGCTTTCCGAGACCGACCGCTGGCGGCTGCGGCTACTGATTCATTCGCACGACACGTTCAAGCCCGACGCGGCGGACGTGAAGATTTCCCATTCGCAGAGCCACGCCTCCCTGGCGCGGGGGTTCCTGGCGGAGTTCTGCCCAGACGACGCGGAGTTGCTCCACCTCGTGCAGTTCCACGACGAACCCTACGCACTCTACCGGCAGGAACAGCATCAGCGGCTGAACATGGCGCGCTACGACGCCCTGTTCGCCCTGATCCGCGAGTGGGACCTGTTTTTGACGTTCCTGATCGTGGACGGCTGCACGCCGGGCAAAAACCGGGAGCCGCTGCACTGGTTTTTCGCGCGGGCGGCCGCGCGCGGCGTGCGGTCGGAGGTCACGGCGGACGACATCTTGTAAACACCGCGCCGCATGTTCCACGTTGTCCTCGTCGAGCCCGAGATTCCGCCTAACACCGGGAACATCGCGCGGTTGTGCCTGGCGGCGGACGCCGACTTGCACCTGGTCAAGCCGCTGGGGTTTTCGCTCGACGACAAGTACCTGCGCCGCGCGGGGATGGATTATTGGGAACAGGTCCGCGTCACCCTTTGGGAAAGCTGGCACGACCTCCACGCCGCGCGCTTCGCGGATGGCGCGGCACGGTACTTCCTGCTGACCACCAAGACCGACCGGCCGTACGACGAGCAGGAGTTTGCGCCAGGGGATTATCTGGTGTTCGGACGCGAGACGCGCGGCTTGCCCGAGAGCCTCCTGGCCGCCGAATGCGCCCGCCTGCTGACCATTCCCATGGCTCCGACCGCCCGCAGCCTCAACCTCGCCACGGCGGCGGGCATCGTGCTCTTCGAGGCGACGCGGCAGGCGCGGGCTCGTGCAAGGTAGGGTTGCCTCTCCGAGGCAATCCAAAATTTGGCTTGGATGACCGTGCTCTTGGTCCGGTACTCTCGCCAGAAAATCTAGGATTGCCTCGGAGAGGCAACCCTACCTTGGAACTACTGCGTCAGGTCGTTCGCCACCGAGTTCACGTCGAAGCCCACCGGCAGCGACACGCGCGGGATGCCTTTGAGCGTGAAGTTGAGCAGGAAGCCGTAGTCGCTCACCCCGTTATTGTCGCGCACCGTCAAGCCCAGCGACGCCACGAAACTCGACAGGTCCCGGTAGATCGTGTAGCTCTGCGCCTGGAGCTGGTGCGCGGCGAACTCGTAGCGTTCGGTGAAGCCCGCGCCCCAGTTGTCGTCGATCCGGTAGTAGACGTTGCACCGCAGCAGGCTGCTGTTGGCGAAGAACGGGTTGTTGTCGAGGTAGCGGTGCGAGACGACCACGTCCAGCTTCGAGGTCGGCATGAACGCCACGGCCGAGTTCACCTCCGTGAACCCGCGCTTGCCGTTGAAGAGCGGCAACTGTGAATCAAAGGTCGCGTTGATCCAGGGCACCGGGCGGAACGACACCTGGTTGAACACGTTGGAAACCTTCGACTGGTAGCTCGGATCATACGCGTTGACCTGAAAGAACGTGTCCACCTCCAGCCAGTTGAACGTCAGCGCGTCGCGCTTGGTCTGGAGGCGGTTGCGCACGCCAATGCGCACGTCCGTCGCCTCGTTGATGGCGTCAATCGAGTTGTACTGCGGGAAGTTGATGGGCAAAAGCTGCGTGGTCGGCAGCCGCCGGTCGAACTGGAGCAACTCGCGCGAACCCACCCCGAAGTCCTCGACCTCCGAAAAGTTCACGTATGGCTGGATGACGTGCTGGAGCTGGTCCAACCCGAACGTCCGGTTCTCCATGTCGCCGTACACCCGCGAGAGTTTGGTGGAAAGTTCGATCCCGGTGTCCACCACCGGCCGCAGGATGTCGCTGCGCACCTGGAAGTTGCCGATGGACTGCTGGAGCGCCCGCTGCCGCGCGAGGTCGGACGCGCTCAGCGTCGCCGGATTCGCCGAGAGGAGGGTCTGGTCGCTCGTGACGTTTTCGATCTGCTGGAGGGCGGCCGAGGCGTCGTTGCCCGGCGCGGACTGCGAGTAATACGTCGCGCGCAAGCCCAGGCGCGGCACGACGCTCAGCCAGCCGAAAAGCGTCTTGGCGTACGTGAACTCATGGTAGGTGTCGAGCCGGAACGTGCTGTACTCGGGCAGCGGACTCTGGCTGTCGTAGGTGCGCCGCAGGAAACCGGCCGAGTTCGTGCTCGTGTAGTAGAAGCCGCTGTTGCCCATCGACAGGTGCGGGATGTCGAGCGTGGCGTCGGGCAGGCGCTCGGTGGCGTCGAAGAAGTCGTTGAACTGCGCGCGGCCGGTCACCGCGGCGACGAACGTCGGCTGGCGGAACACCAACGAGAGAACGTTGTCCGGGTTGGGGTCGCGGGTGAACTCCCCCTCGTAGAAGTCCTGGAGCAGGTAACGGTCGCTGAGCTTGTCGGCGTCGACCTTCAGGTAGAGGTCGTCGGTGAAGAACTGCGTGCCCTTCAGCGCGAAGCGGTAGCGGTTTTCGTCGATGGGCAGACGGGGCAGCGAGGTGCGGTTGAGGTCGGTGTGGTCGTCGTGCGTGTAGTAGCTCAGGAACTGGATGTCTTCGTCCCGCCGGATCTGGCGGGAGAGCGCGGGTCCTTGGAGCGCGAACTCGTCCCCGCTGGCGAACGGGTTGTCCAACGAGGAGCCCAGCGCGCCGCCGGTGGAATTGTGCGGCGAGGAGTGCGGCGTGCCGATGGACGCGGGCACGGACGGGTCGTCGTCGCTGGCGTAGGGAGCCGCCCCCGCCATCGAGGGAGGGTTGGCGACGCGGCGGGTGGGTTTGTATTCCAGGTTGAGGCCGAAGCCGGGACCGCGCGAGGTGCGGTAATCCAGCCGCAAGGTGCCGGTGACCTTGTCGGTGACGGGGAACGAGATGCCCGTGAGCAGGTACGCGCCGAAGATGCTCGAATAACCGGGCGTGACCTGGTAGCCGCTCTGCTGGTCCAAAGACTGGTAGAAGTACGGGAAATAGAAGACGGGCGTCGTGCCGACGTAGAGGGTCGAGCCGACGAAGATCACGCGGTTGTCCGGGTAGATGCGGATGCGCCGGGCGTGCAGGTGGTAGTCGGGCTTGGAAGAGTCGTCCGTGGTGAAATCGCCGTTGACCACGTTGAACTGGGCACCGGCGCTGGGCGAGAACCCGGATTCGCCGCCGAAGGCAAAGGGCAGCCGGGTACCGTCGAAGTTCAGCGCGCGGATGGCCTTGGTCTGGAAGTTGTAGACCACCCGGTCGGCGAGCAGGGAGGTGTCCAGCCGGTAGATGCGCACGTTGCCGATCAGGATGGCCTCTTGGGTGTCGAGGTTGTACTCGGCGTGGTCGCAGTAGATGCTCGCGTCGTTGGTCTGGATCGTGACGCCGCCGGTGCTGGTGGCGATCCGGCCGGCCGGGGTGACGTTGTAGGTCGTCCCGCCCATCGGCAAGGTCGAAGAGATCTCGATGTCGCCCTCCTGCGCGCGCGCGCCGATGTCATCCACCCCGAGGGTGGAGGACACGGTGCTGGGAGGGGCGTTGCGCTGAGCGCGGGCGGAGGAAGGCAGAAGGCAGAAGGAGCAGAGCAGAAGGAGCAGAGCAGCAAGCCGCCGCAAACGGACAGACAAAGCCCGTCTTGCCCGTTCTCCGCCTTTCGGTCCTTCTATATGCCGCGTGGGTTCCATTCTCTCCTTCTGCCTTCTACCTTCTGCCTTCTGCCTTCTGCCTAGTCCCCGTATCCGTGCGGATGGCGCTGGTGCCACGCCCAGGCGTTTTCGATGATGGCGTCGAGCGACTGGTATTTGGGCTGCCAGCCGAGTTCCTTCTGAATTTTGCCCGAGGCGGCCACCAACCGCGGCGGATCGCCGGGGCGGCGGGGCTTCTCCACGACGGGGATCGCGTGGCCGGTCACGCGCCGGCAGCATTCGATGACCTCCGCCACGCTGTTGCCGCCGCCGGTGCCCAGGTTGTAGAACTCGCTCTCCGGCGCGTCGAGGGCGAGGATGTGCGCCTGCGCGAGGTCGACGATGTGAATGTAGTCGCGGATGCAGGTGCCGTCGGGCGTCTCGTAGTCGGTGCCGTAGATTTCGGCGTGCTCCTTTTGCCCGAGGGCGACCTTGAGGATGTTCGGGATCAGGTGCGTCTCGATTCGGTGGTCCTCGCCGAATTTTTCCGTGGCCCCGGCGGCGTTGAAGTAGCGCAGGGCCACGAACTTCAGCCCGTGGATCTGGTCGTACCAGCGCAGGATCTGCTCGAAGATGAGCTTGCTCTCCCCGTACGGGTTGATCGGGTGCTGGGGTAGCGTCTCGTCCATCGGCAGGCGCTCGGGCGGGCCGAAGGTCGCGCACGTCGAGGAAAACACGAACCGCTTCACGTCCGCGGCCACCATGGCGTCGAGTAGGTTCAGCCCCCCGCCGACGTTGTTGTGGAAATACTTAGAGGGGTTTGTCATCGACTCGCCTACCAGCGCGTTGGCGGCGAAATGCATGACGGCATCCGGCCGGGCATCGGCGAGGGCCTGGCGGATGGAGTCGGCGGCGTTGAGGTCGCCGGTGACGAGCGTGGCGCGGGGGTCGACGGCGAGGCGGTGGCCCTCGGTGAGGTTGTCGAACACCGTGACGCCGTGGCCGCGGTCCAGGAGTTGTTCGACGCAGATGCTGCCGATGTAGCCCGCACCGCCGGTGACGAAGATGTTCATGTGTCGCGCTGGACGTTAGCGGGACGCGAGGCGGCTTGGGAAGACAAAAGCTCAGAACTCCACTTCGTCGTCGTCCTCACCATGCGAACCGCCGTTTTCGTCTTCGACGATGGCGTCCGACCGCGCGAAACCGAGGATCTTGCCCGCGTAGAACACCGCCACCTTTTCCCCGTGCCGGGTGAAGGTCAGGAACGCCGAGTCGTAGCTGTACTCATCGGCCTCCACGGCGATCTGATCCTGTTCCGCGAAGAAAACGACGAAGGTATCCATAGGTGCCCTGCCACTTTCCCGTCGAAAACCGCTCCGGCAAGTCCGATTTGCAGCCGGCGGCGTCAATCTTCCTCGCGCCCGGACCGTCCCAGGGCGCAAAGCCCGCGTTTCTTCGCTCCCTCCACGAACGCCCAGAACTCCGCCGCCGATGCCCCCCACGCCCGTTCGCGCGCGGTTTCGATAGCCTGGGAAACGTTCCGTCCCGAACGGTACAGCAGGCCGAACGCTTCCTTGATCTCCGCGCGTTCCGCCGGCGCGAACCCCGCCCGGCGCAGGCCCACGACGTTGAGGCTCCACACGCAGTTTCGCTCCGCCGCCAGGGTGAACGGCGGCACGTCCTTGGAAAACGCGCTCTGCCCCTGGATGATGGCCCCCCGCCCCACCCGTACGAACTGGTGGAACACGCTGCCGCCGCCCACGAATACCCGGTCGGCCAACTCGACGTAACCGCCCAGCATGGAGCCGTTGGCGATGACGACGTGGTCGCCCACCTGCGCGTTGTGGCCGAGATGGGCGTTGGCCATGAGCATGCCGTGCGCACCCATGCGCGTGACGCTGCCCGGCCGGGTGCCGCGGTGGATCGTGCAATGCTCGCGGATCTGGGTGCCGTCGCCCACTTCCACGCCGCTGTCCGTCACCGGGTCGAACGCAAAATCCTGCGGCCACCCGCCGAGGACCGTGCCGTGGCCTACGCGCACGCCTGCGCCGAGTTTCACCCGGCCGGTCAGGATCGAATGCGCCTGCAACACGCACCCCGCGCCGATCTCCGCCGGGCCCTCGACCACCGCGTAGGCTCCGATGCTCACGCCCTCGCCCAAGCGGGCTTGCGGGTCGATGACGGCGGTGGGATGAATCAGGCCGGGCGTGTTCATCAGGGAATCACGCCCGCTTCCTTGAAACTGTAGTACGACGGCTTCCCGGCCTGCATGCCGCCGATGATAATGTGGTCGGCCAGGGCGATCTGGAGGGTTTCGCCGACCTCGACGAGCTTCCTGGTGAGAAGCTTGTCGGCCTTGCTGGGCGTCGGGTCACCGGAAGGATGGTTGTGGACCATGATGATCGCGTACGCCGAGTGAATGAGCGCGGGCCGGTAGATTTCGCGCGGGTGGGCGACGCTCTCGTTGAGGCTGCCGAGCGAAATTTCCTCGATGCGGATGAGCTGGAACTTCGTGTCGAGCAGCAACGCCCGCAGAGACTCGCGGTTGAGGGCGCGCAGGTCCTGGGCGAGGAGTTGGCAGACGATCTCCGGGCTGTCCACGCGCAGCTTGGCGATCGTTTCCCGCGCCACGCGCCGGCCGAGTTCGAAGGCGGCGGCCAGCAGCAGTGCCTTGTCCTTGGTCAATCCTTCGACGGAGGCGAGTTCGCGCGGATCGCAACGCGCCAGGGTGCGCAGGGAACGGAACTTCGTTAAAAGCCGGCGCGTCAGATCGGCCGCCGCCGCCGTGCTGGCGTCGGAGGCTGGGGCATCCCCTTCAAGCAGGAGGGTGACGAGATCGGTGTTGGTGAGGGTGTGCGCGCCGAGGCTGGCCAGACGCTCGCGCGGCCGGTCAGCCTCCATGACTTCTTGAATGCGGAAGGACTCGGGGTCCATTCGTCGAACCATGGTCCGGGTCGGGTGCCCGCCGCCGGACGGACGAACCTCAGTTCACCCGCTTCATCTCTTCCTTCACGCCGCTGTCATCGGTGGTCAGCGTGTCCCCGTTCACCGCGTAGCCGAACGTCTTGTCCTGCTTGTTGCCCCCGCCCATGTCGACCACCATCTTGAAGTGGGTGTCGTCCACCACGCTGTAGGAGCCGTTCACCGTCACTCCGCCCATGGTAATCAGCATCTTTTTGTCCTTGGTGAACTCGATCTGCCCGCCCTTCCCCTGCCATTTGCCGACGAGGGTCTTCTTCGAGGAACAACCAGTCAGCAGCGACAGAGACAGAAAGATGGCAAACAGTGAAGTCAGAAGCGTTTTCATGATGGGCGTGGTTTCGGTGATGAAACGAAGCTCTACACAGCCCGTCGCCCTTTGGGAAGCAGAGAGTTCTAGCGGTGGACAATCGGCCTTCGTCATCAAGACCCTCTGAGTCTACGGCGAATCCAAGCTGGACTGCGCCGACCATCAAGCACCGCGTGAACTCTCACCTCGCCGCCATCGAGCAGATAGTAGATGGCGAACGGGAAGCGTCTGGAAACGCTCCGGTGAAACCCAAAAGCCATGGAATGAACTCCGCCGTGACGGGCTAGTAAGCCAATGTCGGCGAGGAGTGAACGGAGGAAGTCTAGCCCGAGCCCCGGCTCTTGGTCTTCGTAGAAACGAGACCTTCTTCTAGATGTTCCTTGGCGGATTGGAGAACGCGGACCTTCACGAGAACTGCCGCAGAAGGTCTTTTTTCACTTCCTCAAAGTCGTGGAGCTTTTCCTCGCCGCTTTCGGCGCGGCGGCGGCATTCGTCCAACACCTCCTTGTGTCAAGCCGGCGACGGGATGTCGTCCGGGTTGCGGGCCAGATCTTCCCAAAGGACATCCATCAACCGGAGTTTTTCCTCGACGGTCATCTTGTCCAGCGGCAGTTCGACGGTCATGGGACGACGCTAGAGGATTTTTTGACCCCACGCCATCCTTTCACGCCACAAAAGAACACAGCCCTCCTCTTATCACTCCGCATACTGCCCGATCATCACATCCAACCGCCGGCCCACGTCGGCCATCGCCTCGCGGTACGGGCTGGCCGGGAGGATTTCCAGCCGGCACAGGCCGTCCTCGATCAACTCCTGCCCCGACCGCGCCGCCGATGCCAAGGCACCCGTCCGGCAGGCCGCCTCACCCAACGCCGCCAAGTCCTCGTCCTCGCCGCGCAGGATCGTCTGCGTCCAACGCTCGCGCTGGCCGTTCTCCGACGCCTGGAGCAGGTTGAGGATCGGCAGCGTCAGCTTGCCCTTGCGCAGATCCGTGCCGAGCGTCTTGCCCGCCTCGGCCTCGTCCCCGGCGAGATCCAACAGATCGTCGTAAACCTGATAAGCCGTGCCGAGCTTCAATCCGTAGACTTTCAACGCCTCAGTTACCTCCGGCCCGGTCTCGTTGAGGCTCGCCCCGAGACCGGCGGCGGCACCGAAGAGCGCTGCCGTCTTCATCTCGATGATTCCGTAATAGTCCGCAAAGCTCAGGTTCAGGTCGAAGCGCCGCTGCGTCTGCAAAATCTCCCCCGTGCAAACCGCCGACGCCGCCCGTGCAATGGACCGGCTGATCTCGGCGTCGTCGAAGCGCGTGGACAGGTCCAGCGCATGGGCGAACAGGCAATCGCCCAGCAGCACGCTGATATGGTTGCCCCAGCGTGAATTCGCCGTCGGCTGGTCGCGCCGCTTCTCGGCCCCGTCGAGCACGTCGTCGTGGATCAGGGTCGCGAGGTGGATCAACTCGATGATGACCGCCAGCGACTGGTGCCGTTCCGTCATGCCGCCGGTCGCCCCGCCGGCCAGCAGCGCCAGCGCGGGCCGCAGCCGTTTGCCGCTCGTCGCGCAGGCGTATTCCACGTAGCCCTGCACCGCCGGGTCGAAGGCTTCTGCCTGCCGGCCGATGGTGGCTTCCACCGCGTCGAGTTGCGGCTGGATCAGGGCGAAAATCTGCCGGATCTCGGCGGTCGCACCCGCTCTCTGGCGGACGGCGGATAGGGGCTTTGTGAAATAATTCACAAACTCAGGTTCGTGCGAAAGTGGTGATGTGTCAACGCGCGCCGCACCTGCGGTCGAGGCGTTTGCTTGCAATGATCGGTTTCCCTGCCACGATACGTCAGGCTCCCCCCGCATGGCTGCTTTTTCTTTTCCCAATCCGCGGGGCCGGGCCATGCGGACGTTCCTCGGCCGGCTGGGCCGCTCGCGGTTCTTCACGATCTCGTTCGCGCTGCACTTCGTCTTCGTGCTGAGCTTCGGCAGCGTCGTGCTCGTGCGCAATGCCACGCAGCCGACCGAGATCATGGACAGCACCGGCGACCTCGTGCAGAGCGTCCCCGCCCCGCAAGTCCCCGATCCGGTCCAGCCGCTCGAACAGGCGCAGATCGACCCCACGACGACGCAGCCCGTCAGCAACCAGCTCGCGTCGCAGTTCACCCCGCTGTCGGTTACCGGGGTCACCGGAGCCTTCGAGCTGCCGACCTCCGCGCCGACGGACCTGTGGGTCACGAACCCGCCGAAGATCATCGAGAACACCCCCCAGGGCGCTTCCGGCAACGCGCCCTCGGTGCAGCCCGGCGCGGTCCCGCCCCGGCTGGCGGGGGCCATGAAAGCGTTTACCCAAAGTTGGGTGCAGCCCGGCGACAGCGGCAGCGGCGTGGGGCATGACCGCAAGTTCAAGTTCACGGCGTTCCTGGCCAAGTACGCGGGCGGCGACTGGGACTGCACCGTCAAGGTCGACAACGGCAAGATCACCAAGGGCAGCCTGCCCAACCTGCTCTACGTCATCCGCAAGCTCTCCAACGACAAGATCGACGCCGAACCGGCTTCGATCGACAAAAGCCCTCACCCTAACCCTCTCCCGGCCATACCGGGAGAGGGAACCAGAAAGCCGACTCGCCGCTGGCGCGGCATTGCCCAATGTAAAACTCGGGCCGTGTTTGTCGGCGGAAATCCGCGGAAAAAGGCCGACGGCGGTCGTCGCCTTG
>CAXTOX010000047.1:24040-27725 GCA_964245885.1 uncultured Chthoniobacterales bacterium | reverse complement strand
TCGGGTAGTGGGTATTGGTTAGATGATTGTTTGCTGGTTGTACTCATGGATGAACAGGCGCAAGGCGAGTTCGTGCATCCGGTCGCACTTGGAAAAGGAGAGCGTTTTTCGAACGAAGCGGCCCAGGCGCTGGCGCAGGGTGTTGTTCCAGCGTTCGACATGACAGGTCTCGCCCTCGCTCTTGTCAGAGCAACGGTGGGTGCGCCGTGGGAAGACCTCCTCGTAAGCCAGCCAGAAGTCGCTGCGCGTGGCGCGGCAGCGGTAGTCGGGCGGGATCCGCTCGCGCAGGGCACGGGCACTTTCAGCCGAACGGTCGCCCACGAAGCAGGCGATGACCTGGCGCGTCTGGCGACAGAGTGCGATCCACACCCAGCGTGCGTTGGCTTTCGAGCCGACGAAGCTCCAGAGTTCGTCCAGTTCCAGCACGTCACCGGCTTGGGCGGGCAAAAGCGTGTCGCTCAACGGCGGGAGAGCTTCGGCTTTTTTTCGAGCCAGCGCGAGATCGTGTGCCGGGCCACGCCGAACACACGCTCCGCCGCCCGCAAGCTCAGGCGTTCGGTGGCCACGGCCCGCAGCACTTCGTTCTTGCGCTCCGGCGCGGTCTCCCGGCTCTTGGGCTGCAACACCCGGCACGCCCCGCATGCCCGGCAGCGAAACTGTTGGTGACCGCAGACGTTTTTGCCGTTTTTGACGATACGCTCGCTGCCGCAGGCAGTACAGCGTGGCGCGACATCCGCCGTCAGAGATGATTTTCTTGCCATCACGCAGCATGATGGATGATCCTATCGCTGTCACTTAACTAATACCCACTACCAACTATCAGCCCGTCGGCTGAACTCATCGCACGCCCGATGCACCCCGTCAAATCGATGGGTTTGCGAAGTATATAATTCCGAATCCATTAATATATCGGTGGTGCTTTCTACTTGTGGCACGCCCACTGATCCTCGTTCTCAGGGCAAGATCACGTCTACTGACAAGACCCCATGTGGATCTTTCTGGCTCAAGACGTGCTCCAAGATCGATCGCTCACTCAGCCACCATCCTTTCCCCTTTTAACACATGCTCTTCCTGGAGAGCTCGATCTCTTCTCCATTTCGTGCGAGCCCCTTCACTTGGCGCTTGGTGTACTCTGCTTGTGCCTGTTGGGCCATTTTTAGCGGAATCCTTCCCTCGGCGTGGGGTTTGGACCCTAGCCGAGCGTTCAGTCAATATGCCACCAAGCACTGGGGATCAGGGGATGGCTTGCCGTTCGATAACATCCTCAGTGTCACCCAGGATCACACGGGTTATCTCTGGCTCGGCACCAAGGAGGGGCTGGTACATTTTGACGGCGTGAGTGCCCGAACTTTTGATGGCCACGTCGATCACACGCCGGGTGGTTACGACTTCTTCAGCGTCCTTGAGGATGCCCGTTCACCTGACCGGTTGATCTTGGCCAATACGAACGGCATCCACTACTTCGCGCACGACAAAGCGCAGCCCCCCCTTCCGAACGTTCCGGCCGGACAGATTCTTCTCCAGGACCCGTTGGACGGGGCGCTCTGGATCAAAACCGCACGCGGGCTTTTCCATGCCGCCGCCAGCGGAGAGATCACCGGTCCTCTTGGAAACGCCTCCGGCTGGCCGGCCGAAACAGTGTGCGCCATTTGCCGCGATAAAGGCGGGAACCTCTGGCTGGGCACCGGGCGGGGGCTCTATCGGCAACAACCGCCGAACGGGGATGCCAACCGGTTTGATCAGCTTCCTGTGCTTGCGGGCAAAAGCGTGGATTGTTTGATCCCCGCCCGCCAGGGTGGGATCTGGGTTGGCTCAAGCAACGCGGGGATCGGTTGGATGGGAGAGAACAACGAGTTCCATCCGCGCCTGGCCTTGGCAGGCTCTTTGGTGAGCGGAATGCTGGAAGACAAAACCGGGACTCTGTGGGTCGGCACGGTTGGCCAGGGTCTTCGCCGGATCACCGTCGGTGTTCATATCGGAGCGGATGCCTACACCACCGAAGCAGGCCTGCTCAGCAACGAGGTGACCAGCCTCTGCGAAGATCGTGAGGGCAATCTTTGGATCGCCACGCCCAAGGGTTTGCAGGTGTTGCACGATACTCCCTTCGTCGACTTTGGCCGGCCCGAAGGACTGACGGGCGAAGAGGCGCACACGGTCTTTGAAGATGAACACGGATCGTTGTGGGTCGGCCACGAGCACGGTCTGAGCATGATCAATCTCGACCGAGGCGAAGTAATCAACAGCCAGTTGGCCATTGAGGATTACCAGCCCGGGCGCGATTCGGTGCTGTGCATCGGCCCGGGGGCCGATGACGGAAGTTTGCTGGCCGGCACGCGCGACGGCTTGCTGATCTGGAAAATGGGCTCGCTCACACCGTTCCCGGTGCGGGATGACCTGGATCGCAGCGTCGTCAGCGCGATCTGCCCGGACGGAGCCGGGAATCACTGGGTCGGGACGAACGACGCACTCTATCATCTCCAGGGCAACCAAGTGCTCGATTGTCTGACCACCGCAACCGGACTGGCCAAAAGTCATGTGCTGGCGCTCTGCCTCGACGCCTCCGGTACCCTCTGGATCGGGACGGACGAAGGGCTTAGTCGCCTGGGAGCAGATGGGAAGGTCGTAGAGGTAGGATGCTCTCCAGACCAAACAAGCTTCGGCGCGGTTCTGGCGTTGTACGAGGGACCAAAAGGAACCAACAGCTTCTTTATCGGTGCGCAGAATGGTTTGTATCGGCTAAGTACTGATGGCAACGACAGCAAACCCCGCGTCACCCGCTACAAGGCCAGCGACGGCGCGCTTGATTGCACGATTTCCGGGATCGTCGGCGATCTGCAAGATAACCTTTGGTTAAATTCCAGCAACGGCATTTTGCGGATCGCCAAAGCGGATATAGAACGCTTCGACCGGGTCGGATTGCCCCTACAGTGCCGTCTTTATGGAACGGCGGATGGACTGCACTCTAGTATAAGTGCCGGTGGCTCCCAATCGGTCAGTTGCCGCGACCGGCAAGGACGGCTCTGGTTTGCCACGGAGGGTGGTGCCGTCTACGTCGAACCCTCCCAATTGTCGGCGGGCCGGGGATTTCCCCCTGTGCGAATTGAGGAATTGTTGGTGGACGGACGCACGGAGAACGTCGGCCATGGAAAAGAGGGTACGGCCTCCGAAGCATTGGCTGCGGGCACGCGGAAGATAGGTTTTCGCTACACTGCCCTGAGCCTGACGGCCCCGGAGGCTTGTCGTTTTCGCTACCGGTTGGACGGCTTCGATGCTGGCTGGAACGAGGCAGGTTTAGAACGGGTAGCCTACTACACGAACCTGCCGCCAGGCCACTACGTTTTCCGGGTTCAGGCCAGCGATGCAGACGGGGTTTGGAGTCAAGAAGACGCCAGTCTGGCGTTTGGCCTCGATCCCTTCTTTTATCAAACGGGGTGGTTCCGATGTGCGGTGGCCGCGCTGGGTCTCGGTTCGGTGTGGGGAATCGTCCACCTATGGCGTCGGCGTTGGAAGCGCCGTCTCGCCCGGACCGAGGCCGCCCTGCGTGAACGCACCCACCATCAGGCGGTCCTCCGCCAAGCCAAAGAAGAGGCCGAAGTCGCCCGCGCCACTGCGGAGCAGGCTCAGGAGCAAGCCGAAGTCGCCCGCGCCACTGCGGAGCAGGCTCAGGAGCAAGCCGAAGTCGCCC
>CAXTOX010000047.1:0-23940 GCA_964245885.1 uncultured Chthoniobacterales bacterium | reverse complement strand
CTGCGGAGCAGGCTCAGGAGCAAGCCGAAGTCGCCCGCGCCACTGCGGAGCAGGCCAACTTGGCCAAGAGCGTGTTTCTCAGCCGCATCTCCCATGAACTACGCACCCCGCTCAACGCGATTCTAGGTTTTGGCCAGTTGCTCGCGATCAGCGACTTGACGCCAGAGAATCACGCCAGTGTCAACTATCTGCTCGCGGGCGGGCGCCATTTGTTGGGCTTGATCGACGAGGTGCTCGATCTGACGCGGGCGGAGTCGGGCGACCTGAAGATTGTCTGCGGCAAGGTGGACCTGCACGCCCTTGCCCACGGATGTGTTCAGCTCGTCGAACGGTTGGCGCAATCCCGCAACATCGAGTCCCGGGTGCAGATGTCCAGTGCGGCGGTGACTGTCTGGTCCGATGAGCAACGTTTGCGGCAAGTTCTTTTCAACTTGTTGTCCAACGCCATCAAGTACAATCACGATGGTGGCAGCGTGGTGCTCAGCAGCGAACTGGCTTCTTCCGGCAAATTGCGCATCAAGATCAGCGACACGGGGCCGGGTATCTCCCCGGAAGGTCTCGCCAAGCTTTTCGTGCCTTTTGAGCGGCTGGATCAGGCCTACGGTGAAATACAAGGCACCGGCCTGGGACTCGTCATTTCGCGTCGGTTGATCGAAGCGATGGGCGGCACCCTGGGAGTGGAAAGCCAACTGGGCTGCGGTAGTACGTTCTGGATCGAATTGGCGGCGTCCACCGAGCATCCGCCCGTCCTGGGGGAGCAGGTGCTACCGCTGGGTGTTCTTCCTGCTGCGATTGTCCCGCTGCCCAAACGAGCAGCCAAATTGCTTTATATCGATGACTCCATTTCAAACCTCAAGATGGTCGAGATGCTGATCGAACGCTCCCGGCCCAACTGGCAATTCTCTTCGGCGCAAGAAGGCGGGAAGGGGCTCGAACAAGCGCAACGGCTGACGCCTGACCTGATCTTGCTTGATCTACAAATGCCAGGCATGTCGGGCGAGGTTGTTCTGGCTGCCCTGCGCCAGGACCCAGCCACCAAGCTCATCCCCGTGATTGTGGTCAGCGCGGACGCTACCGCGCAGAGCCGGGAACGTCTTCTCACCAATGGAGCGGCTGGATACATTACCAAGCCCTTCGAGTTGGACACCCTGACGAAACTACTCGACCAACCATCGGTTCAGACGACCATGCCGGGGGCCGACGTAGAAAACAAATCATAAAGTACGTCCAGGCTTCATGAACTTGTTTTTCGCCATCGCTCCAGCGTCGAGTTGCCAGCGATGACTCTGCCCGGTTGTCGAGTGAAACGCATCCTCCGAGTTGATCCGTCGAGTTGATGGCTGGAGGCGCACGGCACCAGCGAAGGGGCACGTGATCCGGCTTGCGAGGTCTGGAGCGAGGCCGGACACGGCAGCTACCAGCGCCATCCTGCTGATCTGCCCCTGCTCGGGCGCTCCGCGCAGATCGCCTTGCATGTGCGTCGCTTCCGCTGCCACAACGCCGCTTGCGCACGCCGCACCTTTGGCGAACGCCTGCCCGGCCTGATCACCGGGTTTGAGCAGGTTGAAGTAAGCACCTGATGGAGGTCGATTCGCTCTCGATTTGATGACAAAGTCTCATCAGTACAAACAGTGCCGTTGGAGCTACATGGCAAGGACCTTATTGCCCTGGCGTTTGAGACGGAAACACTCGCGGAAAGTTGTGTTCGGCGTAGAAGGTGCGCGCCACCGTGCCGTCGGCCGGGAGCTGCGAGGTCCAATCACCCTTGGCATACCTGGCCTCGAACGCGGCAACGCGGCGGTCGTATTCGGCCAGCAGCTTCTGCTTGTCCGCCGGCGACACGAAACCATACGCCAGCGAATTGCGTCCGAGCGACACGATCTCCGGCCACGTCAAACGATAGAGCGGAACCGCCGTGTAGTATTCGTCCGTCAGATCGGAACCCCACATGCCGCGGTCGTCCGTGTTCAGGCAGACGGGGATGCCGAAACGCAGATATTCCGGGAAAGGGTGTTTGCTCAAATCCGGGACATATTCCAGCAACCGGTTGGAGATGAGGTTGATCTCCACCAGATTCTGCTGCTGACGCATGAGCAGCATCGTGTCCGGGTCCTCGATCAGGTTGACGCCGTGGCCGATCCGCGTGGCGCCGAGCAGGAGCGTCTCGCGGACGTGGTGATCCGCCTCGTCCGTCTCCCCGGCATGGATGGAGAGGTTCACCCCGCTGTAGGTGCGGCGCATCTTTCGATACGTCGACAGAAAACGCAAAGGCCGGCCGATCTGCCGGTCCTCGCGCCCGGCCATGTTGACGCCGACCCACCAGTCACGGTGCTTGTCCAGAAAGGCGTAGGCGCGTTCCACGTCGGCCTCCGCGTCGGGCAGGAAGCGGATGACGACGTACTGGAAGCGCACGGTGACGCCGGTGGCCACGGCGTCGGGCCGGGTGAGTCTTTCCTCGAAGATGCGTTCGACTTCCTCGGCGTCCATCGGCTTGCCCGCGTGATCCTCGCAGCGGAAGGGCAGCGTCTGCGCTTCGATGTAGCACGCTCCCTCCGCGCCGAAGCGGGCCATGTTCACCGCCGTCAGTTCGGCGAGGACGTGCGGATCGGTGAGCAGGGCACCCAGGCGCGGCCAGATCCACTCGAAGAATTCATCGCGGCCTTCGCCCGGACGATCCAGCATGACCGAGGATTGCCACGCCGCGCGTTCATCGGCCGTCAGATCGGCCAACTCCTTGTAGTCCGCGCGTTTGGCAGCGGGCAGGGCCTCGAAAGCCGATGACCGGATCGTGCGGTACTGGACGGCGGGGGCTTGCTCGCTCGCGTCGTAGTGGGCGAGGCTGATCCGCGTGTAAAAAGTCTCGCCGCCGTTGCGCGCCGGGTCCGCCGCGACGGCGTACCAATCTTCCGGCCAGCCGTCGCCGCCGAGATGGTGATGCAGGTCGCCGCCCTTCGGCAGGTCGTAGAGGAAGGCATAGAGTTGGGCCGGCGTCGCCGTGTCCCTGATTTTCTCGAAGCGGGCCGCGAAATTCGCGGGAGCCGTTTCTGACTGTGCCTTAACGGGGGTGGTCCAACAATGGGTGACAGCAACCATCACCCAGAACCGTCCGATCATTTCACGGGCAAACATGGCGCGGCGGGAAAGCGTGCTCATCGGCTCGGCACTTTGTTCTCGTATTGCGCCCAGTTCTTGAGCAGTTCGTGGGCGACGGCCGCGCCGGGGCGGTACGCGGCTTCCAGGGCCGTGATCGTGCCCAACGATTCGTCGCCGATGGTCGTCTCCACGCCCTGTCCAGGCGGAGGCATGCAGTAGTTGCTGCCCGTGCGCAGCATCAGGATGCGGTCCTTGTCCAAAAACCCCTTGCCGGCCATCTCGGTGAGCGTCGCCATGTAGTCCTGGTGTTCCATCGCGGTCGTGGTGAACACTCCCTTGCCGCCCGTCCATAGCTTGACCCAGTTGCGTGCCCATTCCGTGCGTTTTTGCCCGTGCCAATAACGCACGCTGCCCAACGAATCACCCATCAGCACGTGCGGCGGCTTCTGTGCTTCGGGGAAGCCGGTGTACTTCTCGCGCCACGCCTTGAGTTCGGGCAAATCCGGGATGACCACGTCCTTGGTCAACTCGTAGGCCCAGCGGGTCAGGCCGGCGTTGAGCGGGTAGTTCAGCGTGTAGGCGAGTTCCGCGCCGCCCCAGCCGCCGTTCGCGGTCTTTTTGGGCAGTTCGTCGGGCTGGGTCGTGCCAATGGCGAAGAGGCCGTAGGGCCAACCGGCGGGCATCTCGGCTTCGCCGATCTCGCGTAAGGCGTCGCCGTCGACGACGTTCGGCGTCCACACCGCGCTCCCGATAGAACCTGACGCTGGGTCAATACCGGCGATGCCGTTGATGATCCAGTAGGTTTTGCGCAGGTCCCAACGCGGATCGAGGCAGAGCGCCATGACGAGCTCGCTCGTGCGCACGCAGCTCATGTGCGTGTCGCGGGTATTACCGGCGACCGTGCCATAGAGTCCTTCCGCGTTGCGGCAGAGCGGATGCGGCGCGCCGGGCACGTCGATTTTCTCGGACAGATTTTCGCGCTCGGCCCAGAACTGGAATTCGCCCGGCGCGTCGCCGGTGTCGTCGCCCACCTCGAAGCACGAGACGACGATGACCTTGATGGGAGTTTTCTCTCCGGCCTGGAGTGGGGAAGAGGCGAGCATGCTGAAGATACCGGTGAGCAAAAGATGGAACCCTCGAACACAAAACCCTGGATGCATCGCGCAGCTTTGCCAAAGACCGCGTGCGATGCAAGCCTGGATAAACGAGCCTTTATCGACTCGTGATCTTTCCCTTCCCTTGTCGAGGGGTTTCCGGTAGTAAGTGGCGCGTCTTCGTCGGAAAGAGTTTCGCGGTCACTGCCGACGACTCGTTTTACCATGCCTAGAAACGCGCGTGCGCTCACGCTGATTCTCAGTGCGATGCCATCGGAAATCCGCCTGATCCAGGGCCGGATGGACTTCGGCGCGAAAGCCGGCACCCTCGCGGTGTTTCCCTACCGGCGCGGCATTCTCGCCGGTCGGCCCGTCGTCACGGCCGTCACGGGCGTGGGAGTGACGAACGCCGCGATGGTCACGGCGCTCTTCGTACACGAGTTCGGCCCGAGCGAGGTGGTCGTTTCCGGCACCGGCTCGCGCGTCAACCCGCGCATCCGCACCGGGGACACGGTCATCTCCACGCGCACGATCCACCACGCTGCCGGCAGTCTCACGTCCGGCGGCATGGTGTACCGCAAGGTGCGCGGACCGCTGGAAGGCCAGATGACGCATTATCAATACGCGCCCGATTCGCGCTTGCTCCGGCTGGCAAAGGCATCGATCCGCGGCTACGAGGCGGAGCCGGTGACCGCCAACGGCGAAACGTACCGTCCCACGGTGCTGACCGGCGTCGTCGCCGCCAGCGACCTATTCGGCGTGTCGGACGAAAAGATCGCCGACCTGCGCGCCAAGCTCGATCCGGACATCATAGAGATGGAAAGCGCCGCCGTCGCACAGGTGTGCGGGCAGCTCGGCACGCCGCACATCATCTTCCGCGCGGGCAGCAACCGCACGCAATCCAACCCGGGCTCGGACTACCGCAAGCTCGGGCAAACGGCCGCCCACGCCGCCGCGCGCTGGACCGTGCATTTCGTCGGCTGCCTGGCCGCGCAGGCGAAGGGAGCGAAGAGGGAGCGCGTCACCGGATGAAGTGGTTTTCTCCCGGCGACGGCGAGGGGTTTGTGGCGGCGTTCGTCAACAACCTCGTCCAACTGCTCATCCTCGCGCCGCTCTGCACGACGGTGTTGGGTTTTTCGCCGGAGTTGATCTACGGGCGCATCTTGCCGGGCGTGGCGGTGTCGTTCCTGGTGGGCAATTTGTTCTACGCGTGGCAGGCGCTGGCCCTGGCGAAACGTGAGGGCCGCGACGACGTGTGTGCGCTGCCTTACGGCATCAGCACGCCGGGGCTGTTCGCGCACGTTTTTCTGGTCATGCTGCCCGCGAAACAACTCGCGCTCGCGCAAGGAATTCCCGATCCCGATCGGTTCGCGTGGCACGCGGGTCTCGTGGCGTGTTTCCTCGGCGGGATACTGGAGTTTGCGTGCGCGTTCTTCGCCGCCAGCATCCGCCGGCACACGCCGCAGGCGGCGATGCTCGCGACCCTCGCCGGTGTAGGGCTCGGTTTTCTCGGGCTGGCGTTCCTGTTCCAGGCGTTTGCCTCGCCGGTGGTTGGGTTGGTGACGCTGGTGCTCGTGTTCATCGTGTTTTTCGGCCGGGTGAAATTTCGCGGCGGCCTCCCGGCCACGATGGTCGTGCTGGCGGTGGGTACCGCGCTGGCCTGGGCAACGGGACTCGCGCCGGTCGGTGGCCCGGCCGCCCGGCCGCTGGCGCACCTGCGTTTTTACTTCCCATGGCCTCTGCCGGGTGAACTCCTCGCGGCGTTGGGCGGCGGTCACCTCGTCGCCTACCTCTCCGTGGTGATCCCCATCGGTTTGCTCGGCGTGCTGGCTTCCTTACAAAATATCGAGTCGGCTTCGGCGGCGGGCGACGAATACCCGGTGCGCCCGAGCCTCATGGTCAACGGCCTCGGCACGCTGGCGGGGGCATTGTTCGGCTCGCCGTTTCCAACCTCCATTTACATCGGCCACCCGGCCTGGAAAAAGCTGGGTGCGCGGGCGGGTTATTCGGTGCTCAACGGTCTCGTGATCACCTTGGTCTGTCTCACGGGCACGATGTCGGCGCTGACGTGGCTCATTCCCGCCGAGGCCGGCATCGCCATCATTCTGTGGATCGGTGTCATCATCACCGCGCAGGCGTTTGAGGTGACGCCGAAGCGGCATCTCGTCGCGGTGGTGGTGGGCTTGTTCCCCGGACTGGCGGCGTGGACGATGCTGATTGTCAAAACATCGCTCGCCGCCGCCGGGACGGGGACGCCCGGCGGACCGGTGCTCGACGCACCGCTGGTCCGCGCGGCGCACGCGGCGGGCGCGTACATCGGCGGCGGGTTCGCGCTGGAACAAGGCTTCCTTTATTCGGCGATGATCTGGGCCGCCATCGTCGTGTGCATCGTGGATCGGCAATGGACGCGCGCGGCGGTCTGGAGCGGCGTCGGCGCGCTGCTGGCGCTCGGAGGCCTGATGCACTCCTACACGCTGACCGGCCGCGACACCGTGATCAACCTGCCGCTCATGGACTGGATCAACGGCCGGTGGTCGCCCGGCCGGTCGTTCTTCCCGGCGGGTGGTACGGCGTTGGGTTACGGGCTGGCAGCACTGCTGTTCCTGAGCGCGAAACATCTGACCGTGCCCCGTGCTTCCGAGGATGAACTCGCCTGAAACTTCGTCATGATGGAACCTGCTCTCGCCGCTGCCGAGTCCGTTACCTCCAACCCGGCGGTCGCCGTCCGCTACCGGCTCAACGACGCGATGCCGTGGCCCCAGGCGCTGCTCATCGCGTTCCAGCACCTCCTGGCGATGTTCGTGGGGACGATCACTCCGGCGACCATCGTTTCCAACGCGCTGAACCTGCCTTTCGCCGACCGGGCTTACCTGATTAACATGTCGCTCGTCGCCAGTGGGATCGGCACGCTTTTGCAGGTGATGTCGTGCCGGGGTTTCGGCTCCGGGTTATTGTCGATCACGGGAACGAGTTTCGCCTTCATCACGCCGATCATTCTGGCGGGGAAAACCGGCGGGCTGGCGCTCGTCTTCGGCATGTCGCTGGCGATGGCGCTCGTGCCCCTGGTCCTCGCGCCGTTCCTGCCGCGGCTGCAACGCGCGTTCTCTCCGGTGGTGGCGGGAACGGTCGTGCTGCTGATCGGGCTGCTGCTCATTCCGACGAGCATGTTCGGCATCCAGACGCCGCTGCCGGGTGAGCACGGGCCGGCGATGGGTCTGCTGGCCGCCGGCGTGGTGCTCGCGCTGGTGGTGATTTTCAACGCGCTGCGGCTCCCGTGGGCAAAACTCTCCGCCGCCCTGCTCGCACTGCTGGGAGGCTACCTCTTGTGCCTGCTGGTCGGCGGCGTGAAGGCGCCGGACACCGGCGGTGCGTGGTTCGCGCTGCCGCAACCTCTCAAATATGGTCTGAGCTTTGACGCCGGATTCATTCTGCCTTTCGGTTTTTGCTACCTCGTCACGGCCATCGAGACGCTCGGCGACCTGACGGCGAGTTCCGAACTCTCCGGTGAACCCACCGATGGGCCGGTGTACTGGCGGCGGGTGCGCGGCGGGGTGTTCGCCGACGGCGTCAACTGCGCGCTGGCGGCGCTGCTGAACTGTTTTCCCAGCACGACGTTCGCGCAGAACAACGGCGTGATCCAAATGACCGGCGTCGCGAGCCGTCGCGTGGGTTACCTGTGCGGGGCGATGCTGGTGGTTTTCGGCGTGCTGCCCGGATTGGGCCGCTGGCTGGCGAGCATTCCTGCCCCGGTGACCGGTGGGTTGACGCTCGTGCTTTTCGGCCTGATCGCGGCGGCGGGCATCCGCATTCTCACGCGCGCGGGGATGGGCAACCGCGAGTTTCTCATCGTGGCCATCGCCCTCGGCGTCGGCCTCGGCGTGGACCTCCACCCGGAGGCGCTCAAGCCGCTGCCGCTTTCTGTCCAATTGATCTTCAGCAGCGGCATTAGCACGGGCGGTCTCGCGGCGCTCTTGCTCAACCTTCTGCTGCCGCGCACGCTCTGACATGGACGGCGACCTGCTTATCAAGAACATCGGCCATCTGGTCACGATGAACGCCACGCGTGAAATCCTGCGCGATGCGTGGCTGGTGGCGCGCGGCGGGTTCGTCGAGGCCGTCGGCACCGGCGCGCCGCCGCCGGGCGCGAGCGATCTCCCCACGCACGACGCCCACGGCGGCATCGCCACGCCGGGGATCATCAACACGCACCACCACTTCTACCAGACGATGGCGCGCGCCTACACGCCGGGCAACAACCTGCCGCTGCTCCCGTGGCTCACGCACATGAACCGTCTCTGGCAGGGGTTCACCGCCGACGACCTGCACCTGTGCAGCCGGCTCGCGCTGGCGGAGACCATGCTCACCGGCTGCACGACGGCGGCGGACCACCATTACGTCGTGCCGCGCGGCAGCGGCGATTGTTTCGGCGCGCAGTTTCAGGCCGCGGAGGAGATGGGCGTGCGTTTCCACGGCGGGCGCGGGGGCATGGACGTGCCGTCTGACCTGATCGGCGGTTGGGCGATCCAATCCACCGACGAGATCATGGAAGACTGCGACCGGCTGCGGCGCGAGTTTAACGACCCTTCAACGGGTAGCTGGCGGCAGGTGTTCCTGGCACCGTGCGCGGCGACCTCGGCCAGCCGGGAACTCCTGCGGCAATCGGCGGCCTACGCGCGCGAGCATGGGCTGGGATTGCACAGCCACTGCGGCGAGACGGTCGACGAGGACGTGTATTCGCTGGAACATTTCGGGATGCGCCCGGTGGAATACTTCGCCGACTGCGGCTGGAATTTCGAGGGCGTCTGGTTCGCGCACGGCATCCATTTCAACGACGAGGAAGTGCGCTGGCTTGGCGCGCGTCGCATCGGCGTGGCGCACTGCCCGTACGCGAACATGCGCCTCGGCTCGGGAGTTTGCCGCGTGAACGACCTTCGCACGGCGGGTGCGAAGGTCGGCATCGGCGTGGACGGCAGCGCGTCGAACGACTCCGGGCACGTCCTGGGCGAATTACGGCAGGCGCTCATGCTCTGCCGCGTGCGCCACGGCGCGGCATCCATGTCCGCGCTCGACGCGCTGGCGCTCGGTACGACCGGCGGCGCGGACCTGCTGCGTCGGCCAGACCTCGGCGCGCTGGAACCGGGCCGTTGCGCGGACGCGGCGATTTTTCCGACGGTGGACCTGTTTTCCAGCGGTTGCGAAAATCCCGTGGACGCCCTGTTGCTCTGCTGGTCGCGGCAGGTCGAGAGCCTCGTCGTCGGCGGCCGGGTGCGGATCGACGGCGGGGCGTTCGTCGACTGCGATGTGGACGAACTCATCGCCCGTCACAACGCCCGCGCCCGCGCCCTCCACGCGCGCCTGATCCCGTGACGAACCCCTTTTCGATCTTGACTCGACGGCTGGCGTCGCGCATTAGCCTTCCTGGAATACGATCACCGGGAAGACGCATGAAGGGAAGCCGATTGGCGATGGTTGCGACGTTGCTCGTGCTTGGGTTGGCTGCCTGCGGCCGGCCCGGCCCCGCCCCTTCGCCGTCGCCTGAAATCTCGCTCGACGACGCGCTGGCCCGCGTCCGTCAGCAGATACCGGCGTCGCGGTATGTGACCAACGACCTGCTGCCGACCGACGCTGCCGCGCCCATGGTGACCGGTGCGCAGCCCGTCAAACTGCGCGTCGGCATGCCGTGGGTGCTCAACGACGAAATCGCGCCGTGGTTCGTCGGCCTTGAAAAGGGATACTACCACGACGCCGGACTCGAACTCGAACTCGTCCCCGGCGGCCCCAACGTCGACCCCTTGCAACTGCTCGCCGCCAGCCGAATCGACATCGCCGTGCCGCCGGCGGGTTTCGGGTTGGTGGAGCTGATCGCCAGCCCGACCTCGGCGGACCTCGTGGCCATCGGCACGGTGCTCAAGGGCAGCCCGTACTGCTGGCTGGGGATCGATGCCAACACGCCGCGCGACCAGCCTTCCACCCGAAAGTTGCAACCGTCCGACTTCGTCAACAAAACGATTGGCATGCAACCGGGCAGCGACGCCATCCTCCACTTCCTGCTGCAAGAGTACCGTCTGCCGCCGGAGTCGCTGCACGTCCGGCGGGCCGGCTTCACGCCGGAGCCGCTGCTGGCGGGATCGGTGGATTTCTACGCGGCGTTGATCGTCAACCAGCCGCGCATCCTCGAACAGGCCGGATACAAGAACTGGATAGCATTCCGGTTCTCGGACTGGGGTTGGGAGGATTTCTCGGACGTGTCCATCGTGCGGCGCGACGCGCTCGCCAGCCGCGCCGATGTGTGGCGGCGTTATCTGTGGGCGACCGGGCAGGCGCTGCGGTTCATTCTCGACCATCCGGACGAGGCGGCGGAGATCACGGCGCGGCGCTCGACCGACGTGCCGCTCACGCCCGCGATGGTGCGCCGGCGTTTCGACCTGCAACGCGACCTCGCCTTCGGCGCGCCGGGGTCGCCGCTTCAGCAGATGCCGCCGGAGCAGTGGGACAGACTCGCCGCGCGCCTGCTGCAAAGCGGCGCGATTCAACTGCCCGAAGCACGGTCTGCTCCCAAAACGCCATGAACGCGCCTCCTCCCGCCGCCCATGCCGTCGAGATCCGGCAGGTCGCCAAACGCTTCGGCCGGGACCGCCCGCGCCGGAATGGCGGTTCCACCCCCGCCGTGCTGGAAGACGTGGACCTGACCGTGCAGGCCGGCGAGTTTGTGGCGCTGACCGGGGCGTCGGGCTGCGGGAAAACGACCCTCCTGCGATTGCTCGCGGGCTTGGAGGAGCCGACCTCGGGCGCGATCCGGGTCTTCGGTCAATCTCCAGCGCAGGCGTGTCGGCAGCGGCAGATCGGCGTGGCGTTCCAGCATCCGGCGCTGGTCCCCTCGCGCACGGCCCTGGAAAACGTCCGGCTGACGCTGGAGATCGTCGGCACCGGCCGGAACGGACCGGGGACGAACCCCACGAAACTGCTGGAGGATTTCGGCCTCGGGAAATACCTGCACCATTATCCGCACCAACTCTCGGGCGGGATGCGCCAGCGGGTGAACATCGCCTGCGCGCTCGTGCATTCACCGCGCGTGCTGCTGCTCGACGAACCGTTCGGCGCGCTCGACGAACTGACCCGTGCCAGCATGATGGACTGGCTTGCGGACATTCTCCGGCGCACCGGGCAGACGGCGGTGCTCGTCACGCACAACATCGAGGAGGCGGTGTGTCTGTCGGACCGCATCGCCGTGCTCGGGCGGCGTCCCGGTCGCATCGCGGAAATCATCCCCATTTGCCTGGCTCGGCCTCGCGCGGAAACGTTCCGGGCAACGACCGAGTTCCTGCGCGTCGTCGCCGAGACGCGGACGGTCGTGCGCAGGGTCGCGTGCGGCGGCAGGGACCGCGCGGCCGACGAACCGCAGGCCACGATGTTCGACGTGTTCTCGGAAGTGACGGACCACCCGCTGACGGTCTCTGTCACGCCCACCCCATGACCAACCGCCTGGCTTATCCGTTGATGTTCGTCTCCATCCCGTTGATCTGGTGGATCGTGGTGGAAGCGGCGCAGCTGCCCACCGTGGTCCTGCCGGGGCCGGAGCTCGTGCTCGACATCGTGTGGACGGAACGCACCGTGTTCGTTCACCACACGCTGGTGACGCTGGGCGTCGGCCTGCTGGGCTACCTCATCGCGAATCTCCTGGCTATCGCGCTGGCTCTGACGTTCCTTTACGTTCCCTGGCTGGAGGGGTTTGCCACGCCGTGGATGGTGCTCATCCGCAACATCCCGTTCGTGGCGCTCGCCGGCATCCTGTTGCTGGCCCTGGGAGACCAACTCGCACCGAAACTCGTGATCGTCGTGCTGGTCTGTTTTTTCCCGCTCCTGGCGAACCTCAACAAAGGGTTGCGTTCCGCCGACCCTGGATTGCTCGACCGGATGCGCACGCTGCGCGCGACGCGCTGGCAGACGTTCCGCGCCGTGCGGTGGCCCGCGGCGCTGCCGTACTACATGGCGGCGCACGAGATCGCCTTCACCGGCTGCCTGCTCGGGGCCATTGTCGCGGAATGGTTTTTTGCCCGCGAGGGCCTGGGATACCTGCTGGTGCAATCCGTCACCGAATACCGTGCCGACCGCCTGTACGCCGTGACGCTCATCACCGGGATTTTGTCCATCGGCAGCTATCTGCTCTGCCGCGCGGCGGAGCGGTGGATGTTCCGCTGGCAGACGCAGTGACAGAGGAGGATTTATGGAAAACAAGGGCCACGCCACTCCCACCAACGCACCGTCGTTCTCGCACGCCGCCGGCGCGGAAATACCGCCGTCCGCCGAAGCGCCGCCGGTGAAACCCGCGCCCGGCGAGCGGGAAATCCCGTTCTACCGACTGGGTCTTCCGTGGATCGGCACGACGCGGGCGGCGAAGCTCGATCCCTACCAGTTTTACCTCGACGGCTACCGCCGGTGCGGCCCGATCTACCGCACGCGGCTGGGTGGACGCACGCCGATTGTCCTCGGCGGACTGGAGGCCAACGATTTCATCTGGCGCTCGCCGGAAAACTGGAGCTATGCGCACGGCAACGTTGCTTTCCGCGAACAGATGGGGCCGGACCACGTCACCCAACTCGACGGCAAACCGCACCGCGCGCGGCGGCAGCACCTGCAACCGGCGTTCCGGCCGGACACGATCATGCGCCAGGTGCCGACGATGGACGGCATCATCGCCGCCGAACTCGCCAAGGCGGCCGGGCAGCCCACGAACTTCACCCGGCTGCTGGCGAAGACGATCATCCGCATGTCCGGTAAAACCGTCGTGCAGTGCGACCTGAGCGAGGAAATGATCGAGAAGATGGACGTGTGGGAACACGACTTCATCTACGGCGTGAACCTGCGCTGGATGCGGCATTTCTACTACAACCGGCCGATCTACCGCCGATACAAACGGGAGGTGTTCGCGGAGTTCGGCCGCATCCTCGACGCCCGGCAAGCGATGACCGAACCGCCCGAAGACAACCTCACCGCCCTGCTCAAAGCGCACGAGGCGGGTGGCGGCGCGCCGCCGACGCGCTGGGACCTCATCAACGACATCTACCTCATCCTGCTCGCCGGCGTGCACAACACCACGAACCTCCTCTACTGGTGCCTGTTGTACCTCCACACGCAGCCCGCCTGGCGCGCGGCGTTGCGCGAGGAACTAGAACCCTGGGACGGCAAGGCATTCCGCGGGATGAGCCAGTTTCCGCGGCTGAAGGCGACCATCCAGGAAGTCCAGCGCCTGCGCCCCGGCTCCATCGTGCTGCCGCGCACGGCGGCGGTGGATATGGAGTTCAAGGGCTGCCGGATTGCCGCCGGTGCGCCGGTGGTGCATGCGAACACGCTCTGCCATTTCCTCGAAGAAATCTACGCGGACCCGTTCCGGTTCAAGCCGGAACGCTGGCTGGACGGGAAGACCTACCCAGCCAAGGCAAACGGCTTCTTCGGCGGCGGCGCGCACATCTGCCTCGGGATGAACATGACGCTCGTCCACACGCCGCTCTTCCTGGCGAACCTCGTGCGCAATTACGACGTGGAGTTCGCCTTCGATCCGTCCTTCGACGTGCGAATGGGGTTCGGCAACAACCAGATGCGCAAGAACGTGCCCGGCCGTCTGGTGGCGCGCACGCCGGAGGCCGCCGTCGCGTGAAACCTTTCATCGGGTTGCTGCTCGGTGTGGCGGGGCTGCTTCCGGCGGGCCTGCACGCCGCGGAAGAACTCGTCATCGCGGACAACGATTTTTCGGGGCCTGCCACCACCAATCTCCAGGCGGCCATCCTGCTCCTCAACCATCCCGGCGTGCGCGTGCTCGGCCTGACGGTTGTCACCGGCGACGCCTGGCGGGACGACGAGGTCGCGCACACCCTCCGGCTGCTGGAGATCATGCACCGCCCGGAGGTGCCGGTCGTGCCGGGCGCGGTGTTCCCGCTCATCAACAACGAGGAACGCACCGCGCTGTGGCAGAAATCCTTCGGCAAAATCTTCTGGAAAGGCGCGTACAACACGACGGAGGAAAGCCCGCTCAAGACCTATCGTCAGCACGGACCGTACGAGGTGCCGCCGCCGCTCGAAGGCGAACCGACGCTCAAACCTTCCGCGCAGACCGCCGCCGCGTTCCTGGTCGAGCAGGTGCGCAAATACCCGCACCAGGTGTCGATCTACGCCGGCGGGCCGCTTACCAACCTCGCGCTGGCGGTCCGGCTCGACCCGGAGTTCGCGTCGTTGGCGAAACAATTAGTGTTCATGGGCGGCGTGCCCGCCGTGAACGTGACGACCAAGTCCGCGCACGCCGGAAACCTCACGTACAACGGGGTGGTTAATCCAGACTTCAACCTCTGTTTTGATCCCGAGGCCGCGTACATCGTCCTGCACGCACCGTGGGCGAAGATCACCTCCGTCGGTGAAATCACGAACCGCGTGGTATTGACGAAGGAGTTGCTCGCGCGCGTCGCCGCCGTCAAAACACCGGTCACCGAATACCTGGCGAAATACGCGCAACTCGACGTGCCGCTGTGGGACGAAATAACCGCCGCCATCCTGGTCGATCCATCGCTGGTCAAGACGCGCGAGACGTTTCGTATGGACGTGGACATCGACCACGGCGCGAACTACGGCAACACGCGCCTCTACACCGAAAAGACCGCCCCTGGATTGGGTGAACAGCCGGTCGAGATCGTGACGGATCTCGACGGTGCGCGGTTCACGGATGACTTCGTCGCCGCGATGCAGGCGCGACCTTGACCACTCACTTCCAGAAACCTCGATGCGGCTCAACGAGTTCCGCTTCGAGCTCCGGGATCGGTCCCCAGACCTTCACGTCTTTCTGGCTGTGCGCGAACACGTAGCGGCAGGGCACGTCGAGCGTCGGGTTTTGCTCGCTGCTGCCGGTGAGTTCGAGCAGACGCTTCTCCGCCGCGCCGTACACCACGCGACCGACGTTGGCCC
The DNA here is from genome assembly GCA_964245885.1 of uncultured Chthoniobacterales bacterium. GTDB lineage: Bacteria > Verrucomicrobiota > Verrucomicrobiia > Chthoniobacterales > SZAS-18 > CAHJWO01. The sequence continues at coordinate 8,803 of CAXTOX010000047.1, read as the reverse complement.
AGTACATCGTGCCGGCGCACATCGCGCAAGGCTCGAAGGTCGTGTAGAGGGTGCAGGTCCAGAGATAGGCGGGTGAAAAATTCGTCCACGCCGCGCGGACGAGCGTGGATTCTGCGTGGTTGACGGTATCGACGTTGCCCTGCTCCATGAGCACGGTCTCGTGGTCCGGCGCGACCAGGATGCAGCCGAAGGGATGGTGGCCGTATTGTTTGGCGCGTTTGGCGGTCTCGTTGGCGCGTCGCAGGTTGCTGGCCATTTGCTCGGGCGTGGGATCGGTCCCGCCGGGCGTCGGACGGCGCGAGGAGTCCGGCGACGCGGGAGGCTCGGCGGCGTTCGCGGCAACTGCCGCCGTCAGGACGACTGCGCCTGCGGCCAGTCCAGCTTGCCGGAGGAAATTGCGGCGCGAAGAAATGCACGCCTCGGTTAATGAGAGGTGCGGATCGCTTTTGTTCATCAGATGCCCTCGGTTACCTTGGACGCACACAGATAAGCAGTTCGCGCCCGAGATGGGAAGCACCGTTTGCATTTCCGTTTTATCAACGACGGCACCGGCAAGGAACTCTAGCCCGGGAAGATGGCAGTTTTCGAGACCCGCATGTTAGAAGCTGTCTGGTGAAAAAGACGATGATCAGGTTCTTGCCCCAGCCCCGGAAGGGCGCAATGCGACAGCCCAATGCAACGCCCTGGGTTCGTTTTTTCGCGGACACAGAACCGACGAGGGGCAAACTCTCTACTCATCGGTGGGCATTAACCCCAACCGCTCTAGATTGATTCCTGCTATACAGAGTCAGAGTGCTTCCCCGAAGCATTCGCTATGCAAACACTCAGCAACCCGCACGAACCAGCCCATTTCGTTGTTTTATCTGCTCGCACCACGCTGGGCCTCGCTTGCGCGCACCCAGAGAAACGAGCAATCCATCTTCTCGTCCGCTCTGTCGCGCACGCGCACGTGGCGCTTGTGCTCATCGTGTCTTTGGCCAACTCATGAACGCATGCGCCTCTGGTGACATCCCGCTCGGTGATCAGGACCTCCCTCAAGTCAGTGGGCCCGCCGAAACCCGGTCGCCTGGAAAGTTCATGCTGATCGCTGGCTTGGTGTGGATCGCCTTCCTCGCAACCGGTTTTTCTATCCTTGCACGAGAGGAGTTTACTCCTGTCACCGGTGCCACCACCAGTTCGACGTTTCCAAAACACTCCGCGCTGACCTTGGCACCGGATGTTCCGACGCTGGTTTTGTTTGCCCATCCGCATTGCCCTTGCACCCGGGCGAGCTTGCATGAACTGGCCGAGTTGATGTCCAGCCTTCCGCACGGGATCGCGGTGGCCGTCGTTTTCACCCTTCCGAAGGGGGTGCCTCCCCACTGGGAACAGGGCGAGTTGTGGCAGGAGGCCGCGACGATCCCGGGAATTCGTGTCATCACGGATCAGGACGGCCAGGAAGCGGGACGCTTCGGCGTAAAAGGATCCGGCCACGTCCTCCTGTACCAGCCCTCCGGTCAACTGGTCTTTAGCGGCGGCATCACTCCCTCCCGTGGCCACGAAGGCGATAGTCCCGGCCGCTCAGCGGTCATCAGCCTGGTCCTCGAAGGCCGCTCGCCGGTGCACCGGACGCCTGTCTACGGCTGTCCCCTCTTGGAGCTACCCGCTTTCTCCTCCCGACCATGATCTCACTGGCACAAATCCGCTCTGCACTCGCCGTCTCTTTCTCTGAACCAGAAGCAGATTCAGGACACCTCGCACAACTGGCAGAGAACCTCTTCCAAAGCGAACGTCGACGCGCTTGGAAACGGACGGACCGAATGTTTGCCGGCCTGATGGTGGTGCAATGGCTCGCCGGCATCGGGGTGGCTTTGTGGGTAACCCCTCACACCTGGATCGGAGCGGTGAGTTCCGTGCATGTCCACGTTTTCGCCGCGATTTTTCTCGGAGGAGCCATCGCCGGTTTCCCCGTGCTGCTCACGCTTGCGCATCCGGGGCACGCGCTGACTCGCCATGTCATCGCCGCCTCCGAGATGCTCGCTTCGGCGCTGCTCATTCATCTCAGCGGCGGTCGCATTGAAACGCATTTTCACATCTTTGGCTCGCTGGCGTTCCTCGCCTTCTACCGGGACTGGCGCGTGCTGGCCACGGCGACGGCGGTGACTGCGGTCGACCATATCCTGCGGGGCATTTACTGGCCGCAATCTATCTTCGGCACGATCACACCCGGGTATTTTCGCTGGATCGAACACATCGGATGGGTGCTCTTTGAAGACCTTTTCCTTTCCATTATGTGCCAACAGAGCATCTTCGAGATGCGCCGCATCGCTCGACGCCAGGCGGAATCGCAACTGACCAACGAGCGCATCGAACGGGCGGTGGCAGAGCGTACGTGCGAGCTGGCCAGCGCCAACCGCGAGCTTCAGGTCGCCATGGAGAAGGCGGACGCCGCCAACGTCGCCAAATCCGAGTTCCTGGCCAACATGAGCCATGAGATCCGCACACCCATGAACGGAGTCATCGGAATGACGAGTCTGCTGCTCGACACCGAACTGCGAGAAGAGCAGGTCAGCTTCGTTGAAATGATCCGCCAGAGCGGCGACAACCTGATGACCGTCATCAACGAGATCCTCGACTTCTCCAAGATTGAGTCCGGCTTGATGGAACTCGAACACCTGACCTTCGATCTGGTCCCCTGCGTGGAAGAGGTTCTCGACGTGTTCGGTTCCCGCTCGGCCGAAAGAAATATCGACCTCGCCTGCCTCTTCGATTCGCGGGTGCCCGGTGCCATCGTCAGCGAGCCGACCCGCCTGCGCCAGGTGCTCATCAACCTGGTAGGCAACGCGCTGAAATTTACCGAGAAGGGTGAGGTGGTCGTGGAAGTCTCCTGCGAGCGAGCCTCTGAAGAAGACATCCCCGCCGGAAATGAGTACCTGCGCGAACTGGCAGTCGGCTCATCCGCGCAGGAAGAATGGGTGCGGCTCCACTTCGAGGTGCGTGACACCGGACCGGGCATCCCCGAAGATCGCATGTACCGCTTGTTCCAGGCATTTAGCCAGGTCGATGCTTCGGTCACACGCCGACACGGCGGCACCGGCCTGGGGTTGGTAATCTCCAAGCGCATCGTGGAAGCCATGGGTGGCAGGATCTGGGTCGAAAGCAAGTTGGGCGCTGGCACCTCTTTTTTCTTCACCCTCTTCGCCAAGGAGACCTGCTCTCCACGGCGGGTCCAACATCTCGCTTCGTCTGCTATCCTGAAGGACAAGCGGGTGCTCATCGTGGACGACGGTGAGATCAACCGCCAGATTCTGCGGATTCAAACCGAGCGCTGGGGCATGGTCCCCACGGCTTTTGCGGCGGCGGCGGACGCCCTGTCATGGCTGGAGAGTAACCCGCCGGTGGACCTCGCGATCCTGGACTGGCAGATGCCCGACACGGATGGCTACACCTTGGCGCGGCAGATTCGTGCGCGGGAACTGTTTCGGAGGATACCGCTCGTGCTGCTGAGTTCTTCCATTCCCGCCAAGGAGACCGGCGTCAATGCGGCCCATGAGTTTGCGGCACGGCTCATGAAACCGGTGAAGCAGGAACACTTGCTGAACGCGTTGACCACGGCGTTGGGCAACGCCCAGTCGAACGCACGCGTGAGTCGGCCGCCACAGGAGGCCGATCCGACGATGGCCAGCCGATTTCCGCTGAAGATCCTGGTGGCCGAGGATAACGCCGTCAACCAACAGGTGATAAAGCGGGTGCTGTTGCAATACGGCTACGCGAGCGATCTCGCGGTGAACGGCAAGGAAGCCATCAAGGCGGTGAAACGTCAACGGTACGACGTGGTCTTCATGGATGTGCAGATGCCCGAGGTCGACGGCCTTGAGGCGACCAGGCGGATCGGTGAAATGCTCGCTTCATCCGAGCGACCGTACATCGTCGCTCTGACTGCAAATGCGATGAAGGAAGATCGCGAGGCGTGCATGGCCGCAGGGATGGAAGACTATCTGAGTAAACCGATCCGCCAGCCGGAGATAAAGGCGGTGCTTGAACGGGCCATCGCAGGGCACGCGCATGAAGTCAGCGGGTGATAGAATCAGTGCGAACGACCGGTCAAAAACCACGCAGGGAGTGATGGACACGGGTATGAAGCAAAAGTGCGGCAACGAGGAGCTTGGCTGGACACGGGACATGCCACGCCACTCTGTTACCACACAACCCCTGACACCCCGCAGAGGTGGTAGATTTACATGCCGATGCGAGCGAAGATCGATGCAGACTCTCATCATCCTTCGTGAACACCCCTGAACGAACGACGGCGGCAGCGTTTCCCCGGTATCTGACGGGCCGTGTCTTGGCGGACAGCGCCTCCTTGCAGTGGCCGGGGATCTTTGCACGGCGCGTCCGGTTCACCCGCGTGGTGGATCGCTTCCTTGTGCCGGCGACGGCCGAGCCATCAATCTCCTGTGGGCTTGCAGGCTCGGCGGAGTTTCGGGAACGCGAGCGCGGGCAGCCGTGGGTGACGCGGCACATCCGGCCAGGAGACTTCTTTATCACCCGCTCGAAGACTCCCTACGAGGTGGCCTTCCGTTCGCTGGCAGGCGAGGAGCTTGAAACCATCTCGATCCATCTGGCGGTCGATCCGTACCGGGCGGCTTTGGAAGCCGTCCATCCCGGCAGGGTAGACGAGGTGGAACTCGTCGATTTCTTCGGTCGGGATGAAGCGCTCACGCACCTGTGCTTCGCGTGCGCCGAGATGCTTTCGGCGCGGACCCCGGGCCGCTCGAGGCGCGTCGCCGATCTCACCCGGCTGATCGCCTCGTTCCTGGTGGAGAAATACACGGCAGTGGCGGAGAAACCGGACTTTCGCGGCGGTCTGCCAGTCCGACAACTGCACAAGGTGGAGGATTATCTAAGCGAGCACCTCGCGGAGGAAATTTCCGTGGGAGAATTGTCAGAACTGGTGGCACTCAGTCCCTTCCACTTCTGCCGGGTGTTCAAGCAGACCACCGGAATGTCGCCGTTGCAATTTGTAACCCGTGAGCGCATCACCCGTGCCCAGCAGCTCATCCGCGAAGCCTCGCGCAGCCTCATCGAAATCGCGTTGGAGGTCGGCTACACGAGCCCGAGTCATTTTGCACGGGTGTTCCGGCGGGTGGCGGGGTTAACGCCCACGGACTTCCGCAACGCTTTGTAAGGCAGGCAAAATCGTTTGCCGCAAGAACGCGATGGGCCGCGCAAGATCGCGCGAGAAACACCGCTCCGGGTGCCCGATGCTCCTCTCGCACCCTGTTGACGGCAAAGAAAAGAACCACGATGAATCGACTCGCACCGAAACTTCTCTCGCTCTGCTTGCTCGCCACGACGCTTCCGCTCTCGGGCCAGGCGCAAACGGCCCCGGCGGAGACCCCGGCCATCACCATCGCTCGCAGCGGTTCGCAAGCCCCGCAGCCGGGACCAACGGACCGCTTCACCGGCTCGGCCAGCGTGACACCCCTGTTCGGGTCAAATCCACCCTCGCACGTCTCCGGCGGCTCGGTCACCTTTCCGCCCGGCGCGCGTTCGGCCTGGCACAGTCATCCGCTCGGTCAGGTGTTGATCATCACGGCAGGCACCGGTTGGATTCAAAGTTGGGGCAGCCCGATCCAGGAGATGCGTCAGGGTGACGTGGTCCGCATTCCGCCCAACGTGAAACACTGGCACGGTGCCTCGGCCACGGCGTTGGTGACGCACATCGCCATCCAGGAGGAACTCGACGGCAAAAACACCGACTGGCTCGAAAAAGTCAGCGATGAATAGTACCGCCAGGGAGCTGCCGTCATCCAGGACCCAACCAAAATCCAAGGCACCAACACGATGAACAAAGAACCTTCCGCCCTCAAGAAGACCTACGGCGACTTTTCGCCCAAGCTCGTGGAGATCACCGACGACGTGCTCTTCGGCGACGTGTGGGAGCGCCCGGAGCTCTCCAAGCGTGACCGCAGCCTCGTCACCGTGACGGCCCTCATCGCCGGCGGTAACACACCGAGCAACTGCCTTTCCATCTCAAGCGGGCCAAGGAGAACGGCGTCACGGAGGCTGAAATCATCGAAACCATCACGCATCTGGCCTTCTACTGCGGCTGGCCCAAAGCCATGAGCGCCCTCGCGGTCGCCAAGGAAACCTTCCAGCCCCAGCCGCCGAAGCAGCCCTGATCCCACATTCCCAAACCTAAACGCCCGAAGGAAAACATCCCCATGAAAATCCAAGCGAACGGCTCCATCCCCTCCAAGCAGGCACCCGCGGACTACTTCACTGGCACGGTGCGCATCGACGCTCCTTTCAAGGCGGAAGGACCCGGGCGGGTCGAGGGAGCGTACGTCACCTTCGAGCCGGGCGCGCGCACCGCTTGGCACACCCACGTCTTGGGCCAGACCCTCGTCGTCACGGCTGGCCTCGGCTGGGTGCAGCGTGAAGGCGGACCGGTCCAGGAAATCCGTCCCGGCGACGTGGTCTGGTTTGCGGCGGGCGAGAAGCACTGGCATGGCGCTTCGCCCACCACCGCGCTGACCCACCTCGCCATCGTGGAAAGTCTCGACGGCAAGAACACCGACTGGCTGGAGAAGGTCAGTGACGAGCAATACCACCGGTGATTCAGCCCCTCCAGCGGACTTCTCTAAACAATCTTCGTCCCACCCGTCAGCAGACCAACGAACCGATCATGAACTTCTCCTTCGAAAACCAAGTGGCCCTCGTCACTGGTGCCGCCTCCGGCCTGGGCCTCGCCACCGCCAGAGCCTTCGCCGAGTCTGGTGCCGCCGTCGTGCTGGCTGACTTCAACGAAAAGGCCGTGCGCGCCGCCGCCGCCGAACTGACCGCCCAAGGCCACAAAACCCTCGCGGTCCATTGCGACGTGTCCGACGATGCCCAGGTCGAAGCGATGGTCAAACAGACCGTCGCCACCTTCGGACGGCTGGACGCGGCCTACAACAACGCGGGCGTGCAGAACGTCCTGGCCGAAACGGCCGACGCCACCCGGGAAGACTACGACCGGGTGATGGGCATTAACCTCGGCGGCGTATGGAGTTGCATGAAGTTCGAGTTGCAACAGATGCGCGAACAGGGCAGCGGTGCCATTGTCAACTGCTCATCGCTGGCGGGCTGGTCGGTGGACCCCAGCGCGGCAGTTACCACGCCGCCAAGCACGGCGTCATTGGCCTCACCAAAAGCGCCGCGCTGGAGTATGCGGCAAAGGGCATCCACATCAACGCTGTTTGTCCGGGCCTCATCGACACGCCCATGTCCGACCAGATGAAATCCGCCGGTCAGACGGAGGCCCTCGAAGCGATGCTCAAAGTGGTGCCCATCGGACGAGTGGGTCGCGCCGATGAAATCGCGGACGTGGTGCTCTGGCTGTGCAGTTCAGCCTCTACCCTGGTCATTGGCCAAGCCATTGCGGTCGATGGCGGCTACACCGTCCAGTGATGGCGTCGAGCCGCTCCCGGTGTTCGGCTGAAAGCGCGTGGTCGAAAGCGCGCGTGCCCCGCCGACGGCGAGCGTGGAGACGCGTCATGGTCGGGTGTTGACCCCGCTTTCCTCCACGAAGACCAGGTCCTTTGGCGCCCTCCTGCCAGTGGCGTGGGCCAGGCCGCCCGCAACGCCTCTATCAATCAAGAGAACCATGCTCTGGTTCGACAGCCGGGAGCCTTGCCGTTTGCGCGCGATGGAGTAGGGGTTTGCCGGCATGAGAATCCTCGTCTGGGGCATCAACTACTCGCCGGAGGTCACCGGTATCGCGCCGTGCAACGTCGCCCTGTGCGAACACCTGCGCGCCGCCGGCCACGACGCGCGGATGCTGACGACGTTCGCCTATTATCCCGGCTGGAAGAAGGCTTCCGCCGACGCCGGCCGGCTCTACCGCGACGACACGCTGGACGGCGTGCCGGTGCATCGCTGCTGGCACTACGTCCCCACGCAGGTGTCAGCCTGGAAGCGGATCGTGCATGAGGCGACGTTCGTGCTGACCTCGTTCGTCCGGGCGCTGTCGCTCGGGCGATTTGACGCGATGGTCGTGGTGTCGCCGCCGTTGCTGCTGGGCGCGGCGGCGTGGGTGCTGGGCAAGATCAAACGCGCGCCGTTTGTCTTTCACGTCCAGGATCTACAGCCCGACGCGGCGTTGGGCCTGGGGATGCTCAAGCCCAACGCGTTCACCCGCGCGTTGTACGCGCTGGAGGCGCTGGCGTACGCCAAGGCCGCGCGCGTGTCAGGCATCAGCCATGGGATGCTGCGGGCATTCGCGGCGAAGAGGGTGCCGTCGGAGAAGCGCGTCTACTTTCCCAATGGCGTGCAGCCAACGGAGACGAACCCCCTGCCGCCGCCCGGACGCTGGCGGGCGCGGCACGGGTTTGCCCCGGACGATTTTCTGGCGGTGTACTCGGGCAACCTGGGGATCAAACAAGGACTCGACATCCTGCCCGAGGCGGCCCGGCGGCTCGCGCCGGGTGGACGGGTGAAAATCGTGATCTGCGGCCAGGGGTCAGCGGGTGGGCGGTTGCGCGAGGCAGTCACCAATCATCCTCTCACCAATCTGACCCTGCTGCCTTTGCAGGACGACGAGGCATACCGCGAGATGATGGCTGACACGGATGCTTGCCTCATCACGCAGCAGGCGGGCACGGGACAATACTTCTTTCCTAGCAAACTGCTGAGCGCGTTGGCATTCTCGCGCCCGGTGCTCGCGGTGGCCGACGCCGACAGCGAACTCGCCCTTGCCGTGGAGGAGGGGGGCTTCGGTTGGCGGGTCGCGCCGGGTGATCCGGGCGGACTCGCGGACGCGCTGGAGCATGCCGCCCGG